>DCHC01000046.1:21883-52419 GCA_002314755.1 Faecalibacterium sp. UBA1762 | reverse complement strand
GTTTTTCATAGGGCCTCCTTTTTGCCTTCATCATACTTCATTATGGGGGTATTTTCAAGCGCTATTGCCTTTTATCGGGCCTGCGTTTATAATGAAATCATACCATTTCTGGAGGTTTATATGAAGTCGATTCATCTGGTAGGCAATGCCCATCTGGATCCTGTCTGGCTTTGGCGTTTTCCTCAGGGCGCCGCGGAAATCAAGGCCACCTTTGCCAGTGCTCTGCAGCGCATGGAGGAACAGCCGGGTTATATTTTCACGGCCGGTGCCGTGAGCTATTATGAGTGGGTCATGGAAAATGAACCCGCTATGTTTGCCCAGATCCGGCGTCGGGTGCAGGAGGGCCGCTGGGTGCCGGTGGGCGGCTGGTGGGTGCAGCCGGATTGCAATGCGCCCTCCGGAGAGAGCTTTGCCCGGCATACGCTGCTGGGCCAGGGCTTTTTGAAGGAAAAGCTGGGCCACGCCGCCAAGGTGGGCTACAATGTGGATTCCTTTGGCCATAACGCGGGCTTGCCTCAGATCCTGCGGCAGTCCGGCATGAAGTATTATGTCATGATGCGCCCCGGCGAGCATGAGAAGCATCTGCCCACAGTTTTCTGGTGGGAAGGTGCGGATGGCAGTCGGGTACTGGTGCAGCGGATCATCCAAGGCTATGAGACCAATGCCAGTGCCACCAATCTGCCGGAAAAGCTGGCCGAGACTAAGCGCCAGCGGGACGAGCTGGATCTGCCTCTGATGTTTTTCTACGGCGTGGGCAACCATGGCGGCGGTCCTACCCGGTGGGATATCGAGTATATTCAATCCCGACAGAAGGAATGTCAGGTCATTTTCTCTGATCCGGACAGTTATTTCAAGGCGGTTCGGCTGCAAAACCCGGAGCTGCCGGTCTGGAATAACGAGCTGCAGCACCACGCCAGCGGCTGTTACGCGCTAAACTCCCCGGTCAAGCAGTGGAATCGTCAAGCGGAAAATGACCTGTTTGCCGCGGAGGTGTGGGATACCCTTGCCGCGCAGGTCTCCGGTAGAAAGCCGGCTACGCAACTGTTTAAAGACGCTTGGAAACATTTGGCCTTTAACCAATTTCACGATATTATAGCTGGCTGTTGTATCCCCGAGGCGTATGATGACGCGCGCTCCTCCATTGGTTACGCTCGACAGCTTGCCGCTCAGCAGCAGTTGGCAGCACTGTTGTATTTTTCCCGCAGGATCGATACCTGGATAGAGGGTGTCAGTGAGCCTGCCTGCTGCGAGGTGCGCCACTGCAGCGGGGTAGATGGGTGTTTCCCCGCGCCGGTGGTGGTGTTTAATCCCCATGCGCAGCCTGTCAGCACCACGGTGCAGGTGCCCTGTTCCCCCGCCTGGACACAGACGGTTCAGGTGAAGGATGCCGTCGGAAAATCGGTACCTGCTCAAATTGTCAGAGCCTCCCGGAACGACCGGGTGGACCATTTTGATGTCCTTTTCCCGGTTCGGCTGCCTGCCTGCGGTTATGCGACCTATTGGGTGCAGAGTACGGGGGAAGGTGCTGCCCCGCAGGGATTTGATTCGGTCACTACCGGGGAGCAGGACGGAGGGCTGGTGATGGAAAACCGGTACCTTTCGGTCCGGATCGATGCCACCTCCGGCGCGGTGGTATCCCTGTGGGATAAGCAGGCGAACACCGAAAGCTTTGTCGCACCGGCTGCCCTGCCGCTGGTGCTGGATGACAGCGAAAACGATTCCTGGGCTCACGGGCAGGACTATTTTGACAAGCTGATCACCCGCATGACCCCGGTTTCCGTGACATGGAAAGAGCAGGGAAAGCTGCGCAGCGGGGTAAAGGTTGAGTACAAATACAAGGATTCCCGTTTGCAGCAGATTTTCTACCTCACAGCCGATCAAAAGCAGCTGCATGTTCAGTGCCGTGCGGTTTGGCAGCAGCCCCACACTCTGGTAAAGCTGGCTTTCCCGATCACCGGTGAAAACGCGTTTGATACAGCGGAAATTCCCTACGGTTTTATCTGCCGTAAGGCCACAGGCGAAGAGCAGCCTGCCCAGCGCTGGGCAGATGTTACCGCCACCGCGAAGGATGGCAGTCTGCACGGCGTTGCGATCTTAAATGACGGCAAGTATGCCTATAGCTGTAAGGAGAACGAGCTGCGTGTGACGGTAGTGCGCAACGCGATGTATGCCGATCACTATTTTGGCAGGGAGGGTGCTGCGGATCGCTACACCGATGAGGGAATGCAGCTATTCAGCTATGTGATTGTTCCCCACAACGGGCCGGTGCAGTTTAGTGAGGTGACAAACCTTGCTGCCCTGTTGAACAGTCCGGCGGTTCCGGTGCGGGAAAGCTACCACAAGGGCACCGGTGCGCCGCAACAGGCTTCTTTCCTGCAGTTAACCCCTGCCGGGGTCGAGCTGGGCGCGGTCAAGTTTGCGGAGGACGCCAGCGGCGATGTGATTGTTCGCTGCCGGGAGACCACCGGAAATGCCTGCAAAGCCACCCTTATGCTGGCGGGATATCCGTCTATTACCTTTGATATCCGCGGGCAGGAGGTGTTTTCTTTGCGACTGAAAAAGGACGGAACGGCAAACCGGGTAAACTTTGTTGAGGATATTCGATAAAAAGGCGTCTTTGACGAAAAAAGTTCAGGAAACGCAGAAAAAAGTTCAGGAATCGCACCTGGTATACCTTGACAAAAAATCCGGTTTCGTGTATCTTATTACAGGATACAGAAAATGCTGAGAAGGGAACCAGTAGCCTTATTCTCCGATTGCAGAGAGCCTCTGTCCGCTGAAAAGAGGTATCGGAAACAAGTGTGAATACATCCCTGAGCAGTCGCCCGAACCCTTGCAGCGGCAAGGCAGTAGGCACGGCCGTGTGGCGCGCGTTAAGCGTGGTTGCGTTTTATACGCACAGAGGCATCTTTTGCGAAGAAGATGCGTTCAGAGGTGGTACCGCGTGAAATTCGTCCTCTGCCCTTATGGGGCAGGGGACTTTTTTTGATGAATTACAATTAGATAAGCAAGGAGAGTACAAGATGGAAATTTATGAAGAGCTGGTTGCCCGCGGTCTGATCGCCCAGGTTACCGACGAAGAGAAGGTTCGCGACCTGGTCAATAACGGCAAGGCCATTTTCTATATCGGATTTGACCCCACCGCAGACAGCCTGCATGTAGGTCATTTTATGGCACTGTGCCTGATGAAGCGTCTGCAGATGGCGGGCAACCGCCCCATTGCGCTGATCGGCGGCGGTACCGGCTATATCGGCGATCCATCCGGTCGGACCGATATGCGCTCCATGATGACCCCCGAGACCATTCAGCACAACTGTGACTGCTTTAAAAAGCAGATGGAGCGGTTTATCGAGTTTGGCGAGGGCAAGGCTGTCATGGTCAACAATGCCGACTGGTTACTGAAGCTGAATTACATTGAGTTGCTGCGGGAGGTTGGCGCTTGCTTTTCTGTCAACAATATGCTGCGTGCCGAGTGCTACAAGCAGCGTATGGAGAAGGGCTTGTCCTTCCTTGAGTTCAACTACATGATCATGCAGAGCTACGACTTCTACCATATGTACCAGACCATAGGCTGCAATCTGCAGTTCGGCGGCGACGATCAGTGGAGCAATATGTTGGGTGGCAGAGAACTGATCCGCCGAAAGCTGAACGGAGACGCCAATGCCATGACCATCACCCTGCTGCTCAATTCCGAGGGCAAAAAGATGGGTAAGACCGGCAAGGGCGCTGTCTGGCTGGATCCCGAAAAGACCTCCCCTTATGAATTCTACCAGTACTGGCGCAATGTTGGTGACGCAGATGTGCTGAAATGCATCCGTATGCTGACCTTCCTGCCGCTGGAGCAGATCGATGAGATGGACAGTTGGGAGGGCGAGCAGCTGAACCGTGCCAAGGAGATTCTGGCCTACGAGCTGACCAAGCTGGTTCACGGCGAATCGGAGGCCGCCAAGGCCGAGGCAGCGGCCAAGAGCATATTTGTGGGCGGTGAAGATGAAAATATGCCCACCGCAACCGTCGGCGCTGACCAGCTGAGTGGCGGCAGGATCGGTGTGCTATCCCTGCTGGTTGCTGCCGGTTTGTGCGCATCCAACGGCGAAGCGCGCCGTCTGGTGCAACAGGGCGGCATTCTGATGGATGGCGAAAAGGTGACCGACCCTACCCTGTCGGTTGATGGCGCCAGACTGACCAACGGTGTTGTACTGAAGAAGGGAAAAAAGATTTTCCGCAAGGTTACATTGGCCTGATATCTGAAAGCGTCCCGGTTGTTTTTTTTGCAGCCGGGACATTTTGTTGCCCGCAGGGAAGATTTGCCGTAAAAAGTTCTTGACATTTTTGCTATTCAAGGCTATACTATAACAAGTACCTAAGGGCCCGTAGCTTAGTTGGTAAAGCGTTCGGTTCGCATCCGAGAGACCGAGAGTTCGAATCTCTTCGGGTCCACCATAGAGGGTAGCAGATTTTGATAGAAAGTCTGCTGCCTTTTTTCTTTACAAAGAATGCAATAACTAATGAAGAACTGCACTGTATTGAGTTAATATGAGCAACCATTATGAATTGACATTCTGACAGGAAGCTGGTAATATAAGATTGCAGACGCATAGGAAGGAAAATGAGCTTTCTTCGTCTGAAAAATTAGATTGAATTGCAAGGAGAGTGCTTTTTGTTTAAGTACAATACACCGGAGATTGTAATGTGACCGGGAGGTTGCAGGTACGATCAGTAAACCTCCCGTCGGAAGAACGTTGAAGAAAACAACATTCAGGAGGTTAGTATGAATACCAATCACATTATAATCCGAACAGAAGAGAAAAAAGACTATCGCGAAGTAGAAAATCTGGTCAGAGAAAGCTTTTGGAATGTTTACAGACCCGGTTGCATGGAACATTTTGTGCTGCATTGTCTGCGGGACGACCCGGATTATCTGCCGGAGCTTGCTCTGGTGATGGTACAGGACGGGGAGATCATCGGACAGAATATTTTTGTCAAAGCCGCTATTCAAAAGGATGACGGAGCCGTTTTGCCCATTTTGACCATGGGACCGATTTGTGTTACCCCACGGCTGAAAAGACAGGGCTACGGAAAATATTTGCTGGATGTTTCGCTGGAGAAAGCCGCGGCAATGGGATACGGCGCCGTTTGCTTTGAGGGCAATATTTTGTTCTACGGCAGAAGCGGCTTTTCCTGCGCCAGCGACTTCGGAATACGGTATCATGGCCTGCCGGAAGGGGAGGATGCCAACTTCTTTTTGTGCAGGGAATTAGTGCCCGGATATCTGGCGGGAATTACCGGAGAATATGCCACGCCCAAGGGCTATTTTGTCTGTGTGGAGCGGCCGGAGGAATTTGAAAAATATGAGGCAGATTTTCCGGCAAAGGAAAAACGCAAGCTGCCAGGGCAGCTTGTTTGAAAGGAAGTTTAACCAGTATGCTTTTGTATTATATTCGGCACGGAGACCCCATCTACGATCCGGATTCGCTGACGCCCTTCGGTCACGAGCAGGCGGAGGCGCTTTCTCTGCGGTTGAAGGATGCCGGTCTGGACGAATTATATGCTTCTACCTCTGAAAGGGCTTACCTGACGGCAAAACCCACGGCAGAGAAAACCGGTCTGCCTGTCACCCGGCTGGATTGGTGTAATGAACTATACACCTGGCAGGAGTTTGCGGTCTATGTGCGAGAGGATTACCGTACCTGGGCGTACCACAGCGATCGGTATATGCGTTTTTTCAACACGCCGGAGGTCGTCAATCTGGGACAAAGGTGGTATACCCATCCCGCATTCAAGGGGGATCATTTTGTCGAGGGAATTGCCCGCATTCGCCGGGAGAGCACGGCTTTTCTGGCACAGCTGGGGTATGAACATATGGAGGACGAAAATACCTATAAAATACTGCAGCCCAGCGAAAAGAGGATCGCGCTATTCGCCCACGAAGGGTTCGGTATGGCTTTTTTGAGTACCATTCTGGATATTCCGTACTGCTGGTTCTGTTCCCACTTTGCCATGGAAACCTCCGGCATGACGGTGATACATTTTGAAAACCGTCCGGATGGGTATACCGTACCCCAGGTTTTGCAGTATTCCGGCGACAGTCATATGTACAAAGAGGGGCTTCCGCTCAACTATAACAATTCCTTTACCATTTGAACTGGCAGTGCGGATGCTATTTGTCCACGGTGGGAAAATGCTTTACTTGTTGGGATAGCATTCGCTGACAGCAAGGCAAAACAAGAATAAAAGGCTATTGAAAAAAACAGCTTGCTGTGATAAAATACAACCCGGCAGCTTAGAACGGAGAAGCCAATAACTGGTAAGGCGGAATAGTTGATATGTTGATTTCTACACGGGGCAGATATGCACTGCGCATGATGATTGACCTTGCTGCGCACGAGGGAGAGGGGTTTATCGCACTAAAGGATATCGCTCAGCGGCAGCAGATATCCAAAAAATATCTGGAACAGATCATTCCAGTGTTAAACCATAGCGGGCTGCTGCAGACTGTCCGCGGTGCGGGCGGTGGGTACCGTTTGGTCAAAAAGCCGGAGGAGTACACTGTCGGTGAAATACTGCGGGTGACGGAGGGGAATCTGGCGCCGGTATCCTGTTTGGAGAGTGGGGTGAACACCTGCCCGAAATGTGAGGAGTGTATGACCTTATCTATTTGGTCCGGCCTGCAGCAGGTGGTGGATAGCTTCCTTGACAGCATTACCCTGAAGAGTGTTTTGGAGGGCAGCGTGCAGTCTCCGGAGACTTTTCTGCGTAGATAAGTATACTCTCATGGAATAACAAAAAAGAAGCGACAGGGCGCGGATGAGACGCTCTGTCGCTTTCATTATGGTGCGTCTGATAATAGGATTGTCACCAACCGTAAATAATCAGGAATGAATAACGGCATCACAGAGCAGCGGGCAGTGGTCAGAGCTGATCAGCGCGTATCGGTCTGTGACGGTATAAAACAACCGGATATCCGCATTGCCGGTGTAAAGAATATGGTCGATGGAAAAATCTTTAGCGTAGTGTCCGGTGGGGGTTTCCCATTTGACAAAGACATCTTGATCCTCATCGTAGGCGGCATAGCCGTGGTGCCCGCTGCAGTCATTGCGGAAAGCAGCGGCTTCAAACGCGTTTTTCAGCCCGCCTTGTCTGCAAAGCACGGATAGCGCGGGGGAAGAATAGGTGCAGTTGTAGTCACCGCCCGCAAAGATGGGCCCGCAGCCAAGCACCGGGTGGTTCTGTAGACAGGCGACGGTATCCAGCATCTGCACAGCGTTCCCCACACGGGCGGCGTCTCCCTCCGGGTCAGCCACCCACCAATAGTGGGTGGTGATCACGGAAAAGACCTTTCCGTTGCTTTTCATCCGGAATCCTGCCCAGGTAAGCCCTTTGCTATACACATCGTTCAGACCGGTGTAGGTGCGGTAACCGCAATCCACCAGCTGCAGTTTTTCCTTGCGATAGTAAAGAGGCGTATAGTTATTGCCGTTGGGGTTTTGCTCCGGTGTTATCTCTACCGGAACAAGGGCAAAGCCCAGTTGTTCGATCTGACTGCCAAAGCCGTTTTCGTGCGAGATTGGGTGAAATTCCTGCAGGCCGATCACATCCGGCGCATAGGCATCCATCAGCGCGATTTGCATATTTTGGCGAAAGTTGCGGATGTTCTGCCAGCTCTGCGCGTTAAAATTGTAATACATCAGTCGGATGTCTCCGGTCGGGGTCAATAGGGCAGGGTTGGGGCAGACCTCTTCTCCCCGTCCGTCGTGGCTGAAGGGTAGGGTCAGTCGGCAGGCAAGCAGGGCAGGCAAAAAGCTATCCCGCAGATAGCGCAAAGAGGCTTCGTATCCCGGCATACCGTCGGCGGCAATCTGCAGGCGGCTGTCCTGCATCCAAATACGGTATCTGTTTTTAGCAAGGGGAACGGCGCTGTCGAATACGATCTCACATCGCGCAGGGCTGCAGCTGCCTTCCGCAAGAGGTAGGGTAATGCCATACTGGCGGAAAAGAAAGTATCTTAGTTCTCGGGCGGAATATTGTGCCAGGGCAGTGGCATTTGGACAAAGCCGGATCCGGTATGCGGTCAGCGGAACGCCGGCAAGAACAGGTATATTCACAGTTAGTCAACTCCTCCTGTCTTTTTGTATCCGGTGCAGGTCTATTTTACCACGCAAAAAACCTGTTTGCAACTTATTGCAACCGGAAATAAAATAGTGTAAAATAAGTAAGCAACAGAGAGTTTTCCGGCAAAAGATTTGTCGGTCGAAATGGAGAAACGGTATGTCGTATGTGTTGATTCCCCAAAGCGGAGACAGTCTGCAGGTACCGCAGCTGGTAGTGAACAATCTGAATAACGGCAGAGAAGATTATTTTCGTGTTGCTTTATATATTTTGAGTACCGGCGACACCATGCCAGAATCTATCCAGATGGCGCTTAGCCTGAAAAGCATCCACGCAGTCAAGAATGCGCTGACCTTTTGGCAGGGGGCGGGCCTTTTGCGGGAGGAGCGGACCCCGGAGATTGCTGCGCAGGAGCTGCGGGTTAAAAATCCGCTACTGACCGCGCAGGAGGTGCGTATGCATGCGGGCAGTTACCCCGAGATCGCTATGCTGATGCAGGAAGCCCAGCATATCTTCGGCGAGTTGATCGGGCAAAACGGCACCGCTATCCTGGCGACCATGTACATTTCGGATAAAATGTCCATAGAATATCTGCTGATGGGTTTGGCTCATTTTAAGGAAAAAGGCTACAGTGCCGCCAAGCTGTCGGTCATCCGCCGCCGTATGGAGGAGTGGCAGGCACAGGGAATTACTACCGAGCAGCAGCTGGAAAACTATCTTGCGGCACTTTCTGCAAGAGCGGAGTACCTGCGGCAGGTTGCTGACCTGATGCACTGTACCGAGCAGGCTTTTACCAATTTAGACCGGACCAAGATTTACGCTTGGTACGAGCAATACCACTACTCCGAAGCAATGATCTCCATGGCAATCGGCATGGTGGAGGGCAGTGAACGGCAGACCGTCAAATATATTAACGGTATTCTGCGTAGCTGGTACGGTTTGGGTTATCGGCAGCCACGGGATGTGGTCGCCGCGCAGCAGGGAACCAATGCTGTGCCCAACACCCAACGCCGGGTGACAGATGCAGAAGATCTGCTGACGAAAACCCGGGGCATTGTGCCCAAGTTTTCACTGGATGATGAACCAGTTTAAAAAAGAGGGCCTCCGCAGCTGTCATTGTTTTTGCCGGAGTGAAGTTGTTAGATGGGAAAACGGCCTATGCCGTTCAGGAAAGGATGAGACCGGATGGATACCAAAGCTACATTGTACCGCATGGCAATACAGCGTATTACCCAGCACCGCTATCAGGCAGAATCTTTGGCAGAGCATAATCAACTTTTGCTGCAGCAGGCAGAGCCAAACTATGACAGCCTGAATAAGCAGCTGCGTACGGCGCAGATAGAGCAGGCACGGCGGTCGGTCCTAAACGGACCGGACGAAGCTCTGTCAGCCCGGATCGTTTCCCTGCGTCAGCAGCTGGTGGTTACCGTGCAGCAGGCCGGTTTTACCCTGCAGCAGCTGCAGCCCTGTTATGCCTGCGAAAAGTGCAATGACACCGGCGTTTATGAGGGAAAGCGTTGCTTGTGTGTGGAGCAGGAGATGCGTCGACTGCGCCGGGAACAGATCAACCGGGAGTTTCCGCTGGAGCCCTCTGATTTTACCAACTTTTCATTGGATAAGTACAGCGAAATATATGAAGCGCAGCTGAAGGGTTCGCCCCGCAGCGTGATGTCTCAGGTGCTGGATTATTGTCAGGCCTTTGCCACCCATTTTCGACCCGGTCTTGGCAATGTGATGATGATGGGGGATGCGGGTCTGGGTAAGACACATCTCGCTCTTTCCGTTGCCCGTCATGTGCTTTCCAAGGGGTACGACGTGGTCTATGTCAGCGCCCAGCAGGCGTTCGCCCGATTGGATGATACCTCCTGGGAAAGTGAAGCGGACGCCTGGAGAGAGGCCATGCTGGAAGCAGATTTGCTGATCGTGGACGATCTGGGTACCGAGTACATCACCCCCCGAACCATATCCAATCTATACGAAATCATCAACACCCGTATGGGCGGCCGCAGAACGACCATCTATACCACCAATGTCACCTCACAGTCGATGATGACCACCCGCTATTCCGAAAAGCTGGCCAGCAGACTACTGGGCGGGTGTACTGTCCTACAGTTTGCAGGGGAGGATATCCGTCTGGAAAAAAACCGTGTCTGACCCCAACAGGACAGAAAAGCGGTACGGAAAGGAACCGAAAATGAAAGGCGATTTACATACCCATTCCACTTTTTCTGATAGTTGTATCCCCATTGAAAAGCTGCCGCGGATGGCGGCTTGGGCGGGCTTGACCCATCTGGCGGTGACGGATCACGACACCTTTCAGTCAGTGGATTACGCGTTAGCCAACCCCGTGGTGCAGGGGGTCAACCTAATACCGGGTGTGGAGCTGAGCGCGTGGGATTTCGTGCATGACCGAAAGGTTCATCTTTTGTGCTATGCGCCGGATAAAACCCCGGGGCTAATCCGCCATGTAGAGCAGATGGCTCTGTCTCGCAACCGCCAGCAGCGACAGACTGTGGAAAAGCTGCTGAGGATTTATCCTTTTTTGGATGAGGAGGAGATCCTCACCCAGTCCGAGATAGGCGGGGTTGCCTATAAGGCGCATATCATGCATACGCTGCACCGCTACGGTCTGACCCCGCAGATTTACGGGAAGCTGTTTCATACCCTGTTTGGTAAAGACGGCAGCTGTGCCACGCCGGAAACCTACCGTGTGCCCGTAGAAGAGCTGCTGGAGCAGGCACACCAAGCCAACGCAACGGTGATTTTGGCCCATCCCGGTGTGTATGATTCTGTGGAGCTGGTAGCCGACCTGGCAAAGAGGAGTCTGATCGATGGGGTGGAGATACACCACCCGGGCAATACCCCTGCAGTGCAGATCGCTTTGAAAAACATGGCAATGCAATACGACCTGATCATCACCGGCGGAACGGATTATCACGGCGTCAATGAGGATTACGGCTGCCTGCCGGGAGCCTTTACCACATCAGAAACCCATTTGAAACGGCTTTTGGAGACCGTGGCGAAGCGGCACAAGATCTGAAATACTTGCTTTTTTACCAGTATTTCGGCAGAAAAAAATAGTTTTTGGGCAAAAGAGAGAAAAAAAGGGACGGCAGAAAAAAGCCGTTGCATTGTGTCAAAATGCTATGCTACAATAAAACAAATTCTTAACAAGCGTAAAGGAGATTACCCTGTGACTTATCAACATAAAAATGTCGGCGTATGCTCTGCAAGCACCGAAATTATCCTAGATGACAATCGGAAAATCGTATCCGTTAAGGTAGTTGGCGGCTGTAACGGCAACCTGAAAGGCATCAGCTCTCTGCTGGAGGGTATGGATGCCGGAGAGGCGATCAGCCGGTTAGAGGGTATCCGCTGCGGCAGCAAGCCTTCCTCCTGCCCGGATCAGATAGCCCAGACTCTAAAAGAAATGCTGAATCAGTAACCATATGCAAGGCACCGGGTGTCCGGTGCTTTTTTTGTTGCCTTTTCGGAGAAAAGGGAGTGTATATCTCTTCTTGCTTTGGCCCAAAATGACCGGGAGAGGAAGGAGAGGATACTGAATGTACCGATTTTACCACTTCAACCGAATCGCCGCAAAGGTGATGAACCGGGCAGTGCGTCTTGCAGGGACAATGGGTCAGGCCGAGGTGACAACTGAACATGTGCTGATAGAGCTGGTTTCCGTACGGGAGTATAGCCACCGGCTGTGCTTTACGCCGGAGCAGATGCAACATTACCTCGCACAGCACAGAGGCACCGGCACGGTGTGTGAACTGTCTCCGCAGGATTTCAGTGGGGAGCTGGTTGCGACGGTACAAAGGTGCTATGCCGCTGTACGGAAGACCGCTACAGGCCCCTGTGCCGACACTTCTGTGCCAGGACGGCCGGGTGCCGTGGATTATCCGGAGCAGACATGCGGAATACGGATAACCGGACAGGAAAATATACAGGAAACAACCGGAACCGTGACCGGTCAGATCTTGTGGGAGCAGCTGCAGGAAAAGACCACCTACGCCGCAAGAATGCTGCGGGAGATGCAAAGCGCAAACACGGACAAGTTTTTTTACCGTGCCTCGGCTGTAGAACCCCGTACCGGCCCGACGGTCAAAAATCGCAGTTTGGAAAAGTACGGTAAAAATTTGACACAACTGGCACGGCAAAACCAGCTGGACCCCTGCATTGGGCGGGAGACAGAGGTGCAAAGAATGATACAGATCCTGTGCAGACGGCAGAAAAATAACCCTTGTCTTTTGGGAGAGCCCGGTGTAGGGAAAACAGCGGTGGTCGAGGGGCTTGCCCGTCTGATTGCCCGAGACAGTGTGCCGGAGCCGCTTTTGAATAAGCAGATCATTAGTCTGGATATCTCCAGTGTGGTTGCAGGCACAAAGTATCGGGGAGATTTTGAAGAGCGGCTGCGGGGAATTCTAGAGGAGGCCGGTCAAAACCGAAGTATCATTCTGTTTATCGACGAGCTGCATACCGTGGTGGGGGCGGGTGCTGCCGAGGGGGCAGTGGACGCCGCCAATATCTTTAAACCGGTACTGACTCGCGGCGGTCTGCAGGTGATCGGGGCAACTACTACAGTAGAATACCGGCGGCATATTGAAAAAGACGCCGCGCTGGAGCGACGTTTTCAACAGGTCAGGGTTGAGGAGCCGGATCGGGAAAAAACGCTGGATATCTTAAAAGGACTGCGGCACTGCTATGAGCAGTTCCATGGGGTACGCATTCAGGATGAGGCGCTGGAGGCGGCGGTGGACTACAGTGTGAGGTATATCCACGACCGCTTTTTGCCGGATAAGGCAGTGGATCTGTTAGATGAGGCAGCTGCCAGTCGGGTGACCGAGCAAAAGAACAGTACCGTGGCCGAGATCGGGGCGCAGCAGGTGATCACTACCGTAGCCCGGTGGTCTGGTATGCCGTTGGAGGAGCTGACCAGACCGGAAAAGCAGCGGCTGTTGCAGTTGGAGGATAATCTATCCCGGGAGGTAAGGGGACAAAAGCGCGCGACTAAGGCGGTGGCGGCGGCAGTACAGCGTTTTCGAATGGGGTTTGCGGAGAATGGCAGACCCAACTGCTCTTTTTTACTGTACGGGCCGACAGGTGTAGGAAAATCGCTGTTGGCGAAGGTACTGGCGCAGCAATTGTTTGGGTCGGAAAAGCTGCTTTTTCGGTTTGATATGAGCGAATACAGCCAGCCTCACACAGTCAGTCGCCTGATCGGCGCTCCGCCCGGATATGTGGGCTTTGAGCAGGCGGGGCTTTTGACCGGGACGGTGCATAGCCACCCTTATTGTATTGTACTGTTTGATGAGCTGGAAAAGGCCCACCCGGAGGTGCTGCGGCTGCTGCTACAGCTGCTGGAGGAGGGTGAGCTGACAGACAGCGACGGTACTCGGGTGGATTTTCGGCATACTGTGGTGATGGCGACCTCCAACCTGGGCAGCGGACAAGCCGGCTTTGGCAGCCAGGCGGTGGGCTTTCGGTCGGAAAAAGCCGGACATACAGACGGGCTGACCGGGCTCTCCATCCAAATGCAGCACTTTTTGTCGCCGGAACTGCTGAACCGATTTGACGAGGTGATCCCCTTTGAGCGGTTGGAACAGTCGGTTTTGGAGGAGATCGCAGAGAGAATGCTGGATCAGCTGCAACAGAACCTGCAGCAAAAACAGATCACCCTGCAGGTGACCCCTGCAGGGAAAAAGGCACTGGTAGCTCGCTGCTGCCAGCCGGAATATGGCGCACGTCCGCTGCGCCGGGGAATACAGACCTATGTGGAAACACCGCTGTGTGCCCTGCTTCTGCAGGAGGAAGGCTTGCCGCCCTACACTGCCGTGGTGGACGAAAAAGAGGGTCAGCCTTCGGTCATGCTTACGCGAGCGCTATGCGAGGTATAGCAAACAGGCCAACGGTTTTGCAAAACCCGGCATAAGACTGCTGAACCGGTCATACCTTATCCCCAAGGAACCGTATGGGAGGTGGATGGGTGGAGTACCGGGGGTTAACTGCGCAGCAGGTTGTTGAAGCGCAGAAAAATGGCAGCAATCAACTGACAAAACAAAAGAAAAACGGTATTGCAGCTTTATTTTTCAGTCAGTTTCGGGATTTTATGATACTGATCCTGGCACTGGCAACGCTGATCAGCGCATGGATGGGGCAGACTGCGGAAGCAATCAGTATCGTGGCAATTGTTCTGCTGAACGCGGTAATGGGCTTTTTGCAGGAGTATAAAACAGAAAAAACACTGGATGCGTTGCAGGCAATGACTGCCCCGGGCGCAGTGGTGATCCGGGACGGAATCCGGCAGCGCATCCCTGCAGCCCAGGTGGTGTGTGGAGATACGGTGCTGTTGCACCCGGGAGATAGGGTGGTGGCGGACGGCGTTTTGGTCGAGGCGCAGCAGCTTTTTCTGGATGAAGCGCTGCTTACCGGTGAAAGTATTCCACGTCAGAAAAAAACAGGGGATGCGGTATACATGGGCACTGTTGTCATGGGCGGCAGCGGAGTCTTTACCGTGCAAAGTGTGGGTATGGATACCGAGATGGGCAAGATTGCCGGTCTGTTAGAGGATAACGGGCGACAAAAAACCCCGCTTCAGCAGCGGCTTACCCAGTTGGGCAAAGGGGTGGCGATTGGGTGTCTTGCCATCTGTGTGGGGGTCAGTATTCTTGGTTGGAGTAGAGGAGAACCTCTTTTGGATATGCTACTGGCAGGTATTTCACTTGCGGTGGCGGCCATTCCGGAGGGGATGCCAGCCATCGTCACCATTGTCCTGGCGCTTTCCGTCGGCAGAATATTAAAAAAAGGTGCGATTATCCGAAGACTGCCTGCAGTGGAGACATTGGGCTGCGCAGGGGTAATCTGCAGTGATAAAACCGGTACTATCACCCAAAACAAAATGACCCTGCAAAAGGTACGCTGCGGCGGTATGACACTGGTATACCATGCCACCGGAAAAGGGCGGGGGTTTTATCACAACGAAAAAAAGACCTCAGCCGAGCAGCATTCCTGCCTTGCAGGGTTGCTGCGGTGCGCGGTGCTGTGTGCGGATACTGCGGTCACATTGGAAAAAGGCGAACCCCGGGCACAGGGCAACCCTACCGAGGCAGCACTGCTAATACCGGCATGGCTGGAGGGAATTAACGGTGAGCGACTGTCCGTCCGGTTCCGGCGTACTGGTGTGCAGCCCTTCGATTCCGAAAAAAAGTATATGACTGTGACGGTATCCGGCGAAAAGGAGACACTACTGCTATGCAAGGGAGCGCCGGATGTTTTACTTGCCCGGTGTGACAGATGGCTGGCTGATAGCGGAGAAATCCCTCTTACCGCAGCACAGCGACTTTCGGTCAGTAAGGAGCTTTACGAAATGGCGCAGGACGGTCTGCGGGTGATCGCCCTGGCAGAAAAGAGGTTGGCTGAACAGTCAGCACAGGAAAACGGCCTGTCCTACGGTATGACCCTGCTGGGCTTTGCTGCCCTGCAGGACCCACCCAAGCCCCAGGTCAAGGCAGCGGTCAGCCGTTGCAAAAGGGCAGGCGTCAAGCCGGTGATGATCACCGGCGATCACCCCCGTACCGCGCAGGCGATTGCGGAACAGGTGGGCATCTGGCGGCCGGGAGATCAGCTGCTGACCGGTGACAGGTTGGAAAAAATGACGGATGAGCAGTTGAAGGAAGTTTGTATGCGGACCTCTGTGTACGCCCGGGTGACGCCCCAGCACAAGCTGCGGATCGTTCAGGCATACCAGGGCTGCGGTATGGTGACTGCAATGACCGGGGATGGCGTGAACGACGCCCCGGCTATCAAACAGGCGGATATCGGGGTGGCCATGAACAGCGGGGCAGATGTGACCAAACAGGCAGCGGAGGTCATTTTACTGGATGATAACTTTGCTACCGTTGTTGCTACGGTAGAGGAGGGACGGGTGATCTATCAAAACATTCGCCGTTTTGTCCGGTATCTGTTGACCGGAAATCTGGGTGAGGTATTAAGCATGTTTTTCAGTATGCTTCTGGGGCTGCCCATGGCACTGGTGCCCATTCAAATATTGATGGTTAATCTGCTGACGGACGGTTTACCGGCGATTGCGTTGGGGATAGAACCGCCGGATGATGACATTATGCAACGCCCGCCCCGCCCCAGGACGCAAAGCATTTTTGCCGAAGGATTGCTGAAGGTGATACTGCTGCGGGGCGTGCTGCTGGGGATTTCCACTGCGGCAGTTTACGAGGCGGTCTGGCTGATGGGGGGTGGGTTGTCTGTAGCGGGCAGCGCCGCTTTTTTGACCTTGGTCATCGCCCAGATGGTGCATATTATGGAATGCCGCAGTCATCCTTTTTCCTTATCCGGTAATCCGGCACTGCTTTGCGCGGTCGGGGTTTCAATTGGAATTACCCTGATCAGCGTTTATCTGCCGGTGGCGCAGACGGTTTTTCATACCGTTGCGGTAAGGGGAATCTATCTGCTGCCGACCCTTGCCGGTATTTGGTTAGGACCGGTGCTGACGGCGGTTTTGCACCGGCTGCGTAGGGCTTTTGTTTAAATACAAAACAGATGAGTAGTAAATGAGAAAATGACTAAAATACCCGGTACGGTAAATACTAAAGACAAGGGCGGTCGCCTTTGTCTTTTTTATCGGAAAGGAAATAATATGAAAAAGCTTTTAAAAATATCTGCTATTTTGCTGGCAGTGACTGTGTTGGCGGTTTCGGCGGTCTGTATTACCCTGCGGGCGGCTTTGCCAGACCAATGGACGGTAAACAAAGGCGAAAGCCTCCGCTTTGCGAGGACAGGGTTAATGACCGGTGCGCCGACTGTCACCGCAGACAGTTATGCGGTGGGCGTTAGTGCCAATGCGGGCGGCTACAGCGCAAAAATAAAGCTTTTGGGCATCGTGCCAATCAAAACGGTTTGGGTCAACGAGATACAGGAGACGGCGGTCGGGGTCAGCGGTGCGCCATTTGGAATTAAGTTGTACAGCGAAGGAGTCATGATCGTCGGGTTTACGGATATCCGTACCCCAACCGGCTATCAGAATCCGGCCAAGGCTGCCGGGCTGCGGATGGGAGATACCGTCACCGGGATAAACGGGGTAGCCATGCGGGATAACGCCCAGGTTCAGCAGGCTGTGGTGGATTGCGGAGGCAACCCACTGACTGTCGAGTATACGCGCAAGGGGGAAAGCTTGCAATGCACGGTAATCCCCATGCGGGAAACCACGGAGGATACCTGGCGGATCGGTATGCGGGTGCGGGATTCTACTGCAGGCATTGGAACCTTGACATTTATCTGTGAGCAGGATGGGGTATATGCCGGGCTGGGTCACCCTGTGACTGATGTGGATACCGGCGAGGAAATTGCGCTGCTGACTGGGCAGATTGTTCCGGTAGAGATCACAGATTACACCCAAAGCAGCAGCGGGGCTCCCGGAGAACTGAAAGGGATATTGTCTGCTTTTTCTGTGGGAGAAATAGCGAAAAATGGTGAGACCGGCATTTTTGGTAAACTGTACGGCAGTAACCAAGCGTTTGAAACCCGGCAGATGACGGTGGCACTGCGACAGGAGGTAACCACAGGTCCGGCAGAAATATATTGCTGTATTGACGGCAGTTCGCCTAAGGTCTACGCAGTGGAAATTGAACGCATCCGCTACAGTGAGGAAAACCTTACCAAAAACATGATTATCCGTATTACGGATGATCGACTGTTGGAGCAGACCGGCGGTATCGTTCAGGGTATGAGCGGCAGCCCAGTGGTGCAAAACCAAAAGTTGGTGGGAGCGGTTACCCATGTATTAGTCAATGACCCGACCCGAGGCTATGCAATTTTTGCTGAGAATATGCTGCAGGACGCACAAAAGCTTGCATAAGTACAAATCGGTATTGGGGCAATCCGGTTGGAAAACGGATAGGGGTATTTGGCGGATGAAAAGTCTTGACAAACCCTGTTTGCAATGCTAAAGTATGTGTAAACGGTTACACAATCCTTATTACACTACTTTTGTATGAAAATGTGATCAGAGAAAATGAAAAAATGCTATTTGCGGCTATGTCGATCCCACCATTCAAAACAGACCTCCACCCGGAATGAAATTCAGTTGCTGTGTGACGATGCGGTTGCATTCGACACTGCCAGTGTTTGAATACCACTCTCCCAAAACAGGGAAAATGTAGACGAAACTGTACTAAGAAAGGAAAAAGTATAGTATGGAAATCAAGAAAAAACAGATCATCATGGATATGGATATCTCCGGCGACTGCACCAATATCGGTGCGCTTGCCACTCTGCATGCTTTGGCGGATGAAGGCGAAGCGGAGATCCTGTGTACCACAGTTGGGCTGGATACCCCTTATGTCGCTGCCTGCCCGGATGCGGTCAACCGGTACTACGGCAGGGGCGATATTCCGGTAGGTACGCTGCATGGCAAAGCGGAGCCTCAATATCGGGTCTGTGCGGAACAGATCTGCAAAGAATACATAACCCGTTACCCGGAAAACGCCCCCACAGAGGATGCGGTGCATCTGATCCGTCGGGTGTTGGCAAAAGTGGAGGACGGCAGTGTAACCTTTGTCATTGTGGGACACCTTTCGGTTGCTGCCGGTCTGTTGGATAGCGCGCCGGATGAAAACTGTCCCCTGACCGGCAAAGAGCTGATTAAGGCAAAAATATGCCGTACTGTGGTTATGGCAGGTCGTTTTTGGGATACCTTCGGGGACGAACCTGCTATGGAATGGAATATCAGCCTGGATGTGCCGGCTGCCCGACATTTTTGTAAGGATTGGCCGGGAGCGGTGGCCTTTTCTGCCTTTGAAATCGGCATTCGGGTGCCCTCCGTACCCGAGTTTATCCGTACCGGCGCAATGGATAATCCGGTACGCCGCGCCTACGAGCTGGAGACGGTCTTTAGACCGGAATTGAAAAATGCGGCGTTCCCCAGTTGGGATTCCACTGCTGTGCTGGAGGCAATTTTTCCCGGCAAATACTTCGCCTATCACGAAAAAGGCCGCATTCGAGTGGATGAAAACGGCATGACTCACTGGGAACCCGAGCAGGGCGCAAATCAGACCTACCTGCTGCCCAAGGTATCTTTTGAACAGGTCGGTGCCGAGATCACCCGACTGATTGAAAAAGCGCCTGCGCTGAGAAAATAATGAATCGAAAAGCCACCATACAGGATGTTGCCGCGCTCTGCGAGGTTTCTACGGCGACAGTTTCCAGATAGCATACTATGAGGCAAGCCGTATCTGCGAAGAAAATGATGCAACCGCAAGGCTTTTGCGGCAGATGGCAGGTCGCCGTGTTCCCATTGCTTTTTTGGGGACAGAAAAATAAATGGCATAGAGGCCGACAGTGTTTTCGTGGACAATGGAGCCGCCAGCCGAAAAGCAGTGGAGCAGCTGATCGAATGTGGTCATCGGGAGATTTCTGCTGTCGTCGGCCCGGAAGCAACCGTACCGGGCAGAGAACGGCTGAACGGCTTTCTTGCCGCTATGAAAAATGCAGGACTAACGGTACAGTCGGAGCATCTTTTGCACGGAAATTATCAAGGGCTGGTCAGTTGTCGGCTGGTGAAAAAATGTCGGAAAAGCCGGATCGCCATGCGGGTATTGCTGCAGCGGCTTAGGCAGACGGAAGATTATGACTACCTGGCACGGCATACCGTCCTGCAGTCAAAGCTGGTGGTTCGCGGTTAGAGCAGCTTTTCAGCCGGTTTCGGGTAGTATTTACCGGGAAAGGTTTTCTTTTCGCAGAAAATATTACTCTGTGTGCAAACTTATACTTGCATTCAAAAGACAGTTGTATTACAATAAAACGAAAGTATTTGGATGTATTTGCCTGATGCTGCTTATTTTTGTCGAACGGTTTAGGTTGCATTACCAGTTGTTCCGCGATATATTGAAGAAAACAGCGGACAAGTGAGGATGCAGTATGAGCGGTGAGATTATTTGGGAAAAGGCCAGATGCTCTGCAGCGGGATTACTATGCTATTGCGTTATCCGGCAACAGGGAGAACAAGCCTTTGGCTTGGCAGTGTTTTCACGCAGAGAATATGCCGTGTTGCCCTGTGCGATGCAGTCCCGGGAGCAGGCGATTTCTCTGATGCATAAGTTGGCAAAAGCAGGTCTGCGCCCCTATCAGCTGCCGGAAATCGCAGAAGATTGGGTGGTGACCGGCAGAATATAGCAACCGGAAGGATAGGGTGGAAAAGTGTTATGAAGTGTCCTTTTTGCGGAGAGATGGATTCCAAGGTCGTCGAGTCCCGTCCTGCCGAGGACGGCAGTCGGATCCGTCGCAGACGGGAGTGCCTGCGCTGCAAGGTGCGGTTTACCACCTATGAGACAGTGGAAATGATACCCCTGATCGTGGTCAAAAAGGACGGCAGTCGGGAACCCTTTGACCGGCAAAAGCTGCTGAGCAGTATGATCAAAGCATGTGGAAAACGCCCGGTTGCCTATGAAGAGCTGGAAAACGCGGCAGATGCTATTGAATCGGAGCTTTCCAATGCACTGGAAAAAGAGGTTCAATCCCTCCGCGTGGGCGAGCTGGTGATGGATAAGTTGCAGCGGATTGACGATGTCGCTTATATCCGTTACGCTTCGGTTTACCGCCAGTTCAGCGATATTGATACCTTTATGAAAGAGTTGAACCTGTTGATGCGCAAGCGCAACCGGGAAGATAAAGAGTAAAAAAATGACTGCGGTTGAAAGATGTTCAACAGCAGCCATTTTTTTGTAAGAGATTAAATCAATAGCTCGGCAATCTGGATAGCGTTAACGGCGGCGCCCTTACGCACCTGATCACCGCAGCACCAGACATTCAGCCCCTTTTCATCGGTCAGGTCGGGGCGGATACGACCCACATAGACCAGGTCCTGGTTACTGGTATCCAGCGGCATGGGGTACTGCTTCTCGGCAAGGTTGTCTACCAGCTTGCAGCCGGGTGCGGCGGCAACGGCAGCCTGTGCCTCGGCAACAGAAAGAGTATCCTTTGTGCGCACCAGTACCGAAACAGAGTGGCTGCGGACGACCGGTACCCGGATGCAGGTGCAGCTTACCTTCAGCGCGGGCAGATGCAAAATTTTTCTGCCTTCGTTCTGCATTTTCATCTCTTCGGTGGTGTAGCCCTCGGTGCTTTCGCTGCCGATCTGGGGAATGACGTTGTAAGCAATCTGGTAGGGGAAAACGGAGGGTTGTACCGGTTGACCGTTTTCCAATGCGGAAACCTCTTCGGCCAGCTCGATGGGACCGCCTGCGCCTGCGCCGGATACCGCCTGGTAGGTAGAGGCGATCATGCTTTCGATGGGACTTAATTTGTTGATGGCGGCAATGGCCGTCAGGGTGATGATGGTGGAGCAGTTGGGGTTGGAGATAATGCCCTTATGCTGCAAGGCGTCCTCCGGATTGATTTCCGGTACCACCAAAGGCACCTCATCGTTCATACGGAACGCGCTGGAGTTATCGATAAACACTGCTCCAGCAGCCACGATGGCAGGGGCAAACTGTTTGGCGAGGGCATTACTGGCAGCACCAAGTACAATATCCAGCCCTTCAAAGGCCTCTGCAGAAGGTTCCTGCACCGTAATTTCAGTATTGCAGAAGGATAGTTTTTTGCCTGCCGAGCGTGCACTGGCAAAGCCGCGAAGCTCTTTTACGGGAAAATGCCGCTCCTCCAGACCCTTTAACATCTCCCTGCCAACCTCGCCGGTAATCCCTAAAATACCTACGCGGTAGCTCTTTTTCTTTTCCATGATAATCCACCTTTCTTGTTTCATTGATAGCGGTTGATCAGCGTACAAAGCTGTCGTACAGGACCTGGATGGATTTCGCAAAATCCTTGTTATCCACGCCCACAATAATGTTCAGTTCGTCCGGACCCTGGGTGATCATACGGATGTTGATGCCGTTCTCGCCCAGCGCGGCAAAAATTTTGCCAGAGCTGCCGGAGCGGTACGCCATTTTACGGCCGACGGCAGCCACAATGGCAATATTGTCGTTGACCTTGATGTTATCTGGCTTGATCTCCTTTTGCAGCTCACCCAAAATAGAGTACAGGCAGGCAGACGCCTTGTCGGTTGCCACCACTAAAGATACACAGTCAATGCCGCTGGGTACATATTCAATGCTGACACCGTGTTTTTCAAACACCTCTAAGATGCGGCGCAGCATACCCACGGTGGAGGAAAGTCCGGCTTTATTGACGGTGACAATGGTAAAGTTTTTCCGGCCTGCGATACCGGTGATAAAGCGCTGCTCGGAGGAATCGGTATCGTCAAATTCATCCATGATCAGGGTTCCAGGGTGATCCGGATCGTTGGTGTTGCGGATATTCAGCGGTATGTTTTTCTCACGCACCGGGAAAATGGTACCCTCGTGCAGAACCTGCGCACCGATATAGCTCAGCTCCCGCAGCTCGTTATAGGTGATTCGTTCAATGGGCTGAGGATCTTTTACAATGCGGGGGTCAGCCATCAGAATACCGGAGACATCGGTCCAGTTTTCGTATACATCAGCACCCAGCGCCGCGGCGGCCAAAGCTCCGGTAATATCAGATCCGCCCCTTGTCAGCACCCGGATACCGCCGTTCGGCATGGTACCGTAAAAGCCGGGGATCACCACCTTGTGCCCCTCGGCAGCGTGCTGCAAAGCTTCGTAGCTGGCCTCCTGGTCAATGGTGCCGTCAAACCGGAACTTCAGCCACATTTCGGCATCCAGAAAATCAAAGCCCAGATAGTCTGCCATTAGGCGGGCGGCAAGGTATTCGCCCCGGCTGACCAGCTCATCCTGGGTAATGCCCCTGTCCATCTTTTCCCGCAGGGCGCTCAACTCGGCTTCAATATCCAGCTTCAGCCCCAAATCGTTGCGGATAGAGGTGTATCTGTCGCAGATGATCTGCCAGACGGAATCGCAGGCAACGCCGTATTTCAGGTGCGCGTAGCACAGATACAAAAGATCGGTGATTTTGTGGTCATCTGAAAAACGCTTACCTGCTGCGGAGACCACCACCACCCGCCTGGCAGGGTCGGACAGAACAATCTGCTTTACCTTGGAAAACTGTGTGGCGTCCGCCATTGAGCTTCCGCCGAATTTGACAACTTTCAACATGATCATATCCTCACTTTGCATCTGTTATAGTAGGGCGGCGAAGAACGCGTTTTTGTCCGTCTGCATTATTGTATGCATGGCGGCGTGCATCTGCGCAGGGGAAAGGGCATCGGTGATAAAGCTATTCTCTGCCCACTGTTCCTTTGCATGTGCTTTGACCCAGTCGGTTTTCAGTGCGGTGCGCAGATAGTACCGCCGCTGAACAGTGGCGTTATCTACACGCTTTTGCTGACAGCTGCCGGTATAAAAGCCTTCTGCGCCGGATTGAATATCCACCAGGTCCTGTACCACATTATAAGCGGTGGGGTAGCGACCGGCGCCCTGGCCGAAAAAGCTTTCCCTGCCTATGGCGTCGCCCCACATGGTGATCCAGTTATAGTTGGCGGGCACGGCAGCCTCCGGCCATTCACTGCCCAGCAGGCAGGGCTCCACGACCGCGGTCAGGCCATCTTTCTGTTCGCAGGCGTCTGCCAGCAGCTTACAGGTGTAGCCGTGGGCTTTAAACAGGGCGATATCCCGATCCTGAATATTGCGGATGCCGAAAGTGTCGATGTCCTCCTCTGTTATGCAGCAGTCAAAGGCCACATTGGCACTGATGGCAAGCTTGCGTCGGATATCCAACCCGTCCACATCGGCAGTGGGGTCGGCTTCGGCGTAACCCAGGCGCTGTGCCTCGGCGAGTACATCCCCAAAGGAGAGCGGCTGTGCGTGCATGGTGCTTAAAATGTAGTTGGTGGTACCGTTCATAATGCCACTGATCCGGCGCACGGTATCGCACCGGCGGGCGCGCTGCAGATTGACCAGCCAGGGGATTCCCCCACCCACCGCTGCGGTGCAACGCAGCGCAGCGCCGTGCTGGCAGGCAAGGTTGGTCAGTTCCTTATAATAATGACATATTAGATACTTGTTGGCGCTGACAACATTTTTGCCATGCTGTAATGCGGTACACACCAGCTCGTACGCGGGGTGCAGACCGCCCATCACTTCCACAACGGTATCCACGGTTTTGTCCTGCAGCAAGGGCGTTATATCCGAAAAACCCTTGCCGTCCGGGACATTTTCCGGGTCCTTGCAGAGAACACCGACAATCTCCATGTCCTTGTGCTGCGCACACAATTCAAACACGCCGGCGCCCACAACACCGTGACCCAGTAAAACAATTTTCATGTTTTTTACCTTTCTTCCCATAGCTTTGAAAAGCTTTGTAATTCTTTTTGAAAAACCTCTTGAAATTACGATAAAGATACTATATCATTATAGACAAGAAAAAGCAAGCATTTTCGGTGAATTAGACGAGAAAATAGGAGAATATAACAATGAACTATCAAAGCACCCGCAGCAGCGACAATAACAGTAACAGTTTACAGGCTGTTTTACGCGGCCTTGCGCCGGACGGTGGACTGTATGTTCCCGTTTGTTTGGATGATATTTCTTTTGATTGGAAGTGTACTCTTACAGAGGACACATTTGCCATAGCCACCCGCGTTCTGCAGGCGTTGCTGCCGGATTTTGAGGATATGTCCGGGCTAGTAGACCGGGCATATAGCGGCAAGTTTGAAACAGAGGAGCTAACCCCGACGGTTATGCTGGGGGAGGATGCACTGCTGGAGCTGTTCCGCGGACCTACCAGTGCTTTTAAGGATGTAGCACTTTCTATGCTGCCACAGCTGATCTGCGCGGCAAAAAAACAGCTGGGCAACGGTGAGCTGACCCAGATCTTGACCGCTACCAGCGGCGATACCGGCAAGGCTGCCCTGGTGGGCTTTGCGGATGTGCCGGGTGTGAAAATTACTGTTTTTTACCCGGAACAGGGCGTCAGCCCGGTGCAAAAGGCACAGATGGTCACCCAGACCGGGACCAATGTACAGGTGTGCGCAGTGGAAGGTAATTTTGATGATGCCCAGACCGGCGTGAAAAAAACCTTTGCCGCCCTGAACGAAAAGGTGCTTGAGGGCAGCGGCGTGGCACTGTCCAGTGCAAATTCCATCAATATCGGTCGGTTGGCGCCGCAGTTGACCTACTATTTTAAGGCGTATGCCGATTTGGTCCGAAAGGGCAGCATACAGGCGGGTGACTCGGTGGATTTTGTGGTACCTACCGGTAATTTCGGCGATATTCTGGCAGGATATCTGGCAAAAAGGCTGGGCCTGCCGGTCGGTAAGTTGGTTTGTGCCTCTAACGCCAATAATGTGCTGACGGATTTTCTGACCACCGGCACCTATGACCGTAAACGACCCTTTCACAAGACAACCTCGCCATCTATGGATATTCTGATCTCCAGCAATTTGGAGCGGCTTTTGTACTTTATCACCAACGGAGATACCGCTGCCGTAGCAGACTGGATGAATCGGCTGAGCAAGCAGGGCGGTTATTCCGTTTCCGACTCGGTACTGGCCAAAATACAGGCAGAGTTCAGCGCCGGGTTCTGCGACGATGAGATGACAGCCGGTGCAATAAAGGAAATTTGGCAGCAGCATCACTACCTTGTTGATCCCCATACGGCGGTGGCATGGTATGTGGCGCAGCAGTATAAGCGGCAAAATCCGTCGCATGCGCCGGTGGTGGTGCTATCCACCGCCTCCCCCTACAAGTTCCCTGCTGCAGTACTGTCTGCCCTGGGGCAGCCGGTGCCGGAGGATGAATTTGAGGCAATGGATAAGTTGCAGCAGCTGACTGGCGTAGCTATTCCGGCAGGGCTGGCAGGTCTAAAGCAGCGAAAGGTGCAGCACACCGACTGCGTAGGGCCGGAGGGCTTGACCGAGTATGTGAAGAAATCCATCGGTCTGTAAAAAAACAGGGAAAATCCGCACGTCGGATCATCCGGACAAGAGGTAGAGGAAAATGTCTTTTTCAAAAGTGACGGTCAGGGTGCCGGGTACCACGGCCAATGTCGGCCCGGGGTTTGATAGCTTTGGCTGCGCATTGGGCATCTATAATACTGTGTCGGTGGCGGCAGAGGGGGAGCAGCTGGTCATTGACGGCTGTGACAAAAAATACGCCGGGCCGGACAATCTGGTGTATCAAAGCTATACGGCGGCTATGCAGCGGTTTGGGCTGCCGACGGAAAAGAGCCTGCATATTACCATCGGGGGGGATATCCCTGTCAGCAGGGGGCTGGGCAGCTCTGCGGCACTGTTGGCTGCAGGTGCGGCAGCTGCGGCAGAGCTGCACCCAGAGGCAGCGAAACAGGCAGCCGATGCGGCAGGGATAAGCTTGAATGGCTTGCTGCTGCAGATATGTAACCCCATTGAGGGACACCCGGACAACCTGGCACCGGCGTTGTTCGGTGGGATGACCGTCTCTATGGTGGAGCAGGGGGTGCCCTATACGGTAGCCTGCCCGGTGCATCCGTCCCTAAACTTCGTGGCAGTCATTCCGGATTTTGAGCTTTCCACCCATCTTGCCCGTGAGGTTTTGCCCCAAAGCTATTCCCGGGCGGACGCGGTCTATAATCTTTCCCACGGCGCAGTACTGTTAAAAGCGCTGGAGCAGGGGAATACGGCGCTGATCGGTGCCGCCCTGCGGGACAGACTGCATCAGCCCTACCGGGAGCAGTTGATTGCCCATTATGACAAGGCAAAGCAGGCGGCGTTGGCGCTGGGGGCGATCAGCTACTGCATCAGCGGTGCGGGTCCGACCCAGCTGGCGCTGGTACAGGGGGATGGGGTGCAGTTTGCGCAAAGACTGAATACGGCTATCCTTGGCTTTACGCCCGGTTGGCAGGTACAATATCTGCCAATAGATACCGTAGGTACCTGTGCAGTCTGCGTTGAATGATTCATATGAAAAAAGCCTTTTGAGAACCGGCACATTTCACCGGAAAATCTCAAAAGGTTTTTTATCTCGAAAAAAGAAAAAACGGACTGCCGTTTACTGCACAATGACCGGTTTTCCGCTTTTTTTGGTCATTGCGGCGGCGATATGGATCAGTTCCTTACGGTCCAGAATGGTCGGCCGGTCGTAGTCGGCCTGCCTGCCCAGCCGCTGCAGCTTGGATAGACCCAGTGGATGGTATGGCTCCAGATGGACTGCCTCCACCCCGGACAGGGCAGCGGCAAGCTCAGCCAACCCATCAAAAAAGGCAGGGGTTTGGTTGACATCGGGAATAATGGGGCAGCGCAGAATGATGCGCGCGCCTCTCTGGCTGAGCAGGCGAAGATTTTGCTGTATTAGGATATTGTCTACCCCGGTATACTTTTTATGTTCCTGCGCGTCCAACAGTTTGATATCAAACAGAAAGATATCCACCAGCGGTATCAACCGGGTCAGCAGGGATGGATCACCGTAGCCGCAGGTTTCGATGCAAAGGGGAATATTCTCTTGCTTACAGCTTTGTGCGAGGGCAAGCGTGAATTCTCCCTGCGCCAACGGCTCTCCGCCGGAAAGCGTGATGCCGCCGCCGCTGGTCTCGTAAAACGGGCGGTCACGGGAGGCTTCGTCCATGACCTCGGCTACCGTCTGTTTTTTGCCGCAAAGCTCCAATGCCTCTGCCCAGCAGTGAGCGGTGCATTTGCCGCAGCTGATACAGCCGTTGCGAGTGAAACAGTGCGTTCCGTCTCGCAGGGTGTGCAGTCCGTTTGGACAGGCAGCCACGCAGCTGCCGCAGCCGATGCATTTTTCACTGCTGAACAACAGCTCCGGTACACCGCGTTGAGATTCCGGGTTGTGACACCAGGCACAACGCAGGGGACAACCCTTTAAAAAGACTGTAGTGCGGATGCCGGGGCCATCCTGGGTGCAAAATCGTTGAATATTAAAGATGGTTCCTAATAAATCACTCATAGGTCATGCTCCGTGCGCAGCAGCACTTCTGCCTGCATATTGGGGGAAAGCTTAACAAAATAATCGCTGTAGCCGCCAATGCGCACCACCAGATCCCGGTACTGCTCCGGTTGTTCCTGCGCGGCAAGCAGGGTATCCCGATCCACCACATTGATCTGCAGTTCAAAGCCGCCGCGGGCAAGATAGGTACGGATGATGGCCAGCATTTTGGCGCAGGAATCCTGGGTAAAGGTGCGCTTGGAAAATTTCATATTGACCGCTACACCGCCGATCAGTTCCTTATGGGACCATTTGGTGCTGGAAAGGATGGAGGCGGTGGGACCGCAGTGCTCTCTGCCCTGGCAGGGGCCGGATCCGTCCCCTAAGGGGAACCCTGCTTTCCGTCCGTCCGGGCTGGCGCCGGTCTGGCTGCCCAGCCGTTCGTGCATGACCCAGCAGAAAACGCTGGGGATCAGTTTGCCGCCGGTCAGACAGGGCGTATACAGCTTGCACTGCTCCACAATGTGGGTGACGATCTGTTCAAACAGGCAGTCCACGGCGTCAATATCATTGCCGTATTTGGGTACCTCATTCAGAATACGCAGCCGCAGTGGTTCGTTTCCTTCAAAATTATCTTTCAGAATGTCGGCAAAGCGGGCGACGGTCAGCTCTTTTTTATCAAAGACCAGGCTACGCAGCACGACAAGGCTGTCCACCAAATTGGCCATGCCCACAAAGCTTGGCATGATCCAGTTATAGCGGGCGCCGCCCCGGGTGACATCCTCGCCTTTTTCCAAACAGTCATAGACAAAGCAGGAGAGCAGCGGTTTGATGACCCGATCCCGGTGTTCCAAACGGAAATTGTTCTGCTCGATAAAGTTGGCCTTGATATGAGCATCCAACCGGGCATAGTAGGCGCTAAGCAGCCCGTCAAAGCTTGCGTAGTCCCTGTCCATGACATCCAGCAACAACTGCACCAAATTAGTGTAAGGGCTTGCAACCCACACATTGCTTGAGCCGACAGGCGTGATCTCCACGCAGGTGCTGTGAATGTATTCGTAGCTCTCCTCTTCTGGAATGCCGTACTCTTCAAGACCCTGACGGATGATATCATCGTTAAACAGTGCCGGGTGAGAACGCCCGTGAGAAAGTACCCTGCAGGCCAGCTGCAGATCCTCCTCCGGTGTGTCGTGGCAGCAGCACAGACCTACCGCCGGGTAGACCAGATGCACATCGTCTACAACCTGCATGCCCATTCGGGTCAAAGGGTTAGAGACAACGCTGCCGTCCTTTGCGCGGCCGCCCACCATATACCCGCTGGAAAGCCCACTGCAGACCCGGTTGTTGATCTGGATGGACAGTAGGTCCAGTAGCAGCTGGGCACGGTCGTCCGTCAATGTACCTGCTGCCCGGTCTTTTTCGTAATAGGGCAGCAGGTAACGGTCCGGCCTGCCCAGCTGAAATTGCAGAATATTGAAAAAGCGGGACGGATCCATGGAGAGGCAATGGGTGATAAAGTTGGTTGCCTGTACCGCCTCGTAGTAGCTTTGGGCAGGGTGACGTGGTACCCGACTGCAGGCGTGTGCGATATCCAACAGCTCCTGTTTGCGCTGTGCGTCATCGCAACTTTCGGCCTGGGCACGGGCGGTAGCCGCGTACCGGTCGGCATAATCTGCAACGGCTTGCAGACAGACCCTGCAGCAGGCGTAAAAAGCCTTTTGCGCCTCACCGGCTTTTTTTTCGTACGCTTCGATCTCTGCAATATAGCCGGTGGTACCAAGCCGCAGCAGCTTTGCGTAATCTATGGCGCGGTGGCTGTCCTGCCCGTTGATGGGTGTGATGCTTTCGGCGTAGGGACGCACCTGCTCCCACCGTGCCTGCTGCGCTTCGGTAAGGGGCAGCACACTTTTGCCTACGATCAGCTCATCCGGGTCGATCTGCGGCTGAATACGCCCCATGGCGTAGAGGAACGCATCGGCAAAACGCTCATACTCTCCGCCGACGGCAGCGTTTTCCCGGTGACGTTCAAAATAATCGGTATAAAACAGCATAAAACAGGGGGTGGCATGCAAAGCCTGTAACCGCAGACGGTCGATCCGCGCAATATCCTGTTCTCTCATTCTCCGAGTCTCCTCTTTTTTTCGGCGATTTTCGGCAGTGCCGAATCTTTTTTTTATTTTAACAAACCGCAGCCGAAAGCGCAATAGCCGTTTTGCATTTGTGCTTTTGTGTGCATTTGACATGTATGTTTTTGATAAAGGTGTTTAAATCAGCTGTTTGGTTTCACCGGGGGCAAAGCGGATGGTATCGATATAGCCGGTTTCAGGGTTTTGCCAGGTAAATTCACCGCCTTTTTCAGAGCAAACGCGCATCCCGGTTACCCGACCGTCTGCGCAGGCGGCGCTGACCAGAAAGGCGCCACTTACCCGGTGACCGCTAAAGGCGGCCTGTTCGTTCAGGTTCCAGTTGGGGAACAGCCGTACTGTCTCGCCGTGACCGTGGATCAAACAGTTACTAATTACGGCGGGCACGGAGAAGTTCTCCACCCAAATACCCATATCT
>DCHC01000046.1:9919-21865 GCA_002314755.1 Faecalibacterium sp. UBA1762 | reverse complement strand
AGGTCGTCATACCTGCCTCCGGAGCAGGTCGCCCGGTCGGTCAGTGTTCCGTTTGCGTGGCGGTTATACTGGATGTGACGGGTATATGCATCCAGATCCAGCACGCCCAGCCGGGCACCCTGCATACCCACGAATACCAACTCGTTGCCGCCCTCGGTACGCTGCCGGTACCAGGTGCGCAGCGCCAGCTCGCGGTTTTCTCCGTCGGTGCAGCTTTCGTCTTCGCCCGGGAAAACTGGTGCCAGCATATTGGGCACATTTTCAATTTCGTCCGGGTCACTTTCCGCTACGCTCAGCAGAACGCTGTCAGCGCCCTTGCTTTGAGGGTATTCTGCCAGATGGGGCAAAATGCGTTGCACCGCGGCAACGGTATCTGCCTCCAGGTCAGAGCATTGCAGTACATTGACTGCCTGGAGATAGGCACGGAAAACGAACCGGATCAGGGTCAGGTCAACAATGCAGTCTTTATTGCAGACGAAGCCGGGCTTCAAGGAGTACAGCTCGGGCGGTACGGTGGGGAAAACATGGAATGCACCGTCACCGAAATCGGCATCTGCCCGTTGCAGATAGGCGACTAGGAAATATACCGCCTGACGGATCGGCTCAAACAGACGGTTTTTCAGCAGCGCGACATCGCCGGTGTACAGGTAGTGCCACCACAGGCTTTGCACTGTCCATGGTGTTTCGCAAACCTCCCATCCCCAGACAGTGCTGGGATAGGGAAAGGTGGTCATAGGCGCTTTGTAGGCAGAGTGAGGAAAGAACGCGCCGGGCAGACCGTACTGTTCCTCTGCCCACCGGCAGGAAAGGGGCAGAAGCTCCTCCACCAGGCTGATGTACGGCTCGTGCAGCTCGGCGTGGTTGGTGATAAAACAACCCCAAAACGGCTGCTGGGTATTGTAGTTCATATGGTAGTCGCTGTGCCAGGCAGTGCCGTATCGGTCAAACATAAAGTTGCCGAACAGACCGGGACAGACCCCGCCCGGCCGCAGGACCAGCCGCAAAAAATATTGGTTGTGGTACCAGGTCTGCTCCAGTTCCTGTCGCTGCAACCGGACACCGCTGCGGGACCAGTACTCTTCCCAGGTGGCACGGGTGCGGGCAAGGGCGGCTTCCCAATCGAAGGACGGGGCTTGCAGGACAAAACCGTCAGCATTTCCGTATTGCAGACAGGCGCAGCCGGAAAAATCAGCTCCGCTATCCGGCATGGTAATTCGACCTTCGGTTACGGTAGGCGCGGGCAGGCAGTTGACCCGTACCGACAGGGCGACCATCTCGTCCCGGTCAGAGGGGGTGCAGTCCTCATTCAGCGGTATGCGCTGGCAGTAACCAAGACCGTTTTGCCATTCCGGCGAAGGGTAAGGGGTGCCGTCATCAAACCGGTGGGGCACCAGACGGATCTGGGTAAAAGGGTTTGCCGGTGCGCCATCGCAGTCCTGACAGGCAAAATACAGGGTGTCGCTTTGCATATCCGCAAAGGTTGTCAGGGTGACATCCCTTCCCTGTAGTCCCCGCATACTGACCGTCATTATGCCGGTGGAGATATCAATGCTGTGACCCAGTATCTCATACTGTCGCATATCAAAAAACAGGCAAAGGGTTCCACAGGGCAGTGGACGGGGGTAGGCCTTTCCGTAGGAGGCGGTCATCTTCCGGTTGTAGTCCCGGTACCAGCTGTCTTCCTCCAGGTCTTTTTGGCAGCGGGGACTGATCTCCTTTACCTTTTCAAACAGGGTCTGAAACGGCAGAATCTCCGTCTTGTGGTCCTCGCAGACCCGCTTATCCCAAATAGCGTTATGCCCAAAGTGAAAAAGCACGGCGTCCGGGCGGGTACGCACCACCACCCCAAGGCCGCCGTTGCCCAGCAGTCCGCCTTCAAAAAAGCTTGTGGCGCTGCCTGTGTAGGTCAGCGGATGATTTGCTGCGCGGTTTACGGTGTTCATGGTATGTATCCTTTCTTCGGTGAGATTTTGATGAGTATCCTTTTTCCTTTCCAAATTGCCACCATTATAACAAAAGTTGCAGGAGCTTACAAGCGACAAACTGTTTTTTATGAAGAATTGTCACCAATTGGCAACGGCTCTCGGCCTTAAAGATTTATCCGGTTAGGCAAGGTATGTTTTCTGAAAAGCGGGGTACACTGTCAATGGGACAAAACAAGGACAAAAGTACTCCAAAATACGAGAAAGGCAGGGCACAAAATGGAAAAAGTAACACACGATACGGTCGAACTGTTAAAGGAATGCAGCAACGGGGTCTGGATGGGGGTAAAATCTATTGAGGATGTGGAGGATCGGATACAATCCCCGCGCATGCGCAGCCAACTGACAGCCTGCCGCCAAAAGCACGAGCGGTTGGGCAGTCAGATCAATGATATGCTTACCGAGTTGGGGGAAAAACCTGGGGAGGCAAACCCGGTGGCAAGGGGAATGGCATGGGTGAAAACCAATGTCAAAATGGCGCTGGAGATGTCGGATCAGGCGGCAGCGGAGCTGCTGACAGACGGGTGCAATATGGGAGCAAAATCGCTGACAGAATACCTGAACCGATACGAAAATGCTCAGCCTATGGCCAAGGAATACGCCCGGGAGCTGATCAAGTTGGAGGGTAGGACCGTGCAGGAGCTGCGGGATTATCTGTAAAACAGACTCCTGTCGCCCAGTGAAAAAGCCTTATCGCGTCTTTCCAGGAAAAGACGGAAAAAACAAAAATAGTACTTGTATTTTTTGGGGAAATAGGGTATAATAATCGAGATAAATGGGCAGACAGACTTTGCGGTTGTGCTGCCCGGTATACGAAGGCAGGCCCTGTACGGCGGGACGCTTTGAACCATGTCAGGCGGGGAACCGAGCAGCATTAAGAGGCAAACCCCGCGCGATGCAGTCAGTTTGCCTTCGTATTCCGGACAACACAACAGTGCACAAAAAGACTGTCTGCCTTTCTTAGCTATTGGGGAGGTGGAGCTCTTTGTACCGTGCGTTATACAGAAAATGGCGTCCCCGTACTTTTTCGGATGTGATCGGTCAGGATGTCATTGTGAAGGCGCTGCAAAACCAGGTAGCCTCGGATAAGCTGGGCCACGCTTATCTGTTTACCGGTACGCGGGGCACCGGTAAGACCACCTGTGCCCGTATCCTGGCAAAGGCAATCAACTGTCCCAACTGCAGGGATGGCAACCCTTGTGGTGAGTGTGCCGTCTGTACCGGGGTGGAGGACGGCTCCATGCTGGATGTGGTAGAGATCGATGCCGCGTCCAATAACGGTGTGGACGATGTGCGCTCCCTGCGGGAGGAGGCGATCTATACCCCCACCATGGGTAGGTATAAGGTCTATATTATCGACGAGGTACACATGCTCAGCACGGCGGCCTTTAACGCCCTGCTGAAGATTGTGGAGGAGCCCCCGGCGCATCTGGTCTTCATCCTTGCCACGACCGAGGTACATAAGGTGCCAGTCACCGTGCTCAGCCGCTGCCAGCGGTATGATTTTATGCGCATTCCGCCTCAGGCGATTGCCGACCGGTTGCTGCATGTTGCCGGACAGGAGAATATCGAACTGGATGGAGATGCCGCCTTGCTTTTGGGGCAGCTGGCAGACGGCGCTATGCGGGACGCGTTATCCCTGCTGGATACCTGCAGCGGTACCGGTGAAAAGGTAGACGTTGCAACGGTACGCCGGGTAGCCGGTGTGACGGATAAGAGCTACCTGTTCAGCATCAGCTCCGCGGTACAAATGGCTGATGTTTCGGGGTTGATGACGGCGCTGAGCGACCCGAGTACCCGTGCGTTGGATACCAGAAGACTATGTGAGGAGCTGATACTGCACTATCGCAACCTGATGTTGGGGGCGGTGGCACAGGATGAAAGCCTGTTTACTCAGGTGACCGAGGCAGAACGCCGACGCTATCTGGAGGAGGGAAAGAATATCCCGATCATGACCTCCGCTCGCGCTGTTCGCCGTTTGGGAGACGCTTTAGAGCATATTATGCGGGGCGGCAATTCCGCCATAGAGCTGGAGCTTGCCCTTTTGGGGATAGCGGGAATCGGTGGCGTGACGGAGAGCGTAGAGCAATCCGCAACGCCGGTTTTTTCGACCCGGAAAGAAAATACAGCCAGGTTAAAGGGAACAGCTACCGGCCAGGAGCAAAATAAGAAGGACGCCCCACCTCTAAAATCGGTTGAGTTACAGCGCACTGACGCAGCGACTGCGGAGGAGCTGATGGCTGACAGTCATACCGAAGCACCGGATACGATAACACCGGTGGAATGGTGGCCCCGGTTGGTCGAAAGGATCGGAAAAGGGGATATGGCCCTATTTTCCATGCTATCTACCGCAAAGGCGTTCCGTCTGGGTGGTCGGGTATTGATAAAGGGAAATACCCTGCTGTTTGAATATCTGCGCGATCACGAGCAGGCGCGACTTGCCATCAAGGAGGCGGTCATAGCTTTGAGCGGAGAAAACTTAGGTATCGGTCCCTTGAACGAGGAGACCGTTGCCGCGACACAGCCCGACGCGTTGGATATTCTGCGTGCGCAGGGTGTGGAGGTCGAGGAAATTTCTTGAACTGCATGGTACGGTACCGGTGAAATAACCGGTGCCGATTTCAAAGAATAACAAGGAGAATACAAAGATGAAAGCAAGATTACCCCAGGGCTACGGCCCCCAAAGCCAGGCACAGTTGCTGCAAAAGTATCAGAAGCTGCAGCAGGATATGGAAGAGCTGACCGCCCAGCTGGAGGAGAGAGAGCATACAGTCACAGCCGGTGGCGGCCAGGTAGAGCTGACCATGAACGGCAAGTATAATGTGACAGCTGTTCGGCTGCAGCCGGAGGTCGTTGACCCCGAGGATACCGAGATGCTGGAGGACCTGCTGGCGGCTGCGGTAAATGAGGCTGTCCGTGTGGTCAAGGAGACCCAGGAGACCGAGATGAATAAGCTGACCTCCGGCATCAATCTGCCCGCTGGTCTGCTATAATGTAATTTAGTAATTTGTCAGAAACGGAGAATCGGTAGATGGGTACTAATCCGGCGCCATTGGAGCGTTTGATCGAACAGTTTGCCCGGCTGAGCGGTATCGGCAGAAAAAGTGCTGCCCGGCTGGCGTACCAGGTGCTGAATATGCCTGCCCAGCAGGCAGCTGCCTTTGCGGATGCCATCAAGGAGGCACACGCCAGGGTACACCGGTGCAGCATCTGTCAAAGCTTTACCGATAAAGAAATCTGTCCCATCTGCAGCGATGCAGCCCGGGATGAATCCGTGATACTGGTGGTGGAAAGCCCGCAGGACGTTGCGGCCTTTGAGCGCACCCGAGAGTACAAGGGCAGATACCATGTGCTGCATGGCCTGATCTCGCCTGTAGATGGTATAACTGCCGATCAGCTCGCCATACGGGAGTTATTGGTACGGCTGCAGGACGGCAGAGTTAGGGAGGTCATTATGGCCACCAACCCCACCATAGAGGGGGAAGCCACTGCCTTGTATCTGTCTAAGCTGATCAAGCCCTCCGGTATTAAAACCACCCGGCTTGCCTCCGGGCTGCCGGTAGGTTCTAACTTGGAATACGCCGATGAGGTCACCCTGTACCGCGCTTTGTCCGGGCGCGGGGAACTATAAAAAGGGAGGAAACCGGTCGATGGAATTTAAAACCAACCTAATGGATGAGGATTCGGTCGTTCGTACCCTGCGCCGTTTGGCACACGAAATTCTGGAGAAAAATCACGGTGTGGAAAACCTTTGTCTGGTGGGCATTTTGCGGCGGGGTGTACCCCTTGCCAATCGCCTGGCGGAAAATATCTGCAGTATTGAAGGAGTAAAAATTCCGGTCGGTGTGCTGGATATCAGCCTTTACAGGGACGATATCAGCGAGCTTTCCGATCAGGCAAAAGTAAACGGGACGGATATTCCCTTTGAAATCGGTGGTAAGACCGTGGTGTTGGTGGATGATGTTCTGTACACCGGTCGTACCGTTCGCGCCGCAATGGAGGCACTGATCGGCATTGGTCGTCCGGCAGTCATTCAGATGTGCGCTCTGGTAGACCGGGGTCATCGAGAGCTGCCGATCTGTGCCAATTTTGTGGGTAAAAACTTCCCTACCTCCCGCAGCGAGATGATCCGCGTTTGCGTACCGGAATACGATGGCTGCACCAAGGTGGATCTGTACGGGGTGGGTAACCTGGACGGTGGCCGTAACGAATAAGAGGCAAAGGGCGCAGTCCGTGACGGCTGCGCTTTTTCAAATATATAATTATATTTTCGAACAGATGCAAAAAGGAGAAAAGAAACGGTGAAATTGATCATTGCGTCCAATAACGCCCATAAAATACAGGAGATCCGTCAGATTCTGGGCGGCAAATTTGAGTGTATTGTCTCGCTGAAGGAGGCGGGCATCTCTCATGAAACCGTAGAGGACGGTGTCTCCTTTAAAGAAAACGCTTTGAAAAAAGCGAGGGAGATCGTCCAGTTATCCGGCTGCTGTGCCCTTGCCGATGACAGCGGCCTGTGTGTGGATGCATTAGACGGCGCGCCTGGCATCTACAGTGCCCGCTTTTGTGGCGTCCACGGGGATGATGCGGGTAACAACCGTCTGCTGCTGCAAAAGCTGCAGGGGGCGGGTGATCGGTCGGCCCATTTTACCTGTGCCGTGGCGGTGGTCTACTCGGATGGCACCGCAGTGACAGCCGAGGGATATTTATACGGCGAGATTGCTCTGCAGCCTGCCGGGGAGAATGGGTTTGGATACGACCCGCTGTTCTTTTTACCGGAGTATGGCTGTACTGCGGCGCAGTTGACCGCCCAGCAGAAAAATGCCGTCAGTCACCGGGGCGTTGCTTTGCGGAAGCTGCTGGAAAAGCTGCCCGAAAAATCTTTTTAAGACAGAATGAATTTGTGTAAAAAGCCTTGAGAAAAAATTGCTTTTGCGGTATGATAAGAGAGTAATTTGTGTTCCCTACAAGGACGGTTTGTCTGGATAGACCTTATGGGAGAAACAAAGGCCGGTTTTATCCCCTGTCTTGAATACATGTTGGCGCGAAAGGATGTGCCGAGAAATGAAAAAAGAAGTGTCACCCCTGATGCTATCAGAGGACCATCTGACCGAAAGCGGGTATGTTTTGGTTGCCAAAGAGGTACTGCCGGAGGTTTTCGGTAAGGTGTTGCTTGCCAAAGAGCTGTTGGCGAATGGCTCGGCAAAAAATATCTCATCGGCAGTGCGTCAGGCAGATTTATCTCGCAGCGCTTTTTACAAATATAAGGACTGTGTCTACCGCGCAGCAGGCGGCAGTCATCTTTTGGTACTGCAGGCGACCCTAGTCAATGAGCCGGGAACCCTGCAGAGCCTGCTTGCGCTGTTGTCAGCCCAGGGGATCGATGTGGTGACCATTCACCAGCAAAAGCCCAACGGCGCCACGGCAGATGTGACCCTGACACTGGATGTCACCGAGCTGCACGGAACGGCAGAGCAGTTGTTAAATCAGCTGCGGACAAAGCCGTTTATCCATGGGCTGGAGGTATTGGACGGCTGAGAAGCTGCCCGGTATCATGGGAATGTTTGGTTACAATTCGAAAAAAATCCATGAAAGGAAATACCGGTTAAATTGAAACGAGAAACGATTGCACCCGGGGTGGCGCTGACCGCTATCCCTGCGGATTCTTTTAAAAGCTGCCGTATCAGCCTGAATTTTATTGTCAAAGGGGATCGACGAACTGCGACAGCGCAGGCCTTGCTGCCCATGGTGATGGAGCGGGGCTGGCTGGAGTGTCCGGATATGCAGGTACTCAGCCGACAACTTGCGCGGCTGTACGGAGCAAACCTAACGGTGTGCGGGGGCACCCTGGGGCCAAACCGCACCGTGACGGTAAGCATCAGCGGCATTCGGGATGAATACGCGGTAGGCGGTGAAAACCTGCTGGCAGAGTATCTGCGACTGGTATTCGGAGTGGCTTTTCGACCGGATGTGAAGGATGGCGCTTTTTCTCGGGATGCCGTCCGGGTGGAAAAGGAAAAATTAAAGCAGCTGCAAAAAAGCGAGATCAACGACAAACGCATCTACTGCCTGCGACAGGCGCGCAGAAAATTTTACGGCACGGATGTGGCAGGTCTGGAAAAATACGGCTACCCGGAGGATGTGGGATCCATTACCCCTGAGGGATTGTATGCCACCTGGTTGGATATGGTGACGACCGCACAGCTGGAGGTTATGGCACTGGGGGTGGATGGCGGTACGGTGCGTGACCGGCTGCTACAGGAGCTTGCCGGTATCCGGCGACAGCCTGTCGCGTTAAATATGCCCCACGCCATGCCGGTAGGGCAGACCCGCTTTTACGAGGAACCGGTGGACGCCACCCAGGGCAAGTTGTGTATGCTGTTTACCCAGCGCCAGACCATGACCCCGGAAAAGCTGCCCGCCATGCGACTTGCCATTGCGCTGCTGGGCGGAACCCCTACCAGCCGTCTGTTTATGAATGTGCGGGAAAAAAAGAGTCTTTGCTACTATTGCTCTGCAAGCTTTTCTGTTATTGCAAGCTGCCTTTCTATTGACAGCGGCATCAATACTGCGGATGCGGAAAAAACTCGGCTTGCCATTTTGTCAGAAATGGAAAACCTGACAAATCAGCCGGTTTCTGCCCGGGAGTTGGACGGGGCCGTCAGATATCTGACCAATGCGCTGGAGAGCGTGAGCGATAGCCTTTCCGGGTTGGAGGGCTGGTATTTAAGCGAGATCTCCCGCGGGACACTGAAATCACCGGAACAGGTTTTGAAAGAGCTGAAAGCAGTCACCCCGCAGCAGGTCACCCAGGCAATGGAAAGCTTTTCTCTGTCGGTGGTCTATCTGTTGAAAGGAAACGGCACGGATGACTGTGAGGAAGAGATGCTTTAAGTTATGAATATAGGAAGGAACTTGGTATTGGAAAAGGATATGGCGGATAATCAGTCCAAAACACGGGCGGCACTGGCGCGACTTTGCACCGAGATGACGCCGCAAAGGTTTGTTCTGGATAGCGGGCTTACCGTGTTGGTTAGCGAGATGCCTCAGTTCAAAGGAGTACATGCGGTTTTCGGCACCCGGTTCGGTTCGGCGGACAAAAGCTTTTCACTGGACGGGCAGACGGTAGAGCTGCCGGAGGGGGTTGCCCATTTTTTGGAGCATAAGCTGTTTGAGGATGAAAACGGAAATGACGCGTTTGAGCTTTTCTCCGCCACTGGGGCGTCAGCAAACGCCTTTACCAGCTTTGACAAGACCTGCTTTTTGTTTTCCGCGACAGACGAAATAGAGAAAAACCTGCGCATCCTGCTGGATTTTGTACTGCATCCCTATTTCAGCGAGAAAACCGTGCAAAAGGAACAGGGCATCATCGCACAGGAGATCAGGATGTATCAGGACAGTCCGGAATTTCGGATGACATTCGGTCTGCTGGGCAATCTGTATCATGTCTGTCCGGTGCGGTCAGATATTGCCGGTACGGTGGAGAGCATACAGAAAATCACGCCGGAGATGCTATACCGCTGCTGTGAGGCCTTTTATGCGCCCGACAATATGGTGCTGAGCGTGGCGGGCAATGTGACTGCCAGACAGGTGCTGGAGGTCTGCAACGGGGTAAAAATTGCGCCTTCCGGCCACAGGCTGCAGCGGCAAAAGCTGCAGGAGCCGGACACGGTTTTTGCCAAAGAGAAGATCCTTAAAATGCAGGTTTCCCAGCCGGTCTGGGGCATTGGCTATAAGGGCCCAGGCGCACTGGGGGGAGAGGTGAAAAATGAGCTGATTTGCGATTTTATCACCGAGCTGCTGGCGGGGGAGACATCGCCGCTATACAATCGGTTGTATGATGAAAATCTGATCAACGCCGGTTTCGGCGGAGAGTATTTATCCGGCCCGGGTTATTGCTCTCTGATTTTTGGAGGGGAGACGCCTGATCCCAAGGCGCTGCAGGCTGCCTTTGAAGCCGAGGTGCAGCGGCTTTTGAAAAACGGCGTGGATGAGGAGCAGTTTCTTTGTACCAAAAACCAGATGCTGGGCCAGGCAATTATGGGCCTGGAAAGTATAGAGGATGTTGCCACCGATCAGGCGGCGGTTTTTTTACGGGGGCACAGTCTTTACGATGAGGTTGAACAGCTTTCGGCGTTGACTGCCCGGGATGTGGAGGCAATGCTGCCCACTCTGCTGGACAGGGAAAAGTGCGCCACCATCCTGATCATGCCCACGGATAATGACGGAGAATAAAGAGGAAATAGGTCTATGACGAATATGGTTTCTTTCCCGGGTTTGGGGCTAGAGCTGGCCATCAGTCCGGTGGCCTTTCATCTGTTCGGTATGCCGATCTACTGGTACGGCGTGATTATCGCCACCGGTCTGCTGGTGGGCATCTGCATCGGTTTTGCCAAGGCAAAGCAGTTTGGTATTGATGAGGACCGCCTTTCGGAGCTGATCATCATCGCGGTACTGGTTTCGGTGCTGTGCGCCCGACTGTACTATGTTATCTTTTACCCCGGCGATTACGACACGCTGGGTAAAATACTCAATATCCGGGATGGCGGCCTTGCCATCTACGGCGGTATTATCGGCGCAGGGCTTGCCATCTTGATTTACGGCGGCGCAAGAAAAATGCCTGTTCTGGCCACTATGGATATCACCGCCATCGGACTGCTGGCCGGTCAGGGCATTGGTCGGTGGGGCAATTTTACTAACCAGGAAGCCTTTGGCTGCAATACCGATCTGCCATGGGGTATGTTCAGTCAAAGCACCCAGCGGTATCTGTCGGGCGTGATGGAAAAACTGGCCCAGAGTGGGATCACAGTCAACCCGGATGCACCGGTACATCCCACTTTTTTGTATGAATCCGTTTGGTGCCTGTTGGGCATGGTACTGCTGCTTCGCTACGCTAAACGCCGCAGCTACGACGGCGAAATTCTGTTTATCTACCTTGCGTGGTACGGCCTGGAGCGCTGCATTGTAGAAGGCCTGCGTACCGACAGTCTGATGCTGGGCAGCGTGCGTATCAGCCAGCTTGTGGCAGGGCTTAGTTGCGTGTTGGGCGTTGCTCTGTGGTTGGCAGGTAAAAGAATCACCGCACAAAAGGTAGCTCAGGGCAAGCCGGTTTTACACCGGCAGATCGAGGAGGCAAAACGGGCTGCGGTCGAACGGTATCAGCATGCGCAGCTTCGCTATGAGCAGCTGCATACGACGGTTGGGAATGACGCAAAAGACGAGGAGTCAAACAGAACGGCGGAGGCTGCCGACGGGGAACAATAATCCCGATAAACCGCAAGGGAAAGGAAACGCAGGATGGCTACGATTTTAGACGGAAAATATTGGGCAGGCGTGATCAAAAAAGAGGTGGCGACCCGTGTCGCCCAGCTGAAGGAACATGGCATTTCCTGTTGCCTGACAGTGATTTTGGTGGGGGAAAACCCTGCCAGTGCTGTGTATGTCAAGGGGAAAGAAAAGGACTGTGCGGAATGCGGTATAGAATCCCGTGTTATCCGACTGCCGGAGGATACCACGCAGCAACAGCTTTTGGAGCAGGTGGAAAAATGCAACCAGGACCCTACCGTCTCCGGATTGCTGGTGCAGCTGCCACTACCTGCCCATCTGGATGGGGATAAGGTGATTCGCACCATTGCGCCGCAAAAGGATGTGGATGGCTTTACTCCGGTGAACGCCGGTGCGCTGTTGACCGGACAGCAGGGATTTGTTCCCTGTACCCCGGCAGGTTGCTTGTATCTGTTACAGCAGAACAACATCCCTCTGCAGGGCAAAAAAGCAGTGGTGATCGGACGCAGCAATATTGTGGGCAAGCCTATGGCGCTGCTGCTGACCGGCTGTGACGCCACCGTCACCCTATGTCATTCCAAAACTGAAAATCTGGCCGAGATCACCCGCCAGGCAGATATACTGGTCGCGGCGATCGGCAAGGCCGGTTTTGTGACGGCAGATATGGTCAAGCCCGGCG
>DCHC01000046.1:9642-9882 GCA_002314755.1 Faecalibacterium sp. UBA1762 | reverse complement strand
AACCGCAATGCCGAGGGCAAGCTGTGCGGAGATGTGGATTTTGAACCGGTCAGCCAAAAGGCGGGGTGGATCACCCCGGTACCCGGCGGTGTGGGTCTGATGACCCGCGCCATGCTGATGCAAAACACCCTGCGCGCTGCAATTAACGCAGCGGATGAATAAAGGAGAATACCGCAATGGAGCAAAATAAAATACCCAAACGCAGCGAGATCCCGGTGGAGGAAACCTGGGATCTGACCG
>DCHC01000046.1:8962-9631 GCA_002314755.1 Faecalibacterium sp. UBA1762 | reverse complement strand
ACTTTATGCCACGGCGGAGGAATGGGAGGCAGACGCCCAAAAGATTGCAGCCCTGCCCAAAAAACTGGCTGCCTTTGCCGGTCACCTTGCCGAAAGCGGCGATAAGTTGCTGGAATGGTTTCGGTTGCAGGACGCGCTTTCGTTACAGATAGAGCGGCTGTACGGCTATGCCCATCTGTTGGCGGATACCGATGTGGGCAACGGGGAAAACCAAGCCCGCAAGGGTAAAGCCATCAATTTGCTGGTGGCGCTGCAAAGTGCTTCGGCATTTGCCCAGCCGGAGATTATGGCTATTTCCGACGAGACCTTGGAAAGTTTTTTTGCCCAGTGTAAGGAGCTTGAGGAATACAGGTTGCTGCTGCATGAGATGCGGCGGCGCAAAAATCATATTCTCTCCGCCCCGGAGGAAAAGCTGCTGGCGGCTGCAGGGGAGATGAGCGAGGCTCCCGACACCATCGGCGGCGTCTTTCGGAACGCGGATCTGAAATTTCCCGATGTGGAGGCCCCGGACGGAACAAAGCTACCGTTGACACAGGGGAGCTTTATCCCCTATATGGAGAGCAGCGACCGAGAGCTGCGCCGTCGGGTGTTCGAGACCTTTTATGATACCTGGGCTTCCCATGGGGCGCTTTCTGCCGCCATTTTAGACGCCCAACTAAAGCAGCAGAC
>DCHC01000046.1:0-8932 GCA_002314755.1 Faecalibacterium sp. UBA1762 | reverse complement strand
AGGCTATGAGACCAACCGTCAGGCTGCGCTGGACCGGACCAATGTGCCGGAGACGGTGTATGACAACCTGATCCAAGCAGTTCACCGTCATCTGCCCACGATGTACCGGTATATGATGTTGCGTCAAAAGCTGATGGGACTGGAGCAGCTGCACATGTACGACCTGTATAACCCCATTCTTGCCGGGGAAAATGCGGTGATACCTTATTCCGAGGCGCAGCAGGCTGTGCTTTCCGCCGTAAAACCTCTGGGTGAAGAATATGTCGCCGTGGTGCGCAGAGCCTTTGGCCAGCGGTGGATCGATGTGCGGGAAAACCAAGGCAAGCGGGGAGGAGCCTATTCCTCCGGCCTGTCCCGTCCCCACCCGTTTATTCTGTTGAACCACAAGGATACGCTGGACAGCCAGTTTACCCTGGTGCATGAGGTGGGTCACACCATGCATAGTTACCTTTCTGCCAAAAACCAGCCCACCGCCTATGCGGATTATGTCATCTTTGTGGCGGAGGTTGCCAGCACCTGTAATGAGGTGTTGATGATGCAGGATCTGCTTGCCAAAACCACGGATAAACAGCGCCGCGCCTACCTGATCAACCATTTCCTGGACCAGTTCCGCACCACCCTGTACCGGCAGACGATGTTTGCCGAGTTTGAGCATCAGATCAACTGCCTAAGTGAAGCAGGGGAGAGTCTGACAAGCGATAAGCTGGATGAGATGTACTATAATCTGAACAAGCTGTACTACGGCGAGGAGATGGTGGTGGATGAGCGTATTGCCCATGAATGGGCGCGCATTCCTCATTTCTATTATGATTTTTATGTCTACCAGTACGCCACCGGCTTTTCCGCCGCCATTGCACTGGCCATGAAGATATTGAAAGAGGGTCAACCTGCGGTGGACGCCTATCTGCAGTTCCTCTCCGGAGGATGCAGTGCGGATCCCATCAGTCTGCTGAAAATAGCCGGTGTGGATATGTCCACTCCCCAACCGGTGGAGCAGGCACTGCAGCTGTTCAGCCAGTTGCTGGATGAGATGGAACAGTTGATGGCATAAAACGGCGACAAAGCAAGAAAAGAACCGGCAGCAGAGACTAAACGCTGCCGGTTTTTCCTGGAGAAGAAAGGATTTACAAAGATGAAGAGGATGCGAATCGCGGTCTTTTTTTGTCTGATTTTTTGTACCGGTGCGTTGTTGTTGACCGGCTGTAGCCGGACGCAGACAGTGGGGCAGGGAACCGTGGCGTGTACGGCGCTCAGCGGTAAAAAACAGGCATCAGTAGAGATTTCAGAGTCCTTGACACTGGATTTTACCGGGGATGAGAAGGCGAATCAAACCTTTAACAGGGTGGATTTGGAATACACGCTGACCGGGCCGGTCAGGGGGGATTTTGTCTATTCCATGGACGGTAAAACCCAAACGGAGGAGTTCTATCTGACCGAAAAAAGCGAAAGCTTTTCCCAACTGCTGGACGGCTACCTATTAGACAATACGGCAGGCAGACTGCAGGCCATCCATATTACCCCGCTGGACGGAACGGTGACATTTTGCCTAAAAAGCATCGCTCTTGTAAACCAGCAGGTCTTCCCGGAGGTGCTTTCGCTGGAGAATGAACGCTATCGGTTAGGAATCAAGCTTTCTTGGGGCGGTGGCATCAGCTGCTTAGAGGATTTGCAGGCAACAAATAAGAATTATACAAACCTTTTAAACTGCCACGATACCGGCAGACTGGTGCAGCAGTCCTATTACGGTGCCGCACAGGATGAAAACTATCAAAACGGCAGCTATAACGGGGTGGAATGGCCCTACAACCCGGTACAGGGGGGTGATCTCCACGGCAACCGCAGCAAAATTGTGGCGGTAACGGTGAGCGATAACACCGTTACCGTAGTCAGCCGTCCTTTGGATTGGGCACGGAACAACTGCTATACAATGGCGTACTATACCAACATCTACACCCTGCAGGACGACTGCATCCGGGTAGAGAATACGATAGTGGATTTTTCCAATCTTGACCACATTATTCGCGCCCAGGAGCTGCCCGCATTTTATGTAATCAGCGCGTTGAAAAACTTTGTCTGCTATACCGGTTCCGCCCCATGGAGCGGTGACGGGCTGACTGTGGAAGAAAACTTAGGCTTTTGGGGCACCGGCGAAGCGGGTAATACCTTTGGTTTAAGCCCCTCCAATACTGAAAGCTGGTGTGCCTGGGTGGACGGTAAAAACTACGGTATTGGTCTGTTTACCCCTGCAGCAGAGCTTTTTACTGCCGGTCGGTATCAGTATAACGGCACTGCGGATTCTTCTGCCAATGCCACCAATTATGTGGCGCCGGTGGCATCCCTGCAGCTGCCATATAATGACCCGTTAAGCTATAGCTATCTGATCTGCTGCGGAAGTGTAGAGCAGATACGCAATTGTTTTACCGCCAATAAGGATTTTTGCGATAATGCCTCCCTACGTCAACCGCTGGCCGAAGCTTTTGATTTTACCCACATCACCTTTGAAGGGGAAGAAGATTTGGCCTATTTTTCCTCGCCCAATCAGACAGCCCTCAGCTACGAAAACGGTTGTGCTGTGCTGACCGCCAACCAAAAAAAGAGCGATGATCCCTATATCTCGCTGCGGTACGCCCAAAACCAAACATCTTTGCAGGCGGAGGATTACGATCGGCTGGTGATAGTCTACCGCACCGGCGAGCAGAACAAAAAGGCGTCCGATATCTGCGAGTTGTTTTTTGCCGCGGATACGCTGCGCCAGGCGACCGGAGGGTACTCCAAACGGTTTGCACTGCAGATGGACGGGCAATTCCATGCCGAAATTCTGCCACTGGATATGGAATATTGGCGGGGACGCATCAACCTGATCCGGCTGGATTATTTTGCCCAGGCGTCTCAGGGAGATGCCTTTTATCTGTACAGTATGACTTTAGCAAAAGGGGAAAAAGAGGCACAGAGGACGGCAGACCGGCTGGTTGCGGCTGCGGAAAAAACACTGGGCTGAATCCGGTTTATAATGAGGACGTTTTTGTACAACTAAGATGCCGAATTGTGCGATTTTCCCTCTTGAAAATCCTTGACATATTTGTTATAATGCTATAATAGGAGAGAATTTGGATATTCTTTGAACGCTATTTAAAGGAGGTCTTTCCCTATGTCCGAAATTCCAAGTGTCGGCAATGTGGTAGTGGTAGGTTTTGGTCTGGTACTGGTCATATTGGTCGTGCTGGTACTGATTTTAAGCCTGGAAGGTTCTATCTTTGCCGCTGTTGACAAAAAAAAGAAAAACGCTGCAGCCGCCGTTGCTGCTGAAGCAAAGGTCGTCACCGCCCCTGATGTACCCACAGCCCCCGAGATTGAAGCGGGTATTCCGGCCGAGGTAGTTGCCGCTATTGCAGCTGCCATTGCCGCTATGGATGGCGGTAAATATACGCTGCGTTCGCTGACCCGTAAAAAAGATGGCCGCGGCCCCTGGAATGTGGCTGCAACTGTCTCGTATACGCAGCCGTTTTAAGGGGAGGTAAATAAATCCATGTGGCAAGCCATTGTTAGTATTTTGTCCAATATCTGGACAAGCTCTGGTTTTAATTCCATTTTCGGCCAGTTCCTGGACGGCGGCTGGAAATACTTAGTCATGATCGTGATCGCCTGCGTTTTGTTGTATTTGGCAATTGTCAAGCAGTTTGAGCCTCTGCTGTTGCTGCCCATCGCTTTTGGTATGCTTATGGCAAATCTGCCTTGGGGCAACATTATTCATATGGAATTCTTTATTACCGAGACCGGTCACCCGGACTACGCCCGTGTCTTAGCAGAGGGCGGTCTTGCCGATATCCTGTACTGCGGCGTCAAGCTGGGCGTCTACCCGCCGCTGATCTTCTTAGGCATCGGTACCATGACCGACTTCAGCTCGCTGATTTCCAACCCCAAAAGCCTGTTGCTGGGCGCTGCTGCACAGCTGGGCATTTTTGCAACCTACGCCGGCGCTATGGGTCTTAGCGCAATCGGCAGCAAGTACGGCATTGAATGGCTGCAGTTTACCGCGCAGGAGGCCGGTTCCATCGGTATTATCGGCGGCGCGGATGGCCCCACAGCTATCTTTGTAACCAGTAAGCTGGCACCTCAGCTGCTAGGGGCCATTGCGGTGGCAGCATATAGCTACATGGCTTTGGTTCCGATTATCCAGCCGCCCATCATGCGTGCTCTGACCACCAAAAAAGAACGCGCCATCGTGATGAAGCAGCTGCGTCCGGTTTCCAAGACTGAAAAGATTCTGTTCCCCATCATTGTCACCCTGCTTGTATGTCTGATTCTGCCGGATGCAACCCCGCTGATCGGTATGCTGATGCTGGGCAACCTGATGAAGGAGAGCGGTGTGGTAGAACGTATCACCAAGACCGCCGGTAATGAGTTGATGAATATCATCACTATTTTTCTGGGTTTCTCGGTTGGCTGTACCACCAATGCCGATACTTTCCTGAACGGCAAGACCATTTTTATTATTATTCTGGGTTTGATTGCTTTTAGCTTTGGTACCGCCGGCGGTGTGTTGTTCGGCAAGCTGATGTGCTGGGTCACCAAGGGTCAGATCAACCCGTTGATCGGTTCCGCCGGTGTTTCTGCCGTGCCTATGGCTGCCCGTGTCAGCCAAAAGGTCGGTCAGGAGGAGAATCCCTCCAACTTCCTGCTGATGCACGCCATGGGTCCCAATGTGGCAGGTGTTATCGGCAGTGCGGTCGCCGCAGGTATCCTGATCAATATTTTGGGGAAATAACCTTTTGCAGTATTTCGGAAACCCGTCATTGTCAGATGGCGGGTTTTCTTTTGCTTTTCCGGACCAAAGAAGACGGTTACCCTTTACATGCTACTTCGCGCTATGGTATAATGAATATCAAGGAATATTATTTCAACTATACAAGGAATGAATGGTAAAAAGCAAAAACGGTTTTGAACAAGATAAACCTTTTATCAGTAAAGTTTAAAGGAGTTTTCATATATGGAATTTCGGATGGTAGCGCCCTGCTTTTTCGGCTGTGAGGCGGCAACCGCCTTTGATGTAAAGAGCGTCGGCGGCAAGGATGTACAGGTGACCGATGGCCGGGTGGCCTTTACCGGTAACGAGACGGTGCTTGCTCTTGCCAATCTGCGTATCCGCACTGCAGAACGGGTGCTGATTCAGCTGAAGGAATACCATGCCGCCACCTTTGATGAGTTGTTTGACGGGGTGTATTCCATTCCGTGGGAGGAGCTTCTGCCTTTTGATGCCGAGTTTCCGGTCAAGGGCAGCAGTCTTTCCAGTACCTTGACCAGTGTGCCCGCTTGCCAAAGCATTGTCAAAAAAGCGGTGGCGGAACGGCTGAAAAGAGGGCATAAGGTGTTGACCCTGCCGGAGAACGGAGAACTGTACAAAATTCGGTTTTCTATCCGAAAGGATAACGCCGAGATTTTTCTGGATACCAGCGGTGACGGACTGCATAAAAGGGGTTACCGTAAAAACAGCACCCTGGCGCCAATCAAGGAGACATTGGCTGCCACGATTATCGATTTAGCCCGTCTGCGGTATGACACTCTACTGCAGGATCCATTCTGTGGCAGCGGAACCATTATCATTGAGGCTGCTATGAAGGCCATGCACATGGCACCCGGACTGCGACGTAAATTTTTGGCGGAGCATTATAGCTTTATTCCGGCAAATATCTGGCAGGATGCCCGCTCTGCCGAGCTGGCACAGATTCGTCGGGATGTGGCATTTCGTGGTATCGGCTTTGATATTGATCCGGAGGCGGTAGCCGTCGCCAACCGCAATGCAAAGCTTGCCGGGGTGGACAGTAAGGTTCAGTTTTTTACCGCGGATGTGCGGGGTTTTGCCCCCTCTGCCGATAGTATAATTATTACCAATCCCCCCTACGGTGAACGTTTGGGGGATGCCGCCGAGGCTGCCGAGTTGGAGGCAATTTTGGCGCAGCGTCTTGCCGAAAACCCGGTCAAAGGGGCGTATATCATTACCTCCGATGCCGAATTTGAGCAGCATTTTGGTCAAAAAGCAGAAAAACGCCGTAAGATGTACAACGGCATGATCCCTTGCCAGGTGTATATGTACCGCAACGACGGAAAAAAATAAACGATTTTCAATATAGCGAAACGGATTATCCTCTGCCCTATGGCAAGGGCTTTTTCAGCAAGAGGCTTTGTCTTGATGAAACTTACGATGGGAAAGACAGTCAAAATGGAACACTTATTTTGCGATTTGCCCCGGATAGTAAGGGAACAGCAGCTTATCCGTCCCATGCATACCCAAAGCGGGCCACAGGATTGTTGGCGGGCGCTGCCGTATCAGACCAAGCTGGGCAGCGGAAATATGCTGGTGGCGGCGGAAAACGCACTGCCCGGGCCGGTGACACTGTCGGTTAATCTGACCGGCTGGCATCGGGTGTATATCGGTATGTTGGATCTTCGGGGAGAAAACTACACCTACTTAAAGCTGACCGGAGATACCTGTTACACCGGTTTTCGCCATGCCCGGGGCGGCAACCCCCGTCAGTGGGCAGTGGAAGAGTATGCGGAAGAGGTCTACTTTACATCTGCCGACCTGAGCGGCAAAGACTTTGTCCTTGCCAAGCCGGACAGCCGGTTTGATAATATATCCGGTCTTGCATGGATTCGGTGCGAAAGGATGACCGATGACGAGGTGGCTGCTCATCTCGCCCTGGAGGCAGAGAAAAAGCCCTGTGTACAGATGCATATCGACGGGGATCTTTATGCCGAGGATTCTTTTCCGACCGAGCAGGACTATCTAATCCGGCTGGAAAAGCTGCGTAATACCAATACGGATTTTTGCTCGTTGGAATATTCCTTTGACTACGACGCCGCTGATTTGACCCCGGAGCAGCCGCTGCATAGGGGAGATCTTCGCTGGTCGGCCGGACAGCTGCATCTGGTACAGAATAAGGACGCTGTCTACCGCAGATATCTGCAGTATGCCCATGAAAACGGCATTACACTATATGCTGCCAATCGGATGAGCGTCGCCGGGTTTTCTGTGCCGTATATGCGTTGGGGCTGGAAAACGCAGTTTCCGCAGCAACACCCGGAATACCGCTGTGTTGCCCGTGACGGCAGCGTTTCCCAGGTGTGTTCCTACGCTTATCCACAGGTGCAGGAATATGTGCTGCAGCATATGAAACAGGCGGTAGCCTACGGCTTTGACGGGGTCAGCCTGATCTTCCACAGGGGGGTGCATATCGGCTTTGAGCAACCGGTGCTGCAGCGGTTCGGCGAAAGCTACCCGGGGGTGAATCCTCTTTTGCTGCCGGTGACAGATGAGCGTCTGCACGGGGTCTGGTGCGAAGTAATGACCGACTTTATGTGCCGGTTGCGGGATGTCCTCGGCAACAGGATCAAGGTCAATGTGATTACCGACTACGGCCTGGAATCGGCTAAAAATTTCGGACTGGATATCCGAAGCTGGGCTGCTATGGGGCTGGTGGATTCCGTTTCGCAGGGAGATATTGAGACGGTAGAGGATTTGACTGATTGCATGAGCGAAGAAGACCCCGGTCTGATTGATCTGCAAAAATATGCCTTGCGAATACAGGAAGCACCGGTTATCCGCAGATTTCCCGGCACAGATTTAAAAAAGGTGTTGGCGTATATTCCGGAGTATCTGCAGCTGGAAAAGCAATATGGGGTTAAGGTTTACCATGTTCTACCATGGACCAATATTTTTTCTCAACAGGAGTATCTTGCGTATGTGCAGGCACTGCAAAAAGCAGGCGCTAAACGTTTTTTGGCATGGAACAGCTACAGCTCGGAATGGAACCTGCCGGAATGGTATCATATCACCCATTTGGGCAGCCGAGAGGACTCTTCTTTGAAGTTGCGCCGTTTTGTCCGGTTGCTGACTCTGGATGGGTGCGACATCAGCCACTACCAAAATAATTGGCGAGGGTGATATGTTAGGCTCCGGTCAGCACGGGCTGTATGTTTTGAAACGGTTTTCGGTTAGAAAATATTTTGGAGTCATCAACCAATACCTACCCCAAATAAAAAACCAAAAAGAGCTCTCACCGATGGCAGGACATCTTTTTGTCCCGGTCGGTGAGAGCTTTTTATGCACTTATTGTGAAATAGGACAGAAGCTTATTTTTGCAGCACAACGGCGACAAAGCCCCAGGCGGGCAGGGTAGGCAGGGTCAGATTCTTCCCGTCAGGGGCGGACCACTCCATCAGCGAGCCGTTCTCATCAATCAGATAGGCGGTTTTATATTCATCTGCAAGGTTCAGCACGGGGGTGTCAATCTCGTCATCCGCGCAGTTGCTGACGGCAACGGCAATGCCGTTTTTGATCTTGCTGCAGACAAGATAGCTGCCGGGGCAGCGGTGCAGACTTGCGGGCAGGGGTGCGCCCACCTTTGCACAGAAGGCGAGCAGGCTTTCCTGGCGGTAATAGCTGCGGTACAAAGCGCCGTCAGCACGAATTCCGTCCATCTCGGTCAGCAGCACATAGTAGCTGATGCCCTTTGCATCGGTATAGATATAGCATCCGGGGGTGGCATCGGTTCCGCAGACAAAGCTGCTGATCAGGGTGGCCTTTTCGCTGATGTCGGCGGTGTACCAGCAGCCGGGCCAGCGTTCGCCGTCATTCAGCTGCACATCGTCATCAGGATCGACAAAGTGCTCCAAATTGGGACGGGCACCCAGCCGGGTAAGGTTGGTTATGCCCACATCCATGCCACGGGCAGCGAGATAACGGGCAGCAATGGCATCCAGAATATAGGCCTTGTGTCCTTCGGTGCTTACGGTGCGACCGCCGTCGCCGAATGCGGCAACAACAGGGGCGGTATCGTCGTAGGTGGTGGCAATGCCGACACCGCTCAGCAGGTTGGCGGCGCTGTTAAAGCTGACGATATCCATCACGGTGTTGGAGCCGGCAAAGGTTTCG
>DCHC01000012.1:9007-24930 GCA_002314755.1 Faecalibacterium sp. UBA1762 | reverse complement strand
TGAATTTTTAGAGGTTACCAAAAAACAGTTTTCATTGCGAAAAAGGAACAGACATGATATACTATTATTTATATAGCAATATGAAAAAGAATTTTCTGCTGACGTGGTAATGCAGTGGAGGACGGAATAGATGCAAAAAAAATATTTGACCGGTTTAGACTTTTTAAGAGTTTTTTGTATGGGCTTGTATGTGATATTATGTTACAGTCTGCCGTTATACTTTGCAGAAAGCTACAAGCCGCTTTTAGGGTTTTCCGCGGGAACGCTGTTTTGTATATATGGCTTTTGCAGTTTGCAGGATGAAACGAACCTTGCGGAGCGTATCCGCCGTTGTTTGGTTGCTTTCAGCATTTGTTTTGCCGGATACGCGGTTTTATTAATGCTTTTTTGTCGGGTGCTGTACGGAACTTTTTTCCCCGCGCTGGACGCAAGAGCGTTGTTGAATTTTGCCGTTTTGAACTACTGGCCGACACTGAACGGTTGGCCCGGAATAGTTGGGCAATCTATCTGGCTTTTGCAGGCAGCGTTGTACAGTGTCCTGCTTTGCGCACTTTTCCGGAGATGCCGTAAGTGGGATTGGCTGATATGTATCATCCTTTTTGTCTTTTCTTTTTATAGCGGGGACGGTGCGGCACTATGCCATTTTAACCTGTTGGGTAATGAATACATTCCGGGTAATTTTCTGACTCGTGCCCTGCCGTACATGCTTTTGGGCAGAATTATCTGGCGCAAACAGCAAAAGCTGTGTGCCTTTCATCCGCTCATTTGGGTCGGGGTGGTTATTGTCGGCTTTGTGCTGGCTATGGCAGAGCTGTATCTCTTTGCAAGATGGGAGATCATGATCTATTCGGGACATCTGCTGGGCTTTATCCCAGTAACAGTCGGGCTTTGTGTTTTGGCTTTGCAGCTGCCGTCCCCAAGAGAGCATTCCAATATCGCGGTTTTTGTCAAATACTATTACAGATGGTTGTATTATGCATTTAACCCTTTAGCAGAGTTGCTTTCACTTTTTGGACTGTTTATCTATAAAACATATGCGCAGTATGCGCTGTTCTATTCCGTTATTTCCGTACTGGTGCTGATAACCGTTGCGATACCGGTTGCGATCCTGTCTGTTTGCAAGGCGGCAAAAACCAGGTTATGCCTGGCACAGGATAGAGTGTCAGATACCGTAGAGGAGAATGAACTCGACGCACTGGAGGCTTTGTTAGAGCAAAACGATAAAGAGGCACTACAGGTGCAGCAGCAAAAGCTGCAGCAGGCGGCTGCGCGAATGAAGATAACAAACAGTTCCATGGAAATAACGGATAGTCAGGCTTCGCTGGGCTGGATAGGAGAGTTTAATAAACGAAAAGAAGAGCAGGATGCACAAGCTGCGGTGTTGGGCATGAATTCAGAGCGTTTTTCTGAGATGGAGGAAAAATATTCGGAACAGGTTGAGCTGAGGAAAACAGTGGCTGACTTGAGAGCTGCGGCAGTGGAGACAGTGAAAGAACAAACAGACCGGACACGGACAGCAGCAAGTCTCGGCAAGCGGAATGCTGTTGTGCAAAACGATGAGGTACTGATATCCCTTTTGGAGGATGACGGTCCGAAACAGAAATAAGCAACTCTTTTTAAGATGTATTATGCGTAAAAACAGGAACAAAAAGGGCGAACTACCGTTTTTTCTGCAGATTTCTGCCTCGCAGCTACATACAGCAAAAAAGGATCGTTCTGCTTCGTAGCACCGTTTTGCAAAGTTGGACTGACGATTCAGGGAAAGGAACGGTCATATTAATGAAATTGTGTTTTGATTTGGAAATCGTAGAAATGGGGGGATCATTTTCGGCCGTGCCAATTGGTGACGCTGTGGACGAATTTCACGGTGTGGTACAGTTAAATGATACCGGAGCAGAAATCTTACAGCTGATTATGGAACACGATACCCCGGAGGCGGTTTATACTGTGCTGTGTAAAAATCATCCGGAATCCGACCCGGGTGAACTTGGCAGGCAGCTGTGCGATTTTTTGAACGAATTGGTAAGGGAAGAGCTGTTGATTCCGTAGTGGCTGCAGCAACCGGACAGAATATCAAGGACGAAAAGGGGAGCCGTTTTGCATGGAATATACCTCATTTAATAAACTGCTGAAAAGTAACACCATTCAAGATTACCTGAATAAGCTGAAGGACGGTACCATCCGGGGTTTTGTTGATGACTGGAAATGGATATTCACCTTTACCAAGCGGTATAAGTGGATTGTACTGTTCTACACTGTTTTGGGGCTGTTCAGTTCTACACTGGGTCTTGCGTCCTCTTATATCAGCAGTCGACTGATCAATATCATTACCGGCAGACAGACGGAAAAATTATTCATACTCATTATTGCAGTTGTAGGCTCTGCGGTTTTTTCATTGGTCTTTCAATCAGTAATGAGTAGGGTTTCCACAAAAATATCTATCTATGTAAATAATGATATCCAAAAAGAAATTTTTGACAGTATCATAGATGTTAAGTGGATGGACTTAAACCGTTTTCAAAACGGAGACCTGTTAAACCGTTTTAACAGCGATGTGGGAACGATCAGTGGCAATGCAATTGGCTGGATACCCAATATCATTATCAATATTTACACCTTTATCATCACTTTTGTGGTGTTATACCGTATGGACCCGATTATGGCGGCAATTGCGCTGCTCAGTGCGCCGTTCCTGATGTTTATGTCCCGCTATATTATGCGCAAACAAAAGGAGTACCGTACCCGTGTGTTAGAGATGAATAGCGGTATGATGTCCTTTGAAACAGAGGCGTTCTACAATCTGGATACGGTGAAAGCGTTCGGAATATGGGGGATGCTGTCTGCCAGACTGAGAATGTGGCAGAAAAAATACAAGCAATATAATCTGGAGTACAATATGTTCTCCATAAAAACCAATATAGCCCTGACAGTTTTGACGACGGCGGTTTCTTTTGCATCCTTTGGCTATTGCCTGTACCGTTTGTGGACGGGGCAAATACTCTATGGCGATATGACCTTTTTCTTAAGTCAGCGGTCAGCGCTATCTAACCAGTTTTCGTCTTTGGTTTCCACCGTACCCGGCATGTTGAACTCCGCGGTTTCTGCCCATCGTGTGCGTGAGCTGGTGGATCTGCCCAAAGAAGAACACGACGCCGCATTGCTGGAGACGGTGCGTCAAAGAGCGGAAAACGGACTGGCTGTGGAGATGCAAGGGGTGACATTTGCCTATACAGAGGGTACGAATATCTATGAGAATGCGCATTTTGTGGCGAATCCCGGTGAAATTGTGGCAATTATGGGTCAAAGCGGCGGCGGAAAAACCACCATGTTCCGGTTACTTTTGGGCATGTGCGAGCCGGGTGACGGATTTGTGGTTTTAAGAGATGCCACCGGACAGGAATTTTCAATGAATGCCGATTTACGGCAGCTGGTGGCATATGTCCCACAGGGTAATACCATGATGATGGGCACGATTGCGGAAAATTTGCGCATGGTGAAACCGGAGGCCACAGATGAAGAATTGATTGCCGCGTTGAAAACCGCCTGTGCATGGGAGTTTGTGGAAGAGACCGGCCTGTACAGCCAACTGGGAGAACGGGGCAAGGGAATCTCTGAAGGACAGGCGCAGCGCATTTCCATTGCCCGTGCGCTTTTGCGTGATGCACCGATTTTACTGCTGGATGAGGCAACCAGCGCTCTGGACGAGGCAACAGAGTCCCGCGTGATTGATACTATTCTACAGGCTGCCCCCAATAAGACCGTTATTATTTCTACCCACCGTCCTTCTGTCCTGCGCCGCTGCCGTCGGGTTTTCCGGATCTCGGAAAAGCAGATTGCGGAGGATTCCTCATTTGTCGGGGCGTGAAGAAATGCGCAAAATAGCCTCCTTTTTATTTGAAAAAAGCGAGGAAAAGGTGTATGCTATTTTAGATATTCTCAAGTAAACTGCAAAGGAAAAGATGATGAAAATATTTCAACCGAAAATTACACAAACACTGAAAGGGTACACCGGAAAACAGTTGGCAGCAGACCTGGTTGCGGGTTTGATTGTCGCCATTATCGCATTACCTCTTTCCATTGCCCTTGCCATTGCTTCCGGTGTTTCGCCGGAAAAAGGCATATATACTGCAATTGTGGCAGGCTTTGTGATTGCTGCGTTGGGTGGAAGTAGGGTCAATATCTCCGGTCCGACTGCGGCTTTTGCCACCATCGTGGCGGGCATTGTGGCACAGTATGATGTAGACGGGTTGATCGTTGCCACCATAATGGCGGGCCTGATTCTGGTAATCATGGGTGTGCTGCGTTTGGGCAGTTTGATCAAATACATCCCTGTCACCATTACCACCGGGTTTACTGCAGGCATTGCCGTTACGATTTTGGTGGGACAGGTCAAGGACTTTTTGGGGCTGACCTATCCCTCCGGTACAGCGAATATTGAGACAACGGCTAAGGTTGCCAATATTGTCCGGCATTTTGGCACAATAAATCTGCAGGCACTGCTGGTGGGGTGCGTTGGTCTTGCCGTATTGATCATATGGCCGAAAATCAATAAAAAGATTCCCGGCAGTTTGATCGCGGTGGTTGTGGGTATTCTATTCGTTAAGCTGACAGGGATGAAAGTGAATACCATCGGTGATTTATATACCATTGGCAGCAGTCTGCCGGTTCCTCATCTGCCGCAGGTGACCCTTGCCACTGTGGAAGAGCTGGTGCCCTCCGCGTTTACCATTGCGGTGTTGGCTGCCATTGAGTCGCTGCTTTCCTGCGTTGTTTCCGACGGAATGATCGGGGATAAACACAATTCCAATACCGAACTGGTCGCACAGGGCTTCGGCAACATCTGTTCCGGTGTTTTCGGCGGTATTCCTGCCACAGGTGCCATTGCCCGTACTGCTGCCAATGTGAAGAACGGCGGACGTACCCCGGTTTCCGGTATGGTGCATGCCGGTGTGCTGCTGCTTGTACTGGTTGTTTTGATGCCTTATGCGGCATGGATACCTATGCCGATTATTGCGGCTATTCTGTTTATGGTCGCATATAATATGAGCGAGTGGCGTCGGTTTGTGCGTATTTGTAAAACCGCACCGGCAACAGAGGTACTTGTTCTGGTTGCGACCTTTGTGCTGACGGTGGTGTTTGATCTGGTGGTAGCCATCGGCGCAGGTATTGTTTTGACTGCACTGTTATTTTTAAAGCAGATGACCGCAGTATCCGGTGTGCGCCGTTGGACTGAGGAACCGGAATCGGCTGACGGAAAGATCGTTCCTGCGCGTGTGGCGGTTTTTGAGATGGAGGGTGCCCTGTTTTTTGCCGCTGCGGATGAGCTGCTGCAGTTTCCGCTTCAGCCGACAGATAAGGTTTTGCTGCTTAGGATGAGCAAGGTTAGCAGTGTGGATATCACTGCCGCGGAAATGCTGCGTAAGCTGGTGGAGCAGTGTAAAGAAAAAGGCGTCAGAGTGATTTTCTCTCATCTGAATGAGCAGCCGATGCAGATGCTAAGCCGCTGCGGCTTTGGAGAGTTGCTGGAGAAGGAAGCTTTTTGTCCAAATATCAATGCAGCGATCGCCTATGCGGCGGTTTTAACGCAGCGAAATTGATCAACGAAGTTTGCTAACCGTAGGGGGAAAAACTATTGAAGAAAAAAAGCAGTTCAAAATTCTTTTTCCGAAGGATAATTGTTTTTATATTGGGAACTTCTCTGATGGCTGGTTTGTGCAATTACTACTTTCCCAGAGATGCTGTTGGCAGTGTGGATTATTCCAAGGATATCAACTGGGCATACTGTCAGAACGATTTAATTGGTAAGGAATCGGATGTGTTTTACATTGCAGGAACGGTTTACCAGGGAGAAAAGAGCAACTGGGAGAATTTATATGATACCAACCGGTTGGTTTTTTACAAGGCGGTAAATTCGGATAAGGGTATCTACGATGACAATGCACGCTACTTTGCTCCGTTTTATCACCAAATATCGAATACAGCCCTTTCAAAATACAATGAGGTTACCCACTTTGCGTTTGAAAACGCATACGCCGAAATTCGCAGCGCATTTCGTTACTATCTAGCAAACTATAACAATGGCAGACCGTTTATTATTGCCGGATATTCCCAGGGAGCGATGATGTGCCTGCAGCTGGTAAAGGAGATGTCAGCTTATCCGGAGGTTATGCAGAAAATGGTTGCCTGTTACGCAATCGGTTGGCGGGTGACGGAGCAGGATCTGGAGGCGTTCCCTAATCTGAAAATGGCTGAGGGGGAGAGCGATACCGGCGTGATTATTTCTTTTAATTCCGAGGCGCCGGATGTGCAAGCCAGTATTTTTGTACCTGCCGGGGTGAAAAGTCTGTCTATCAATCCGCTAAACTGGAAAACGGATTCCACTGTTGCAGATAAAAGCCTGAATAAAGGGATTTGTTCGTTGAGCGGCTGGGGTCTGTCGGTAAAAGATATCCAGCAACGTGTGGGCGCTTATCTCGACCCGGAACGGGGAACCTTGAAGGTTCTCGATTTGCAGGGAACTGCATTGGTAAAACAAATGTCGGAAGACGGTGTGTACCACGGTCAGGATACCCAACTGTTTTATCGCAATCTGGAAGAAAATGTGCAGACCCGTATTGCTGCATATTTAGAAAAATGAAAAAGATGGGCTGAAGCAAATTTGTTATGCTTCAGCCCATCTTTTGAGTACACAATCCGCATTATTCCCGAATGGCGTTTCGGATGGCAGCAAAGGAGCTATCATTTGCGTACAGGTGGGAAGCAATGGCCTCCATTAACAGATAGTCTTCCTCGCTGTCAATATCCAATATGCCGGTGTCCATCATCTCATACAGACGGACCTTGCCTTTCCAAAGGTCGCTTTTTTCGTTATCGACCAGCATATCCCGGCTGAAGACATATAATGAGGCATTGATATCAAAGCAGGCGGGGGCCTGTTGGCGAGAAGTATTCTGGTTTTCGATGATCCGTTTGGCAAAGCCGTTCTCATCCAGCTTTGCCATATTAAAATAGGGGTTGCGCCGACTGGGCACACAGGACATTACCAGGTCCAAACCCTCCTCCGCTTCAAACATGGCAACCGCATTTGCAAGATCATTCTCCCTGCGCAGGGGAGAGGTGATATCCAAATCGATGTGGAAATCGTAGAGATAGCCGTTCCGGGCTTCCATTGCCGTTAAGGAATGCTGAAATACAGCCATCTTGGGCACCCGGTCGCCACCAAGGTCGGCAGGTCGTTCCAGCAGCGTAACCTCCGGATAGCACATTGCGACCAGCGCAGCAAGCTCCGGAGAATCGGTGTTGAGGCAGATATCCACCTGCAGATCCGGTCGTTTTTCGCTAAATAGCAGGGCGGTAGACAGGGTATAATAGACCATCGGTTTACCGCAGAAGCTTTTCAAATTTTTGTTGCGGAAGCCCTTGCTGCCTGCTCTGCCGCAGACGGTAACTAATACATGTTTCATAAGTTTGATCATCCTTTTCCTGTCCGTTATGTTCGGGTGCCCAGCGCATATTGCAGTACCTGCCAGGCATGCTCGGCGTTGTTGATGCTATCCTGTTGACCGCTCTGCAAAAAGGTGAGGAAATAATCCATCTCCCGCAGATATCTGTCGTTCAGCGGTTCGGTGCAGTCCTGTACGGATCCATCCGGCAAGGTGAGTATTCCCGCTCCGAAATCAGCCAGCACACTGCCGTCCCGGCACATCAGTTCAATACTGCGACGGTAGCCCCGGCCGAAATAGTCCAGATGTATTTCTGCCAGCATAGCAGGGTAGCGGGCAATGTATACTGCCACATCGTCACTGTCAATTTCCAGGTCACTGTATTTTCCAACAAAGCTGTATTGCTGCAGGGGAGCGCCGAACAGGTCAATCAGATAATCCCACTCGTGGATCAGATCGATACCGACCCCGCCGCCCAGCTCCCGACGGGCAGAATAGACAGTGCGGTAATCTACCCCTTTACGCCATTCCGGCAGATAGCTGGAGCAGATGATACGGGCGGAATACGGACGAAGATCCCCACGGGCAGCTAAAAGCTCTTTTAGTTTTATATATGTGCCGCACCAGCGCATAGGGGCGGCAACATAAACCCGTTTATCCACAAGACCCGCCTGTAATGGGGTATGCTTGCAGTTTTCAAACAGAGGTTTTTCAATAAAAAAGCAATCGGTACGGTCAGCAAGCTGCTGAATAACCTCAAAATGCAGCTGTGTGGGATTGGTGATAAAAACAGCATCGTAATTTCCCAGAGCTTCCGGCCTGTCAAACTGACTGCAAAGCAACGATGAAACCTCTTGGGGCAGCGGACGGGACAGGTCATGTCGCAAGGCGTCTAGCTGTAAGGTAAGCCCCTTTTGTCCGGCAAGGGTAGTGAGGTTTTTCAGGTGCCTGGTACCGATACTGCCTAAACCGACAAACAGTATTTTCATTGGGCTGCCTCCTCTATTTCTTCCATCAGCGCAATACATTTTTCGTCATCCGCAAAGCTGTATGCCGGTTGTGTACCGTCGGCAACGGTTCGCAAAAATGCCATGATCTCATCGGAATAGGCATTTTCCACAATGTTATCCGAATAACGGGCGTCTTGCTGAACCGCATCGTATAAGCTGACTGGCTGCATCTCCTTTGCTTCCTTGTTCCAACAGGTGACGCTGGTGGGTGTGCCCTGCCATTGGACGCAAAAGCCTTCGCCATAGCAGGTAAAGCTACGCAAGGCTTTGGGACAGACAACATCCACGATCAAGCTGCCGACAGTGCCGTTTTCGTGTTGCAGGGTGATTAACCAGCTATCGGCAAAATCAATCTTCAAATCGGTCAGTTTGCGCTTGCAGGCAGTGATTACCCGGGCATTACCGAATGCCCGGAGCAGCCAGGGCAGCTCAATACCCCAAATCTCCCGGCAGCCGTTGGTGCGTTTATCCCCTACAAAAAAGTCGGTATAGTTTTCCCATGGATGCCAATTCGGCAGATATTGCCCGATGTGATAGGAATAACTGACCGGCCCGGCAAACTCTTGAATCTTTTGCTGAATAAAACGGGTTTCCTTTCTTGCCAGCATGGTACAGCCTAAAAATAGCGGTATCTTTTTTTCTTCGGCAAGGTAAATCAGCTCCGGATATCCGTCGGCAACTAGATTCAGCTCGGAGAAAACCGGAACACCGGCAGAAAGCAGCTGTTTGATGATGACTGCATGGCTTAAAGGCGGGGTGCAGACAAAGGCGGCGTCCGGTTTTTGCGCCAGGGCTTCATCCAATTCGCAAAAGGTGACCATGCCGGTTTCTTCGCATTGCTTTCTGCGTTCTGTTGAGCGGTCTACACCGATGATCTCTATGGACGAATCGATCAGCCGCAGCAGACGGGCACGGCGCTTACCCATACTTCCTAAACCGATAATGACAACTTTCATAGCCGTTGTTCTCCTTGATTACAGTTTTGTTTTCCGTCATAGAAGATTTTGCACTCGGGATGGGGGACGGTATTTAAGAAATTCTTCAGAATAGATACGATTTGTTCACTGGGAAGCAGAGAACCATTGTCCCCGGAAAATGGATTGGGCGCGGTGTGCGCAGCTGTCTGAAAAACAGGGTCAACTGCTTTTTGCAGGGCAGCTTCAATGGCAGGCGTAGTGTTTACGCAGTTTATCACATTTACACAGGTTAACCGACCGCTCTGCCGATCACCGATATTGACAGCCGGTACCCCCATCTGCGGCGCTTCCACCACGCCGCTGGAAGAATTACCCACCACACAAAGGGCTGCTTTCATAGCGGATAGATACCGTAATACACCCATGCTCATGAGAAAACGGGTGTTAGCATGCCGGGCACAAAAGTCCCGCAGCATCCGGTTGATGTGTTCCCCCCCGGCGTCCGCATTGGCGCCGGTAATGCACCAGCCCCACTCAGGGTGGTGTTCCATGGCTTGTAATAACGGTGCGATCTGTTGAGGTGCAGAAAAGGGTGATAGCGTTTCCGGGTGAAAGGTCACCAGCATAAAAGGACTGGTAAAGGGGAAGGTAAGGTCTTCCGTAAGCTGCTGCGGAGAAAGCAGAGAAAGCGTTTGTATATTTTCCCAGCCAAGGCTGCCCACATTGTGGACCCGGTCCGGGCTTTCGCCCATTCGGATCAGGCGTTTTGCGTAGGTGTCGCAGTAGGGAAAATGCAGCGCAGACATTTTGGTGACGGCATGGCGGACCCAATCATCCTGCGCACCATAGGTAACATCTCCACCGCTGATATGAGCGACCGGAATTTTTAAAAGAGCTGCCGCACTGACAGCGGCAAAAATCTCGTATCTGTCACCCAGTACCAGCACACAGTCCGGTCGGTTTTGGCTAAACCAGTTTCCAAACAGAGCAACACCTTTCGCAGTGGCCTGCACGGTGGCAAGTGCAGGGTCTGATGCATCGCTTTCCGCCAGGATATCCAGACAGGCGGAAAGCGGTAAACCGTCCGATTGGATATCCTGCACGGTATATCCGTATTTTTCGGACAGATGCGCACCGGTGACCAGTAGCTGCAGGCAAATGTCACTGCAGCTTCGCAATCTTTTCAGCACCGGTTTTAATAGCCCGTATTCGGCACGGGTCCCGGTGACAACTGCAACGGTTTTCATGAAAAGCCTCACTTTATTTTATTACGGCGACGGAGCTTGCGGATGCACTACTCATTTATAGCTCAATCAGTTCATCGGGCTGAAAATCTCTTTTGGCTTTCTGCCCCAACACCTCATACCAATGCATAGGGCTGATACCGTAACCCGGTCGCTTTACCCCCAAATTTTCGGTGGTAAAGGTCTCTCCGGCGATAATGGCGCGGTTGGCGACAATGCTTTTTCGGGCGACGGCCCGGTTGGGCAGCTCACTGGCAGTGATGTGTTTTTCCGCCTTGCCCAGCAGTTGTTCGGTGCGGCGAATGGCACTGCACATAGCGGTTAGTTCTTCAACCGAAAGGCTGGCCTTCTGGTCGGGGCCGGGCATATTCTTATCCAATGTAAAATGCTTTTCAATAACACAAGCGCCCAAAGCTACAGCGGCGATATCCGCATCGATACCCGAGGTGTGGTCGGAATAACCCACAGGGCAGCCAAAGTCCCGCAAGGCGTTCATCGCAAGGACATTAGCGTCACCGTCCGGGGTGGGATACTGAGTGTTGCAATGCAGCAGAGTCACAGGGCCTGCGCCGTTTTTCCGCAATACCGCCAAAGCCTCGGATATTTCCTCCATTTCACACATACCGGTGGAGAGCAGCAGGGGAAGTCCTGTTTGTGCCAGCTTTTCCAGATAGGGCAGATTGGTGATCTCGCCGGACGGTATTTTATGCATAGCCAAATCCAACTCAACCAGAAAATCCACACTGGGCAGATCAAAGGCGGTAGAAAGGTATTGAATGCCGATCTGCTCGCAATAGCACTTTAAATGGCGGTGACTTTCAAAGTCAAAATGGAGCTTGCGGATCATCTCCAGCTGGCTTTCGCTGCTGCCGGTCTGTTGCTTTTGATAATCCGCTTTGGGAGCAAAGCGGCTGGCGACCTCTTTGGGAATACAGGTCTGAAATTTAACCACATCTGCACCGGCCTTTTTTGCGGCGGCAGCCATTTGCTTTGCTGTCTCCAGGCTGCCGTTGTGGTTAACGCCTGCTTCTGCAATGATCAGTACGGCCATAGGATGTTCTCCTTGTTATTGATTCAGACAAATTCAAAAAACGGGATAGGCTTCATGTGTTGCACAAGAGAATTTAACCTGGTTTGCCGGAGGAGTGCTGCTCTTCCAGACGGCGGCGCATATCCTCCAAGGCTTCCATCTGCCCCATATCCATCCAGGCGTCCTCAGCAATGGGGTAAACACCTACCCGGGCGCCTTTTTCCCGCCAGTGCTGAATGATATCCGGAAAACCGCAGGCTGTGTCTGCGGGAATCTCATCCAAGACGCAGGGTTCCACCAGGTAGACGCCGGTGTTGGCAAGATAACTCATCCGGGGTTTTTCTTTCATGGTGGCGATACTGCCGTCGGGAGCGACCTCAACAACCCCGTATGGAATCACGGTGTTTTGTACCGCACAAATCATGGTAATGACATTGCCCTGATCCTTATGCAGACGGTAGATGTCGGTATAATCGGCCTCGATGATGTTATCGCAGTTGGTCAAAAAGAAGGTCTTATCCAATTTTCCCTGCAGCAGAGATAGCCCCCCGCCGGTGCCCAAGGGACATTTCTCATCGGCGTATTGGATAGAATAATCTTTTTCCACCTCGGAAAAATAACTTTTGATCATATTTTTTTTGTAGTTGACCACCATGTGAAATTCCCGGCAGCCAAAACCGCGGAAACGCTGAAAAATCAGCTCGGAAATGGGGGTCTCGCCTACGGGAATCAGGGGTTTTGGCAGTATTTTGGTATAGGGCCAAAGTCGGGTACCCAGCCCGCCTGCCATCATAACTACAGGAAGTTGCAGGTTTCCTACGGATTCTACGTTCTGGTCACTTAAAAACTCCACATCGACGATCCGTCCGGTTTTATCCAGCAGGGGAAGGGCAATGATATCCTTTTCCCGCAGGGTTTGGCGGGCAAGACGGCGCTTATCCACCGGCAGACTGCAGGGGTGGTAGACTGCGGCAGCGCTGACAGGGGCGTTCAGGGAGCCTCCGGCAAGCAAAAAACGGCGGATGTCGGAATCACTTATCACCGCCTGCAGGACAAAATCCGGCGCAATAAAAAGAATGCGTCGGCTGGTGATGCTTAAACGCTGCATGGCATCCCGTAGCGACAGGTCCGCAGGGATAATCATCTCATCAATCTTCATGGAAAAAGGGGTCCTTTCTCTTGTAAATATCCCGGGTAGCCTTTCTTCTGAAAAAGAAAAGATTACGAATTTGAGAAAAAATCGCGGATCAAGGCAACAACACGGTCAGCCTGCTCACACGTAAGGGAGGTGGAACAGGGCAGGTTGACGATATGCTGCTGATACCATTCTGCTTTTTCGGTCTCGAAAAAACGATTTTGCAGGTAGGGCGCCTGCTGATGGATCAAATTCCAGATGCTGCGGGTTTGTACCTTGTTTTCGGCAAGATAACCGATCAGCTGCTGAGCGGTAACCCCCTCTCTTTCGATAACCAGGGCGTAGAACCACTTGTTGGGACGTGTACCTTCCCGCCAACCCATCAGACGCACCCCTGAGATGCCGGCAAGCTGCTCGGCATAGTAGTCGTACATTGTGTTTTTATGGGCGATAAAGTCGTCCAGTTGTTCAACCTGGGCTAAACCCAGGGCGGCCTGCAGGTTGGTCAGGCGGTAGTTATATCCTACCTCATCATGGACATACTGGCTGGGGGAAGCCTTGGCCTGGGTGGAAAGGTGTGCGGCGTGCTCTGCCCATTCCGGATGGTTGCTGACCACCATGCCGCCGCTGCCGGTGGTCATGATTTTATTCCCGTTAAAGCTGTATACACCGATATCACCTAAGGTGCCGGCAAATTTTCCGGCAAAGGTACCGGCGGTATATTTACTGCCCAGCGCCTCGGTGGCATCCTCAATCACAACCAGGTGATACTGCTCGGCAATGGCCAAAATCTGTTCCATATCCGCCAGGTTACCGAATACATGTACAACGCTGACAGCGGAAACATGGGCGCCGGTGGTATTATCAATCAGCTTGTCCCCCTGCAGATGGCATTCCCGTTCACAGAAACGGTGCAAGGCCTCCGGGCTGATACAAAGACTGTTATCGCAGCCGATGAAAACCGGCTCGGCAAAACAGTACCGAATGGGGTTCACCGCAGCGATAAAGGTCAGGGTAGGCGCAAGCACCTCATCTCCCGGCCGGACACCTGCACACAGCATGGCAAGGTGCAGACCGGCGGTTCCGCTGGCACAGGCAATACCTCGTGGCATACCTACAAAATCGGCTATTTTCTGTTCAAAGGCGCCGACCTTACTGCCACCGGTAGAAACCCATTCACTGACAACGGCCTCATTGACATATTCCTTTTCTTTGCCGGAAAAATTGGGCACAGAAAGGGGAATAAAAGCTGCTTCACTCATACGGAAAACCTCTTTTTCTACGGTTTTTACATATAACAGAGTAATTGCGTCTTTCACGCGGTGAATGACGGCATAAAAGACGCAATCCTTTCTGTTTACTGTTTGTTTTCTTCCCAGATGGACTGCTTTAAAACCCAGCGACCAAACTCATCCTTGCGGAACAGCTCACGGTTGTAAAAGCTGTCAATGATATTCCAAAATTCTGTCTCGGTGTATCCGCAGAACTCACAAAAATCCCGGACACACAGTGGGTCAAGCTTGCCGTCTCGCTCTTTAATCAAGGGGATGGCTTCTTCCCGGGTCATCAGACCGTAGCGGATATATCGGGCGGTGTAATCGGTAGCGGCAGCGTGGCCAAACTTTGGGTATTTCAGCCAGCTATGCACTAAATAGGCACGGCTGTCAATCTGATCAAAATTTTCCACATGGTGCTGACGGTCCCATTCATGGGCCAGATCGTGGAAACCGCGGCTTTTGGCAAACTGATAGTTTTGATAGCTGTTCCAAGGGATAAAATAGGATAAATAGAAAGGATCCAGCGCGGCAAGCTCCTGTGCAGAGGGAGCCTGCAGCAGATTTAAATCCGCTTCGGTCACACCGTCACCCACCAATTCTTCGGTGGCAAAGCCTACGGCAACGCCGTTCTCAATCTGTCCGCGGGCACTGTAGGTTTCCTCATCGCTGTTTCCGCCGTATTCAAAGCTGACATTTTCCCCGTAGCACAAAAGCGGGGTATGAAATTTGGCGGCCATATGCAGGGGAAAGGTGTAGATCAGACGGTCCACATACCAGGTGGGCTTGCCGTATTTTTGAAAGAACTTGCGCATCAGTATCTTCTGCACCCGGACATTGGGCTTGCAGGAGATTACGGTACAACCAAATTCCTCGCTGATATTGTGGATATTGTGCTTGCCGGCTTCCGTCATGGGAAAATTGTCTTCCACGCTGAAAAGGATGGGGTTCATGCCCATTACCTCTTTCAGCATATATACTTGAAAATGACTGTCTTTTCCGCCGGAAACGGCAACGGCACAGTCATAGTTGCCGGGTCCGTTGCAGCCGCGGTATTTATTGCAAAGGGCTTTGAATTCCTCAAACCTTTTTTGCCAGTCCACCTTGCTACGGGCAGCGTAGTGGGTGCAGGCGGAGCAAACCCCTTCTTCATTAAAGGTGATGCCGGGTCTGGTGTCCGGCATCGTGCATAATTTGCAGTATCTCATTTGTTTTTTTCTCCCTTCTAAACGGATCATGTGATTGAAGTATCGTCATGCGATATTCCGCTTAAAACAGCGAAACAGTTCATTTTCAATATCATATACCATTTTTATTAATAAATCAAGACATTTGTCGACTTTCCTTAAAAAAATATGATAGACTTCTCGACATCCAGGTATTGCAAACAGGGAATGAATGGTTTATACTTACTTGTAACGGAGAATTATTATTTAATAGGAGGCAGATGATGCAAAAGACAGTGATGGTCACCGGCGCAGACGGTTTTATAGGCAGTCACTTGACGGAGGAGCTGGTGAAAAAGGGCGAAAAGGTGAAAGCCTTTTGTTATTATAATTCTTTTGGAACACTGGGATGGATCGATACTCTGCCAAAGGAGATCCGCAGTGAGATAGAGGTTTTTACCGGAGATATCCGGGATCCGAACGGGGTCCGCATGGCAATGAAGGGTCAGGATACCGTCTATCATCTGGCTGCGCTGATCGCGATTCCGTTTAGTTATCACAGTCCGGACAGCTATGTAGACACCAATATCAAGGGCACGCTGAATGTGCTGCAGGCGGCAAGGGATCTGGAGACCCGGCGTTTGCTGGTCACCTCCACCAGCGAGGTTTACGGCACGGCACAGTATGTGCCAATTGATGAAAAGC
>DCHC01000012.1:0-8991 GCA_002314755.1 Faecalibacterium sp. UBA1762 | reverse complement strand
AGCACCCTTACCAGGGACAGAGCCCGTATTCTGCGACCAAAATCGGCGCAGACCGTCTGGCAGAGAGCTTTTATCGCAGCTTTAATCTGCCGGTGACCATTGTGCGGCCTTTTAACACCTACGGTCCCCGTCAAAGCGCCCGCGCGATTATCCCTACCATTATTACCCAGCTGTTGAGCGGGAAAAAAGAGATTGCGCTGGGCAGTTTGACACCCACGCGGGATTTTAACTTTGTAAAGGATACCGCTGCCGGATTTATGGCTCTTGGCGGGTGCGAGCAGGCAATCGGGCAGGAGGTCAATATTGCCACCGGCAGAGAGATATCTATCGGTCAGTTGGCAGAGGAGTTGATCCGACAGATTGCCCCGGATGCAAAAATTATCTGCGATGAACAGCGTCTGCGGCCCAAGAACAGTGAGGTCAACCGACTTTTGGGCAATGCGGATAAGCTGAAAGCGTTGACCGGCTGGCAGCCTGCCTACACCTTTGAACAGGGCCTTGCCTTGACGGTGGAGTGGCTGCGCGGTAATATGGATAAATACAAGGCTGATCAGTATAATCTGTGATCGGCCCGCACAGAAAAAGAGGTATCTACTCATGCAGCAGCTGCAAATGCGCCTTGCGGTTCCGGAAGAAAAGGTAGCGATTCTTTCCTTTATGGATCGGTATTGGGGCGAAGCGCACCCGTTACTACATAGACAGGATCTTTTTTCCTACTATTACGAGACCGGCTCCGGCATAAACTTTGCCCTGGCGCTCACTGCCGAGGCCGATTGCCCTGTCCGTGCGGAGGATATTTTGGCGGTATGCGGGTATCTGCCTGCAAATCAGCAGTGCAGCGCCATCTGGCTTTCACTGCTACAGGCCAGCCCCAAGGCAAAGGGCGCGGGTATGGTACTGGTTAGCGAGATCGGCCGGCTGACTGGGGCAAAATTAGTCTGCTGCAATAATATTCGTCCGTCGACCCTGTCTGTTTACCGCTTTTTAGGTTATTCTGCGGACAAAATGACGCATTGCTACAGGCTAAAAGCGCTGCCGGAAGAGCAGCAACAGCCCGGAACGGCGTTTCATCTGGCGGTGATCAAGCAGTACCGACATCCGACAGTTCCGGCAAAGGAATTCTATGAGGAGGTAACTTTATCGGATATTGCCCGGGAGTTTGTCTTTCCGAAGGATCGGTATCCGCAAAAGGATCTTTGGTATCTGACCAGACGCTATGAAACCTTTGCGCAACAGATCGCAGGCGGGTACCAATACCGGTTTTACGGTTTACGGCGGGGGGGTAGCATGACTGCCCTGCTGGTTACCCGTTATAACGAAACGCCTCTGGGCAACGCGCTGCGCATAGTGGATTACATCGGCAGTGATGTCGATTTTGCGCAGGTTGGCGGAACGGTGGACGCACTGCTTTGTCGCTACCGTGCCGAATATGCGGATATGTACTGTGTGGGGCTTACCATGGAGACGGTTGCGGCTGCAGGCTTTTCGGTACGGGACGAGCAGGATGAAAATATCATTCCTAACTATCTGAATCCACCGCTGCAGGAAAATATTGATTTTTATTATTTTACAGAGGATCCGGATGGTTTTGTCATGTTCCGTGCAGACGGAGATCAAGATAGACCGAATTTGGAAATTCAGGAAACCCCTTTGTAGGGATAAAAGTGCTGGAAAAAAACCTCCTGTGGCGTTGCGATTGTTTCGCACCCACAGGAGGTTTTACTATGTTGCAGGAAAGAAGACGGAAAAACCGAAAGGTGTCAGATCGGCTGACAGGTGAAAGGCTCTTGAGTGACCGTAAGGGCATTTGCCGCGTCAACCGGTTTGCCGTCAACGGTAAGATCCTTACAGATGATTTTGCCGGGGGCGGACCAGCTTTTCAGCAGCTTTTCGCACCGGTTGCCGGAAATGGAAACATATTCAAAGGTCAGCCGCTTAAAATAGGCCAGATGCATAAAATCCACCTCTTCGCAGCCCGGGCGAAAACGAATCTTCACATTGGCAAAGGATAGGGCAAAGGGGGTAGCCGGGTCGCCGTATCCCGTCAGCGGCATGCTGATGTTGTCGGCAGTGATATTTTCAAAGGTGATGTCTGCCTGGGGACGGTTATTCTGCCAGGGCTCATTGCCGGAATAGTTAAAGTGCAAAAACCGGTCGGCACCGTCAACGACGCAATCCCGTATTACAATATTACCCGGCTGTTTACGGATACGGGTACGGCAATCTCCGTAATAGGTAAAGACGGAAAGCATATTATTGCGCCGGTTTTCCGGCTTTGCGTCGGTTGCGTTGATACCTGCCTTCTTTTCCTTCACGGAAAGAAAGCCGCGAAAAGGATGAACAGCAGGGGCAAATATCCGGCAACGGGTGACCAACACATTAGTGCCGCCAAATCGCAGAGCACTGCAGGCAGTGTTCAGAATACAATCTTCCACTAAGATATTTTGGTTGTCAAACCCGGCAACACAGCCGTCTCCTGTGTAGAATTTGCAGCTGCGGATAATCACATCGTTGCAGGAAGTGATGTGAACCCCATCGTGACCGGCAATATTGGTGATATCCTCGCACAGTACATCCCTGCTTTTCCGGATATTTTCTGCCCAGTTGGCAGAATGTTGTACCGTAAAGCCCCGCAGCATACTATTCATCCAGCGTTTTCCGTATATTTTGTTGGACGGTTCCGTCTTGGCACCCGCATGACTGATCAGTTTTTTCGGAAACGGTTCTACAGTGTCTTTTTCCAAAATAAAATAGTCATCCGGATCACGAGAGCCCTGCAGGATTGCCCCCTGCAGCAGATGCAGGGTCACACTGCTGCGCAGCCGCAGCCCTCCGATACGAAAAACACCGGCGGGAACGGTGACCTCGCCGCCTCCCGCCAAAAAGCAGTTGTCAATGGCAGCCTGCAGCGACGCGGTCTGCAGCCGGGGGCGCATCCGGAACAGCGCCGTAAGTCAAAACGAAGTAAGGTTTCATTCCGTTACCCTCTTTGATGTTAGATCAAAAAGCGACCGGCTCGCCGCCCTGCTCATTACTCTGACGGAGAGCTTCGATCAGACGGATGGTTTCCGCGGCGGCCTCCGGTTTATTGCGAGTGTTTTCCTCTCCGGTTTCGATCAACCGGGCAAGGTAGGCAGCCTCGCGCTTATAGCCGCTTTCGCAAACCAGTTCGGGAGAGAATTTCTCCCCCTCAACAGGGTAAACGGTGATAACGCCGTTGATCATTTCCACGGTGGCCTTTGCAAATGCAACCCGATAGGCGGTGCTGAAGGGGAACCCGGTCAAGGTCCAATCGCCTACAACGGTAAAGGGTACATCCCCAATCATCAATGTAGAGTGAACGGCATCCCAGCGGGTCAGTACGTCCTTTGCATGGCAGGTGACAGAATCAGGTTTGCCGAAAATATGCTTGACAATATCCAGATCATGAATAGAAAGATCCTGGATACAGCCGCCGGATTTGTTGACATCCATATACCAGTTCTGCCAACCCCAAATGGGCGGGGCGCTCAGACGGTGGAAAAAGCCCGAGATAACCTTGCCGTAGGTGTCCTTTTTGACCAGATCCTCCAAATATTCATACTCGGCAAAGAAATGCAGGCACTGACCGATCATCAGCTTTTTGCCGGTTTCTTCGCTGACCTTCAGCATTTCCAGACAGTCGGCATAGGTGCGGGCCATGGGTTTTTCGCACAGAACATGATAACCGCGGCGCATCATGGCCACTGCCATATCCCTATGCAGATAGGTGGGAATGCAGATATCGATCATATCCAGCTGTTCTTTTGCCAGCATTTCCTCCAGGTCGGTATAGGTGTTGTACTCCAGTACTTGTTTTTCCGCATCGGCAAGCTGCAGGTTGATCTCTGTTTTATTTTCAAAGCGTTCCGGTGTAATGTCGCAGACCGCAACCAGTCTGGCACAGCCACCCTCTTTGACAATTTCTTCATACCCGGCTTTATGGGCCTGGGCAATTCCGCCAAAACCAATCATTCCAACACGTACCATCGTTATTTCCTTTTTTCCGTATTTGTGTTTTATTTCATCAGTTCGTTGATAAACTGCAAATTGCTGTCAAACAGCTGGGCATCCTTCCAACCCGGTAGGGGTGGGCATTCAAAGGAGACATAACCGTCAAAACCGGTTGCTTTTAACGCTTCCCAACCGGCGGCAAAATGGACACAACCCTGACCGAAGGCACAGTCGGTCAGCAGTGTGCCGCCCCGGCTAAGCTGTGCCGTACCGCTTTGCAGTTGTGCGGGGGTGGGGGAGCAACGGAGATAATCCTTGACATGGGCGTGATAGAATTTCCCCGGGAAATGGGGGATAAAATCCTCAATTGCCTCATCGACAAACTGGATATTTCCAAAATCAGCAACCAGCCCGATATCCCGGTCCACATCCTGCAAAAATCGGGACATCCCTTCCACACCGTTAAAAAGGTACCCCTGGTCCTCGTAAAGACACTTCAGCCCGAAATTTTGAGCATAGTCAGCAATCAGCCGGACTGCACGCAGACCGCGCTGATAGTAGGTATCCCAGTTGCAGCGAACCTTTTCGTAATCCGAAAATTCCAGCGCAATGGTATGGTGTAGAAAGGGCGAGCCCAATATGGCGGCGACCTCGGCATACTGTCGAACAATGGCGATCCAATTCCAGCTGTCCTCTTCTACCAGATTGATGCCCAGAGAAACACAGCTGAAACGCACACCTTTCTCATCGGCATACCGGCGCAGTGCTTTGGCGGCGTCCAAATCGGGCGTTGTCAGTTCAAACATGTTCAATGTTTCAACAGCAGAAATCCCTCTTGCCGCGGCAAGGTCAATCAGCTGGGTATAGTCAGTCATACCCTGTAAGGGAGGACAGTATAAGCTGATCTTCTGGTTCATTTCTTAAGCTCCTTTGCAAGTCATCCGGGGACACCCTAAGTGTATCACAAAAGCAAAACCAGGTCAATTAATTACGAAAACAAGCCTTATTTAATGCTAAAAATCGCATATAAAGAATCAGTGCTCGCATAAAAGATATTATTATTATCTAACATGTAAGATATTAAGACGCCAGGTCTTAATAATATAAACAAGAAAATAGACAAAAAATATATTATACAGATATAGAACATTATTATAATATACTTATTCTCGAAACCCAAATGTCAAAAGCTCGTTAAAGACGGTAATTGCAAAGCGGTCAGTCATGCCGGAAATATAGTCTATGATGGCCTGCGCATAGAGTGTTTCCGTTTGCAATGATCCATATATTTTACGGTTATTGCAGCGGTCTGCAGTGGTACGCAGATACTCCGGCAAAATCTCCGGCAATGTAAACTTGGCAAGCCAACCTTCAAAGGTGGAAACCAGGGTCGGAGCATACGGGTGGTTTGCGTGAAGGATTTTCCACAGGTTGTCATCGTAAAGCGCGTAGAGAAAATGGAAAATCTCTTTTATCACCAGTTCTGAGTAATGGACATAAGGTTCTAATCGCTTGTGGTGATAGATATGTTCGTAATTGAAGGTCTTTATGGTTTCCAACTGTTGGGCAAAGCAGGGGCTTAACAGGATGCCCTGCTTTGGGTCGCTGTTTTTACAGATATCCAAAATCATATTATGCATAATTACGGTTGTGTTGACTACATTCCGGTCAAAAATGCCTGCCATCTGGTGCAGTTCCTCTTGGTCTGCATCGCTTAATATACCTAAAGAGATGGCATCCTCGATATCCCGTCCTACATAGGCGATTTTATCCGCCATTTTTACGACACAGCCTTCCCAGGTGATGGCCTGGTATTTGCCGGGTTTATCGAAATCCTGAATGGGTATATCAAGGCCGCGGGGCTTAATGCCGTTTTGATCTACCTCGCCGCAGTGGGACAGAATACCGTCCCGCACCGCATAGGTTAGATTCAGGTTTTGATTGACCCGGTAGGAATCCTCTAACAGTTCGATGTTATCTACAAATCGAAGACCGTTTTGTTCATGCCAAAAGTCCTTTTTCAGATACTGTTCTGACAGTTCCCGAATGGTGACCTCACCCTGATGTCCGAAAGGGGCGTGCCCCAGGTCGTGCCCCATGGAGATGGCACGGGTCAGCTCCTCATTCAACCCCAGCGCAATGGCAATAGAGGCACTGACGGATTCTACATGGCTGACATGCTCCATACGGGTGCAGATGTGGTCGTTATCTGTATTGAAAAAAACCTGTGTTTTGTGCTTCAGCCGCCGGTAGGCTGTAGAATGCAGAATACGGGTATAGTCCCGCATAAACGGACTGCGGATGTCATCAGGCCGGTCATACAGGGGCTGCTCCCGGCTGGTAAGCTGCTCCCAATCGGGATTTGCAGGGGTGGCAGCGACTGCGGAAAATTTCTGTTCGTTCATTTTGGCTGGTCCTTTCGTCAAAGCGAAGATACAATTGATATGCCCTCACGGCTAACGCCGGGTAATCTCCGGCGGAGCATATACAATCCAGGTTAAAAGATGTGCTTTTCGGTCTCATTTTATCATTGTCAAAAACCAGTGTCAAGCATAGGAGAACAAGGTAGATGTACTGAAAAGTACAGAAAAACTGCCGATTTTTTATCAAATCGGCAGCCTGTCTTCTCATGCAGGATCACTGTGCGCTACGGATATAAAACGTTAAAAAAGCAATTTCCGATAAAGAATATCAAATGGAGATAAATTCGCCGTTTTCTTCACGGAAGAAAAGATCGATTTGTTCGGATGTCCGGGGCAGCTGAAGCTGCTTACGTTGTCCGGCGGCGTTCAGACAGTGAATGATCAGACGACCGGGGGCACGCTGGGCAGAGAAAGTAAAACGGTGACCGCCATTCTCCCTGACCAGCTTAAAGTCGGTTTTGCCGCAGCTGGTACACAGACCCTGTACATCGGCAATCACTTTTTGAGTGTACCATTCTGCCGGCAGACCGGCTGTGATGTGTAATATGTCCTCATTTTCAAAGGCGAAGGCGGAGGCAAGGTAAGATACCACCGCAAAAGGGGTCCAGAAGTGTTGCAGATCGCCGCTGGTGGTGGCAGAACCCTTTTCAGCTCCCCGTTCTTCGCACCAGGTGACCAGGGGAGAAGCGTGGTTCAGCGAAGGATACAGAAAATCAGCCGCCTGCTGATACATCCCAAACCGTAAAAATGCCTGGGAGAAGTTATCCAGCGCCATGGCGACCCAAAGACCGTCCTTTTGCCAGCCGGTGCCGACAGGTAAGCCCCCCTCGCTGATTCCCCTTTTGAAGATATGGGCGATTGTGCCCTGAATCAGTGCGTCCTCCGCTGACAGCAGCTTGCCGGGATAGGCTGCGAACAGGCAGCCGAACATAGAGCTTTCCGTTTTGGAGGGCGCAGCAGGGATATACCGGTTTTGTCCGTCAAAGCCGCTGTTTTCCCTTGCGGAACGTATCAGGTCCTCGACGGCCTCCTGTGCTATTTTCGCAAAGGCGGCGGCATCCTCTTTTTCGTCCAGAATACCGGCAATTTCTGCGGCAAGCTGATCGGCGCGGGCTGCCAGGAAGTTATGGGGGAAATAGTAGCCGTAAAATTCGCCGTTATCGGACATGCCGCAATCCCCCATGCCAAAGGGCATAAAGCCGTAATGACTGCCGGCTTCGGGGGTGCGGTTTGCCTGACGGGCAGCGGCGTTAAACAGTACAGATTTTTTGATTTGGGGATAATATTGGCGCAGATAATCGGTATCCCGGGTGATCAAATAGTGGTTGTAGATAAAAAAGACCTTAAAGTAGATTACATCCCAAATATCATGGGTCCACTCCCGGGTGGAGGCCCAGCAGCCGTTTTCATCCTGTGCTTCCAGATACATCCGGCTGTCTTTCAAAGCCTGTGAGGTGTAACCTAAAGTATCCGTCAAAATAGTGGCCATAAGGGGCTCGCCGCTGTTGGAGGAACGGTATACATCCGTGCCGCAGACAAAGCCGGTCCTGCCCAGCATAAAGGTATCGTGCATGACGAACATATCGGCAAGGCAGGCATTGTAGCAGTGGCGAACCTGCTCGTCTTCTATGTAAAAGTGGGCAAAATTGTCAAAAAACTTCAGCCACCTTTTTTCGGCACGGCGCATTTCCTGATCAAAATTCATTTTAGAAATGCTTTCCAGCTGACCGAAGTAGCTATTGTAAGGCAAAAACAGATAGGCAGTCCTTACGGTGTTTTCGGCAACAGAGAACAGCATATCAATGCTCTTTTTCGGGTCAATGCTCTTGGTTTCCATCTCCGGCATGGGTACATCAATTTCGGTGGCAGCCTGGGAGGTCTTAACGGTAAAGCTGTCTGCACCGGTGGCATAGGCCAGCATTTTATCGGCACGGCCGTGGTTCATCTTCAACAGTACATTTTTATGTATCCCATCCACATAGCCCCGGTTGCTGACAACCCAGCCGCCGATCTGGTTTAAAATGACCTCGCCGTTTAGGTGGATATCCCCGGAGCGGAATACTGTTTTGATGATTAAACCCGTTTTGCAGCCGATGACCTCCAACGCAAAGCGGCCGTCCTCCGTGGAAATTTCCATCTTGGGAATACCGCTGGCGGTGCGCTTTACCGTGTCAAGCGACAGCTGTTTGCCGTCAATAAATGCCTGAAGGCCAAGATTGACGGTGGTGGGAAGCAGCTCCCAGCTAAGCGGATAGATACTCTTTGGGGTCCGTTCGGCATAGGCAAACTCTATTCTGTCCTCAAAAACCCGGGCAATGTATTTGTCGCTGGCTTTTGGCTCACAAAAGGTCATGACATAGGGGCGGGCAAAGGCATAGGAAAAATTGATTTTGTTCATAACGTGTTTCCATTCCACCGGGTGCCTGTATGTGAGCAGTATGAAATACTGCGCTGTAGCAATCGGCTTGTAATATTGTATTTTAGGTGGGTATGACGGATATACTCAAGGCAAACTTATTATATAGGAAAACCGTATTGAAAGCAAGCGGGGAAGAATAGACGCCGATTCTTTGTTGTAGCGTTACAATAGATGTGA
>DCHC01000031.1:37613-47001 GCA_002314755.1 Faecalibacterium sp. UBA1762 | reverse complement strand
AGGGCGGCACCGGAAAAAGTTCATTTACCGCACTCGCCGGACTTGCGCTCAGCAGGCTCGGTCAGCGCGTGTTGCTCATTGACGGCGATATCGGGCTGCGCAACCTTGACCTCTATCTCGGTCTTTCCGACCGCGCGCTGATGGATTACTCCGATGTCATCGAAAAACGCGCGACGCTGCTCGATGCCGCGGTGCAGCATCCGGATTATCCGAATCTGTACCTGCTGACCGCACCGGTCAGCTTAAACGGCAAGGAAATCGAAATTGCGCAGATGCAATCGCTTTTGCGCGAGGTGCGCACTCGATTTGATTATTGCCTCATCGACTCTGCCGCGGGACTCGGCCGCTCGTTCATCCTTGCGACCTGCGGTGCTGACCGCGTGATTGTGGTGGCAAACACCGAGCCGTCGAGTCTGCGTGACGCGCAGCGTACGGTGATGGAGCTGAAGGCTTTCCCGCAGGGCAGCGTGCATCTTGTCATCAATCGACTGCGGAAAAAGCTGCTGCAATCCCTGCACTCGAATATTGACGATGCAATGGACGCGGCAGGTCTTCCGCTGCTCGGCGTTATTCCCGAGGACGAAAATATCCCTTCGTATCTCTCCTGCGGCAAGCTCATAAAGCTCAATCACTATGCTCCCGCCTACCGCGCCGCGGAAAACACCGCCCGCCGACTCTGCGGCGAACACGTCAGACTGATGAAACTGTAAACTCTTGTCTTTCGGACAACTTACATAGAAAGGAACGGTAACACAATGAATATTGCTCTGATGGCTCACGACAACAAAAAAGACCTTTTGGTACAGTTCTGCACGGCCTATGCCGGCGTTTTGTCCAAGCACACGCTATGCGCCACGCAGATCACCGGCAAGCTGATTGCTGAGGCCAGCGGTTTGGAAGTGCATCGCTTCCTCGCTCGCATCCACGGCGGAGCGGAACAGATCGGTGCGCGCATTTCCTATAACGAGATCGACCTTGTACTATTTTTCTGCGATCCCAACGATGTGCGCTACAATGAATCGCTGACGTTCATCTCACACTTGTGCGACCAGAACAACGTCCCGCTTGCCACAAACGTGGCGACTGCCGAGCTGCTCGTACTCGGTCTTGCCCGCGGTGACCTCGACTGGCGCGACATCGTCAACCCGAAGACAAAGCCGTTTACGACCTAACTTCTCGGCTTTTCGATACAATCTGTAATATCTATATATTTTTATACAAATAGGAGTGGTTTTACCATGATGCAATCCCGCACACACAACTGTAATCAGCTCAGAATCGAAAATGTCGGCGAGAAGGTCAAGCTCGTCGGCTGGATGGAGAATGTCCGCGAGGTCGGCAGCAACTTCGCCTTTGTCATTTTGCGCGATTTCTACGGCACGACCCAAATCGTTGTAGAAACCGAGGAAATGATGAACATCATCAAATCCGTCAACAAGGAATCCACGCTCCGCGTCACCGGGCTAGTCCGGGAACGCGCCAGCAAGAATCCCAAGCTGCCCACCGGCGAGATTGAGGTTGCTCCCACTGCCATTGAGGTGCTTGGCCGCTGCCGCTATCATGAGCTGCCCTTTGAAATCAATCGCAGCCGCGAGGCAGACGAAACCCAGCGTTTGCGCTATCGCTATCTTGACCTGCGCAATCCTGCGGTCAAGAAGAACATCATTCTGCGCTGCAATGTGGTGGCCGCACTGCGCGAGGCGATGCTGCGCCATGGCTTTTTGGAAATCACCACTCCCATCCTGACTGCTTCCTCCCCGGAGGGCGCAAGGGATTATCTGGTGCCCGCACGCAAGCATCCCGGCAAATTCTATGCTCTGCCACAGGCACCCCAGCAGTTCAAGCAGCTTCTTATGACCGCCGGTTTTGACCGCTATTTCCAGATTGCACCCTGCTTCCGCGATGAGGATGCAAGAGGCGACCGCAGTCCCGGTGAATTCTATCAGCTCGATATGGAAATGGCATTCGCCGGACAGAACGATGTATTTGCCATTCTGGAGGACGTGCTTCCCCCCATTTTCGCCAAATATGGCACCTATTCGATCGCTTCGGATGCGCCCTTCCGCCGCATTGCCTACAACGATGCCATGGAAACCTATGGCTCCGACAAGCCGGATCTGCGCATTGATCTGACCGTGCAGGATATGACCGCGCTGGTAGCGGGGATTGACTTTGCACCCTTTGCTTCCGGCAACACCGTGAAGGCGGTTGTGGTGTCCGACTGCAAGCTGGCACGAAAGGCTATCGACAAGGTGATGGCTGACATTGAGGTGCAGGCAGGTTCCCGTCCCATGTGGTTCCGATTGGATGAGAGCGGCGCATTGGTGGGCGGAATTTCCAAGTTCTTGCAGGATCGTCAGCAGGCGATCATTGATGCACTGGGCTTGACAGTCGGCTGCCTTGTTTGTGTAAGTGCGGGCAAAAAGCTTGCGGCACAGAAAACTGCCGGTGTTATCCGCAATAAGCTTGGCGCGGCGGTTCCCGGCCATATGGAGCGGGAGCGCTATGAATTTTGCTGGATTGTAGATTTCCCCATGTATGAAATCGGCGAGGAGTCCGGTGAGCTGGAGTTCTGCCACAACCCCTTCTCGATGCCCTCCGGCGGTCTGGACGTTCTGCTGAAAGCGGAAGCGGGCGAAATCGACCCGTTGACCATCACGGCAGACCAGTACGACCTTGTCTGCAACGGCGTGGAGCTGTCCTCGGGTGCCGTGCGTAACCACGACCCGGATATTATGATTAAGGCGTTTGAGCTGGTGAAGTTGGGCGAGGACGACGTGAAGGCGAAATTCCCCGCGATGTATAATGCGTTCTGCTACGGTGCGCCGCCGCACGCGGGCATTGCCCCCGGCGTTGACCGTATGGTGATGCTGTTGGCGGGTGAGGACTCCATCCGTGAAATCATTCCGTTCCCGATGAACAAAAACGCGCAGGATCTGATGATGGGCGCACCGTCCGTCGTCGAACAGAAGCAGTTGGACGAGCTGAATATTCAGATTAAATCCACTGTGGAGCAATAAACGGAAGTACAGAAACACAATCCATATCCGCGTCGGTAAATCCAAAAATCCGGCGCGGATATTTGAAAATATGACAAAATATCTCCGTCAAAAGGAGGATTCCTGCTATGTCATTTGAAGCTCTGAAAGAAGCAGTTTTATCCAAACGCTGTGAGCGCGAGCGGATTGCCACAGGCTTGTATCAGTACCGCGCCTATCGTTCCCACCTGCGCGAACCCGTTGCCGTGGCAAAGGGCTATGCCGCCGCCGCCGTGATGCGCGAGCCGGAAGCCGTTGTGTACGCCGATGACCTGATTGCAGGCAGTTCCCGCGGAAAAATCATGGATTCCGTGACGGAAGCGCAGGTAAAAGCCGCCGAAAAGTATATTGCCAGCTTCGGACGGAATACCTTTACCACCAATCAGGACCATTTCGCCCCCGATTATGAAACGTTCTTGAAACGCGGCGTGATGGGAACGGTTTCCGCCATTGAATATTCCCTTGCTGTCCATCGTACCGATGCCGATTTTGCGGCAAAACGCGATTTTCTGACTGCCGCGAAGATTTCCATGCTGGGCTTTCGGGATATGCTGTCGAATTATGCCGCTTCCGCACGGAAAAAGGCGCAGGAAGTGCCGGAAAACGCGGATGAGCTGAATGCAATGGCGCAAACGCTCGAAAATCTGACAAAGAAGCCCCCGAAGACCTTCCGTGAGGCACTGCAGCTTGTCTTTATGACGTATGTTGCCTTTATTTATGAGGAACGCTACGCGATGGCTTTCGGCAGAATGGATCAGTATCTGTATCCGTTTTATAAGGCAGACGTGGAAAAGGGAATCCTGACTCAGGAACGAGCGATAGAGCTTCTGCGGGCGGCACTCATCAAAATCGGTGAAAGAGCCTTGTTCGGCGGCGATGATGTCAGCAATATCGCCATCGGCGGCTGTACCCGAGACGGAGAACCGGCGATTAACGAGCTTTCCTACGCGATTCTGTACGCCGTGCGCGACTGTAATATTCCCGGCCCGAACCTTTCCGCGAGACTGTACCCGGGGGTCGATGACCGTTTTCTGGATGAATGCCTGAAGGTCATCGGTACGGGGCTTGGGTATCCGGCACTGATGAACGATGACATCAATATTGCCGCTCTTTACCGCAACGGTTATACGATTGAGGACAGTCGGGATTACTGCATGGTCGGCTGTATCGAAAATTTTATTCCCGGAAAACAACCCCCTTGGAGCGACGGACGGTTTAATACCCCTAAATATTTGGAGCTGGCGCTGAACAACGGCGTATGTATGCTGACCGGGGTGCAAAAGGGACCCCGGACCGGCGAGGCGGAGTCACTGACAACAATGGAACAGCTGATGCAGGCGTTGGAGGCGCAGATGCGCTACGGTGCTGCGGAATATATGTTCACCTTTACCGCCGAGAGCAACCGCTATCAGCCTTTAAACTATCAGCAGCCGTTCCTATCCTGCTTTTGCGCGGATTGTATTCATCGGGCAAAAGATATCTGCAATGGCGGCGCCTATTATCCGTCGGTACACGGCGCAGGCACCATGGGTATTGCCACCATGGCAGATTCCCTCTCTGCCATTGAAAAGCTGGTCTACACAGAAAAAGTATTTACTCTTGCTCAGCTAAGAGATATGCTTCGGGTGGATTACGAGGGCTTTGAAGAAGAACGGCAAATGTTGCTTGCCGTGCCCAAATACGGTAACGATTGCCCGGAGACCGATAAATATGCAGCGTGGTTTGTCCGCTTTCAGGATGAACTGTTCTCGGAATACCGCACCTACGACGGCGGCCCGGTTTATATTGCCATTGCCTCCAATACCAGCAATATTCCCGCCGGTAAGGAGATCGCAGCTACACCGGACGGTCGGCACGCGTTGCAGCCTGTCAGCGACGCCGCTTCCCCCATGCACGGCAGAGATGTCAAGGGACCCACGGCGGCGATCAAAAGCCTGACGGTGCCGGATTATACCCATTCCTCCTGCGGAACGGTGGTCAACCAGAAGTACAGCCCGGAAATGTTTACCGATCCGGAAAAACGCAAACTCTTGGCATCCATCATCCGCACCTATTTTGCTCGGGGCGGTCAGGAAATGCAGATCAACTCCGTTTCACGCGCGGTTCTGATGGATGCCCGGGAGCATCCGGAGGATTATCGAAGTCTGGTGGTGCGGGTATCCGGCTTCAGCGCGTATTATACCCAGCTGATCCCCGAAGTGCAGCAGGATATCCTGGATCGCACCGAACAGAGCTGAAAAAGATAAAACACCAAATGATTGACAGTTCGACAAAGGAAGGAATAAAGATGAAAACGATTGCAATAATTGGAGATTCTCATACTTGGGGACAAGGTACAGCCGGGCCGGTCGACTATCTGAACCGCACCACGCAAACGGTACAGTGCGGGGAATTACGGCTGATGCCGTTTTGCTTCGGCTCATTTGTAAACCGGCTGCGGGATGATTTTTTGCGGCAGGGAAAGTCTGATATTTGGGAAGAACAGGGTCGGTGCAGTCTGCCGACAGAGGTGATCGCCCGGGGCGGGTTGCTTCGTTTACAGCTGGCGGCGCAGGGCCAACCCGGCCGTGTCACTGTCCGTCAGGATGGCGCTTCGGTCTGGCAAGAGGAGCTGCCGGTGGAGGGGGTACCTATGCCGGTATCCACCGTGACCCTGCATACACAGCCCGGTCAGCGGATACAGCTAGAGGGTCAGGGCTTTTTGTTGCGGACAGAGCATTATGACGGTGAGATCGCGGTGGTCAACTGCGGCATTGGCAGCTGCCCGACAAAGCGCTTTCTGTCTGATTTCTGGCCGAGATATGTCAATCCCTTAAAGGCGGAAATCATGCTGATCGAGCCCTGCACCATTAACGACTGGCTTAGCGGTATTACCCCGGAGCAGTATCAGGAGGATACGCAAAAGCTGTTCCGTCAGGCGCGGGCAGAGGGCGCACAACCGATTATGCTTTCGGTCAGCCCCATCGGCGGCGATCAGCAGCTGGAACAGTGCGCAGCCCCCTACGAGGATTATATCGTCCGGGCATATCAGGCGGCCCAGGCGGAACAGGTGCCGGTTGCGGATGCTCACGCCGCGATGGCAGCAGCTTTGCAGGGCTTGACGGAGGAACAAAAGAATAGTAAACTATTTGATGACCCGTGGCATCCCAACGATTTCGGTCACGAGATGTATGCCCGGATCGCTATGGAAGAAATTGAAAAATATCTGTAAAAAAGCAAGAAAGAGAAAAAGAGGTTTCTTATGAGTTTGGAATTGAAAGTACTGGAAAAGAATGAACTGGCAACCGTCGAGCAGATGATCAACCGGGGCGAGGACGGTGAGGTGCATGCATCTATGGTGTTTACCACCCGTCAAAGCCGCCTGAACGGCAAGCTGGTCTCTACCGTAACCGTGGGCGGTGTGGGGACCGAGCCGCAGTACCGCCGCGGCGGCGCGGTGCGTGCCATGCTGGAAAAAATGTTTGAGATGGCACCAGAGCGTGGCTGGGCAGTCAGTATTCTGCATCCGTTTTCGTTCTCATATTACCGTAAGTTTGGCTATGAGCGGATGGCGGACCACCTAATCATGGAGTTTCCCATCACCAAACTGGATAGCTTTCCCCGCTGCGCCGATTTTGCTCAGGTCAAGACTTCTCAGCAGCGCCGTGACTGCGTTGCCGTATATGAAAAGTGGGCAGAAAACCGCAATGTAGTATTCCCCCGTGCAGGGGAATGCTCCCCCCATTACGATATGGATGCCGACAATAAACGACGCACCTATCTCTGGAAGGACGCGAACGGTGTCCCTGCCGCCTATATCATCTGTGAGGTGGATAAATACTACTGGGTCAACCAGCTGAAGAATATCAACCTGCAGGTGTACGAAATTGCCTTTACCTCCCCCGAAGCACTGCGTGCCGTTTTTGGCTTTATCCGTATGTACGAGGGCGAGAACGATACCGTGAAAATTCACAACTGTGCCATGTCCCCCGAGGTGGATATGATGCTGCGTCACTACGTCCATGCCACATATCAGATCGTTCCGGACCTGGCTACCCGTGTGCTGGATGTGGAAACGGTTTTGCTGGCACAAAAATATCCTGTCGCTGCCGGTGAATTTACCCTGCAGATTCAGGATACCCTGGCCTTTACAAACGGTGTTTGGAAGGTGACCTTTGCCGACGGCAATGCCAAGGTGGAAAAGATGCCGGAGGGTACCCCCTGCGACGCAGTGCTGCCTGTGGCTCAGTTTGCGCGTCTGGCCTACGGGTATGACGAGATTACCCCCGAGCTGTTTGACTATCTGGAGGGCGCCAAGCTGAACAAAGCGGACAGCGATCTGTTCCGTGTGTTCCACAAGCGTCCCTGCGGCCTGTTTGAACATTTCTAATACAAGAAAGAGTAAAGAGGTATTAGCTTATGAAAACAGCGGTAGCAGCTATTTTTGCCGGTGTCAATCAACCCTTTGTGCTGCGGCAGTATCCGGTCAAGAACCCCGCGGCGGGTCAGGTTGCAATGGAGCTGATTGCCAGCGGTATCTGCGGCACAGACCTGCATATCTATTCCGGTCGGCTGGGCACACCTGCCGGTACCATTATCGGACATGAGTTTATCGGACGGGTGACTGCGATAGGCGAAGGGGTCACCAATGTTTCAGTGGGAGATACCGTTATTTCGGATATAGCCTGCCCCTGTGGAAAATGTCTGCTTTGCCGTACCGGTGATGACGCCAACTGTGTGGCGATGGGCGTGACCAACGGCGGTGACCCGGAGCAGGAGCCGCATTTTTGGGGCGGTTATGGGGAGATGAGCTATGCGCCTGCTGAAAATCTAATCAGGATCCCCACAGGCGTTGACCCGCGTATCGCCGCAGTGTATGCCTGTGCTGGACCGACCTGCATGCATGCTTTCCGGCTGGGTGCCCAGGCCGGGTTGGAACTTGCAAAGGTCAACTATGCAGTGGTACAGGGCGCCGGTGCAGTGGGGTGCTTTGCGGTGACCTATCTAAAGGCCATGGGCGTTGCCAAGGTTGTGCTTGTGACCGGACACAAAAATGAGCAAAAAGAGAAGACCGCTTTGGCAGCCGGTGCGGATGAGGTGCTGGCATTGGATGGTGTTTCCGCCCAGCAGCTGACAGAAAAGGTATTGGCGGAAACCGACGGATTAGGTGCTGATTTGGTGATTGAGGCAAGCGGCGGTGCGGCGGCAGTTCCGCTGGGGCTGCAGCTGCTGCGTAACAGGGGTGTCTACCTGATTCCTGGTCAGTATTCCAACCGGGGAGATGTGGCAATCTCTCCCCAGTTGATTACCTTTAAAGCACTGCAGCTGATCGGCTCCTCTCAGTACTCTGTCTGCGATGTACAGGATTATCTTGCGTTTTTGGTACAGCATTCCGCACTGCACAAAAATATCGCCGCTACAGCCTGTGTGTATCCTGTGGCACAGGTCAACAAGGCGTATGAGGATCTGCAGGCAGGTAAGGTAACCAAGGCACTGCTGGTTCCCAATAACGGATAAAGCGGATATTACTTTACTATGCCGTCCGGCCTGGCCGGGCGGCATCATCATAAAAGAGGGTGCAGATTGTGATGCAATACTATTTAGGTGTAGACGGCGGCGGGACCAAAACCGAATTTGTACTGACAGATAGCGCAGGTAACCTGTTGAAAAGCTGTAAGCTTCCCGGCAGCAACCCTAATGACTGCGGTTTGGAACAAACATTGGCTATTTTACAGCAGGGCATCGGTCAGCTTTGCGAAAAAATTTCAAGAGAGCAAATCTCCTTTTATGCAGGGGTAGCCGGCGTGGGTAGTGAAGGCACAGAGCAGGCCGTAAACGCTGCGTTGTCAAAGCTGGGCTTTGGCGCAGCAGCCTGCAGCGGAGATATCAATAATATTCTTGCTGCCGGTCTGGGCGAAAGAGCCGGTGCAGTGGCAATTATGGGTACCGGATGTGTTGCCTTTGGGGTAAACGGCGGATTTTCTTTTGGGGAAAAACGGCAAACTTATCGGGTCGGCGGCTGGGGCAGTCTGTTTGATGACGGAGGCAGCGGCTGGAGAATGGGCCGGGATGTGCTGGCGGCAGTACTTGCCGGTTTTGACGGCAGCGGACCCGTCTGCCCGGAACTGAGCGAGCTTGTTCAGCACAAGCTGGGCAGTACAGTTCCGGCAGCGATTCCCCGAATTTACAAAGAAAACAAGGATTTTATCGCCTCTTTCGCTCCGGTGGCCTTTGTTGCGGCGGAACAGGGCGATCTGGTTGCAAAGAGCATCCTGCAAAGCAATACGAAACAGGTGGCAAAGCTGCTGAGTGTGGTATTGCATCGGCTGCCTGCTCAGCCCGGGCCGATACCGGTGGTAGTGGCAGGCGGC
>DCHC01000031.1:0-37579 GCA_002314755.1 Faecalibacterium sp. UBA1762 | reverse complement strand
TGGCAGGTGCTGCAGCCACTGTTGCTTAAACAACTGGCTGATTGTGCCGATGGCATTGCGTTTGAGCTTAGCCCGCTTACGGTGCGGCCGGTGTGGGGCGCCCTGTTGATGGCGGGCCTTTCCGGCAGGAATCGACCCTCTGCTTTTTTTGAGAACTGACAGCTTTTTCAGGTAAGCGGCAACAGATAGTCTTTACAGAAAGCTATCGTTTGTAAAAGGGGACAATAGCATGAAAGATAGAAGCGTACTTGCGGTTCTATATGCTCTTTCGGCGGCGGCTTTTTACGCAGTCAACATGCCACTATCTAAACTGTTGCTTGAATATGTTTCTCCCACTTTTTTGGCATCTTTTTTATATCTCGGAGCCGGTGTCGGGGTAGGGATGTTGTATGCTTTTCGTTGGAAAAACGAAAAGAAAGAGGAAAGGTTGACCAAAATAGAAATCCCTTATACACTCGGAATGATTGCGTTGGATATTGTGGCACCGATTTTTCTTATGTTTGGAATTAAATTTGGCAATGCTGCTAATGCGTCATTGCTGGGCAATTTTGAGATAGTAGCAACAACTCTTATCGCAATGATTGTTTTCAAGGAAAAGACATCAAAAAANNAAAAAAGCTATGGACGGCAATTTCACTTATTACGATTTCAAGCATTATTCTGTCGTTTGACGGCACAGACGGTTTCTCTTTTTCATTTGGCTCTTTGTTTGTTGTTTTAGCAACTCTTTGTTGGGGACTTGAAAACAACTGCACCAGAAAGATTTCGGATAAAAGCACCTATGAAATAGTTACCTTAAAGGGAATTTGCTCAGGTGCGGGTTCATTTATTGTTGCTCTGTTTTTAAATGAATCTATTCCCAATGTTAAATATTTGGGTTTGGCAATGCTTCTTGGGTTTGTTGCCTACGGGCTTAGTATTTTTACATATATAAGGGCACAAAGACATTTAGGTGCCGCAAAAACAAGCGCCTTCTATGCGGTTGCACCGTTCATCGGTGCCGGCCTGTCTTTTATCTTATTGAAAAATCAATTCACTTTGAGTTATTTGGCAGCGTTGATAATAATGATTTTCGGAACGGTTTTTGTTGTGTCGGATACCCTGGGAAGAGCAGACTAAACAGAAAAAGAGCATCGCAGAAAACTGCGATGCTCTTTGACTTTTCGCTGACGGAATAATCAGTCTGCAACATAGGGCAGCAAAGCTACCTGACGGGCACGCTTGATCGCACTGGTCAGGTCACGCTGATGACGGGCACAGGTGCCGGTCACACGGCGGGGGACAATCTTTGCACGCTCAGAAATATACTTGCGCAGACGGTTCACATCCTTGTAGTCGATGTGCTCGATCTTGTCAACACAGAAGCTGCAAACTTTCTTGCGGCTGTGACGGATGGGACGGGCAGGACGCTCGCCCATTTCTTTCTTTTCAAAAGCCATGGTCGTTTTACCTCCTTATAAGATGGATCTGCATCAGAAAGGCAGATCGCTGCTATCATCCACGATAGAAAAGTCGCTGTCGCTGCCGGCAGAATAGGCGGGAGCCGCCTGGGGTACAGCCGGACGGGAATAGTTGGCGGCGGGTTGGGCGTAATTGTCTGCGGTGCCGGCGCCAGCGCCGTTTTTGCCGCCGCAGAAGTTGATGTTGTTGGCTACGATATCGTAAGAAGTCATATTCTTTCCGGTATTCTTATCCTGGTAGGTGCTAGTCTGTAAACGACCTTCCACCAAAATCATATCACCCTTGTGGAAATACTTGCACACAAAATCGGCGCTATTTCTCCAGGCGGTAACGGAAAAGAAATCAGCCTGCTTTTGCTCGCCGGCGCGGGCCACACGGTCACAGGCAATGCGGAAGCTGGCAACAGGGATCCCCTGCTGAGTCTGACGCAATTCCGGATCGGCTACCAAACGCCCTTGCAGCACAACACAGTTCAACATAAAGCCATTTCCTCCTGAATACTTATTCCTTAACGACGGTCAAAGAACGCAGGACGCCGTCCGTGATACGGTAGACACGGTCCAGCTCGGCGGGAAACTCGGGAGCAGACTCAAATGTGGTGACCACATAGTAACCCTCGGTCTCGTCGTTGATGGGGTATGCCAGCTTGCGCTTGCCCCAATCCTCCACATTCTCAATGGTGCCGTTAGCCTCGATCAGTGCTTTAAACTTAGCGACCAGAGCAGCGGTTGCCTCCTCGTCGGCGGCAGTGGAAACGACCAACATAGTTTCGTATTTTGCCATTTTGTACACCTCCTTTTGGACATAAGGCCCCTTGCGGGGCAAGGATATATGTCATGGGGCAGAATTACCCCTTGTGACAATGATTTATTTTAGCATATTTTTTCTACCCCGTCAAGCAGTTTTTCCTTAGAAATGGGCGAATCGGCTATTTTTTTATTTGGTTTCCGTCTTGCAGGAGCACCCGAACCGAATTGGCCGGGTCAAATATTAAAGAAAGAACGCCACCGCGTAATAGATCAGTACGCTGATCACCCCTGCGGCAAGACCGGCAGGCAGGCATACCCCACCCTTCTGCGCCAAGAAAAGGTGAAATTCATCCTGCAGTGGCAGCGTTGCCTCATGTAGTTGACAAAAGCTTTGCTTCAGCCGTCTCATTCGGGTAATACTGTGTTTGCGGTACAGGGTAGCCGCTGCAATGCCCCAAAAAATGCTCATGGCAGTATCTAAATAGGTGGCGTACTGAGCAAACAGGCTTAGCTGCTCGGCACTGTAGGGCAGCGACAGAGAAGCGCCGTTTGCTGCGGCAAACCCCAACAGGGAGGGAATAACACAGACCAGCTTGATTAGGGTTGCAAGAATACCCCAACCCCATACCTTGCGATACAGGAAAAAGATGCCCGGGAAAAAGGCGGCGGGCAGCGAGAAAGACAATCCCCGCTTGCTGGCGTCCATCTTTTTGAATTGGAACAGATACAGCGGACCCGCCGGGCCGATAAAGCAGAGCCATTCCTTTAAGCTGAAGCCGTCCAGCTGCTCACTCAAGTTCAGCTGCTTTTTCAGCTCGCTCATGGGGGTGGGTTCCTCCGGGGTGCCCTCCACCTCATCCAGGCGCAGGTGGGCGTCATCCACAGGGCGGAATTTTCCGGTGTCGGGGGAAACCTCCGGTCGTTTGCGCCGGTAAGCCGGTACCGTATCCGCGCTATCAGCTTCCGTTTGAAAATTCGTGTTTTCCTTTGGGGTCTCCTCTTTGTCCTCCTGTCCGAAAACCTCCAATCCCTCTAAGCGGGTCCCGCAGTTTTCGCAGGCGGGGGCGTCGGCAGGGTTGCTTTTTTGGCAGTTGGGGCAAAGCACATATTGTTCACTGTGCTGGGGTTTATCCATTTCAACAAAAGAAAAATCAGTGCCGTGCTTATCCCGGTACAGACATTCCCCAACAGACTGGTAGCAGCTGCGGTGATAGGATGCGCCGCATTCCGGGCAGACGACCACATCGTCATCGGGGCGGAAGGGATGGCTGCACACCGGGCAGCTGGAATTATGTTTATTGCTCAAGATCATACTCCTTTATTGAGGCAAAGCAACGGATGCTTTGCCGGTTCGCTACAAACTTTTCTTTATTATACCGGAAAAACCGAAAAAAAGCAAAGGTTTTCTCTTTACAAACCCTAACTATTTACAGTATAATATAAAAGATATTGTAAATTGTGAATACAGCCTTACCGAATTGCAAAAAATCGGTTAAATTGTGAAGATCTGCCGGGGAAGAAGCAGGTAGGGCACAGAAAGGAAATGTAAACAAGATGATTCTGCTGGACGATTACAAACAGAAGTTGGCCGAGCTGCAGCCCGCTATCCACGATCTGGGCGAGGCGTTGGGCCTGACCCATCTGCGTCTGCGCAGGGAGGAGCTGGAACAGCTTTCCGCACAGCCCGCCTTTTGGGACGACGCGGACGCAGCCCGTATTGCGCTGTCCGAGTTGGGTTCCATCAAGCAAAAGCTCGAAAGCTACGAGACCATGTGCCGCGATGCGGAGGATATTGAGACCTTTATTGAAATGACTGAGGAGGAGGACGATGAGACCATGGTGCCCGAGCTGCAGCAGCAGTTGGAGGCACTGACCTTGAAGGTGGAGAAGATGCAGCTGTCCACCCTTCTCACCGGAGAGTATGACCATTCCAACGCCATTTTAACCTTCCACGCCGGTGCAGGCGGCACCGAGGCACAGGACTGGGTCTCCATGCTTTATCGGATGTATACCCGTTTTTGCGCCGATCAGGGCTTTTCCGTGCAGGTGCTGGATATGCTGGACGGCGATGAGGCGGGCATTAAGAGCTGCAGTTTGCTGATCAGCGGAGAAAATGCCTACGGCTATCTGAAAAGTGAAAACGGCGTACACCGTCTGGTGCGCGTTTCCCCCTTTGATGCTTCCGGCCGTCGGCAGACCAGCTTTGCCAGCTTGGAAGTCATGCCCGAAATTGATGATAATATCGAGGTAGATATCCGTCCCGAGGATATTGAAATGCAGGTGTACCGTTCCTCCGGCGCAGGCGGTCAGCACATCAATAAGACCTCCTCTGCAGTACGCCTGATTCACAAGCCCACCGGCATTGTGGTCTCCTGCCAGACCGAGCGCAGCCAGTTCCAAAACCGGGATACGGCTATGAAAATGTTAAAAAGTAAGCTGCTGCAGATTAAAACGCAGGAGCATTTGGACAAGATTGAGGATATCAAGGGTGTACAGAACCTGATTGCCTGGGGCAGCCAGATTCGCAGCTATGTGTTTATGCCGTATACGCTGGTTAAGGATCACCGTACCAACTTCGAGAATGGCAATGTCAATGCGGTAATGGATGGCGATTTGGAGGGCTTTATTAATGCCTACCTGAAGGCGCTGAGCCGCGGGGAGCTGTAATCAAAACGCATAAGGTGCAACCGCGAAGCCATCTGCCCGTGATTGCATCTTTTTGTTTTCACAATTCATAGTTCTTTTTTCGGAACAGGAGGACGAATGTATGCAACAGGTACTGCTGAAACGGGTTTACCGGCATTTCAAAGGGGATTATTATTTGGTGGAGGATATCGCCCGACATTCCGAAACGGGGGAAGAAATGGTGGTTTATCGAAAGCTTTACGGTGACGGCGGACTGTGGGTGCGGCCGCTTTCTATGTTCCTGCAGAAGGTCGATCGGGAAAAATATCCGGATTGCCCCCAAAAGCTTCGTTTTGAGTTGCAGGAGATACAAAGTGTGGCAGATCACAGATGAAAAGCTGTAAGCGTGTTTTTGCCCCGTTAACCGAAAGAACAATCGGGTGACTGGCGCATATTTTCCTTTGAAACGGTGATACTAAAGGCAGGGTCGGGCAATTACGCAAAATCCCGCACCCGGTAAAAACCGCAAAAAGGAGAGTGAACAAGATGGATAATATCAATCACTGTATCAGCTGTAATGTCAAGGGCTGTAAGCACCATTGCAGCTGCGAGGACTACTGTTCCCTGGGGCATATTCAGGTCGGCGCAAAGGAATGCTTCCCCGGTGATGAGGAATGCACGGATTGTCGCAGTTTTGAGCGCAAGTAAAACCTGCTCGAAAACAACTGAGCAGAAAATCAAATGTCTTTTTAATTTCCCAAAGCAGGAGAGAGCGTCGCAGATAGCGGGGCTCTTTTCTTTTTCCGGACAATGTCCGTATTGATCTATCCAAAAGAGAAAATGTCGGGTTTTGTGCAAAAAATGTCGCTTTTCCGTTGCTTAATATTTTAGTTTGGTTTATAATATACACTGGTAATAAATCGTTTTGTGTGCGATTATCAGCGGAAAGGAAACACTTGAAATGGCAAGACCCTCAACCAAAGTGGCAGTTATCGGTCACAGAAATCCGGATACCGATTCGATCTGTTCGGCAATTGCCTACGCCGAATTGAAAAATACCCTTGGACCGTTAAAATATGAGGCGCGACGGGCTGGAAAGCTGAATCAGGAGTCGGAGTTTGTCCTAAATCGGTTCGGTTTTGGCTCTCCCCGTCTTTGTACGGATCTAAGCCCCAAGGTTCGGGATGTGGATTTTCGTGAGATGGATGGCATTCCCGAAAACTGCAGTCTACGGAAGGCCTGGCGCATCATGCGCGACCGGGAGATCGATACCCTGCCGGTGGTGGATGAAGATCGCGTCATGAAGGGCATTATCACGGTTAAAGATATTGCCACGGCAAATATGGATGTGTTTGATACCGGCGTTTTGGCCAAAAGCCATACCAGCTACCGCAATATTTTGGAGACTCTGGAAGGCTGTATGCTCACCGGCGATGAGAACGGCTTTGTGGAAAAGGGTAAGGTTATGGTGGGCGCTGCCAGCCCGGATATCATGGAAACCTATCTGGAGGACGGGGATATCGTTATCCTTTCCAACCGGTATGAAAGTCAGCTTTGCGCCATTGAAATGAACGCCTCGCTGATCATTGTGTGCCAGGGGGCGGCAGTGGGCCGTACCATTCTGAAACTTGCAGAGGAAAACGGTGTCTCCATCATGAGCGTACCCATGGATACCTATGCGGCAGGTAAATTGATCACCCAGTGTGCTCCGGTATCCTACTGTATGACAGATAGCAGTAAAATCATGAAATTTACCTTGGTCACCCCGGTGGATGATGCTATCCGGGTCATGGCCAGCGTTCGTCACCGGTATTTCCCAATACTGGATGAGGAGGGAAAATACTGCGGTATGCTCTCCCGTCGCAATGTGATCAACATGCGACGCCGCAAGGTCATTTTGGTGGACCACAACGAGAAGACCCAGGCGGTGGAGGGCTACGACCAGGCGGAGATTCTGGAAATCATTGACCATCACCGGATCGGTTCGTTAGAGACGGGTAGTCCGGTATATTTCCGCAACCAGCCGGTGGGCTGCACCGCGACTATTGTGGCACAGATGTATGCCGAGGCAGGGGTGACACCTCGCAAACAGGTGGCGGGTATCTTGCTGGCGGCCATTTTGTCGGATACGCTGGTATTCCGCAGCCCGACCTGTACGGATGTGGATCTGCATACGGCAGAACGGTTGGCGCAGCTTGCCGAGGTGGATATTCAAAGCTTTGCGGCGGATATGTTTGAGGCAGGCGAGCGGGTGGACGGAAAAACGGCAGAAGAGGTATTTCTGCAGGACTTTAAGGTGTTTATGTGCGGCGATGTACGGTTCGGGGTGGCACAGGGAACCTTTATGACGCAAAAAAACCTGGAAACCGCCCGGAAGCTGCTGTCCGGTTATCTGACAGAGGCCTTGTACAAGCAGAATGTGGAGGATATCTATGTGTTGCTGACGGATATTCCCAAGACCTGCTCGGTGGTGCTTTGCACCGGGGCACACGCCGAAAAGCTATTAGAGGTCGGCTTTGCGGATGCAAAGCCCCAGCAGGAGGGCGGCGTTCTGCTGCCGGATATTATCAGCCGTAAAAAGCAGTTTATTCCGGCGATCATGGGAGCTTACCAGCGACTGTAAGTGAAACACTACCCTGTGTGAGGGCAGTGTCAAACAGCAAAAAGTAAAAGAGTAAAAAACGAGGAGAAATAACACAGATGGATAATTTTGTACTGAGCGCGTTTTCCAGCAATGATTGCGAATATCAGTTCGATTGGGAGAATGTCCGTTTTTCTCTGAATTTAGACAGCGGTTTGTTCCAGTCGGAGGATCGCAACCAACACACCAATGAAACTATGCACACCCACCCCAAGTACGAGTGGTTCTTTGTAACCAACGGCAGTATGCGGGTGGTGACCGAGCAGCAGACTCTGATTTTGAAAAAAAATGACTTTGTTATCATCCGACCGGGTTTGGAGCATTATGTCAATTTTCTGGAGGACGCCACCACACGGTATAACCTGAGTTTTTCTGCGGCACTAAACGGCTTTGCGAGTACCGAAAACCTGTGGGACGGGCTGCATACCCTATTAGAAAGCGCCGAATGCGTATACGGCAGCGGAGGGGAGGAGATGGCGGATATCAATAAACGCATCTCTCAGCTGTGCGGCACCGGCAGACGGTCTATGATTTGCGCCTGCTTTGTGGAGCTGATGATGTCGGTGCAGGATGTTTTGGGCGGGCAACCGATGGACCCGGTACAAAAGCTGCTGACCAACCCGGCACTGTCCCGCAGCGAAAAGCTGCGTCAGCTATTCGATTCTTACTATATGTATGATTTATCCTTAGAATTTGTGGCAGATAAAATCGGTATCAGCTCTCGCCAGTTGAACCGCGTTATCCGACAGGAATATGACTGCACCTATCATGAGCGACTGAGCTATATGCGGGTGTGCAGCGCCAGTCAGCTGCTGAAAAAAACGGACTTTACCGTGCGGGAAATCGCCAGCTGGGTGGGTTATTCCTCTTTGTGCGGTTTTTATAACGCTTTTAAGAGCCAGTGCGGCTGCCTGCCAACCGAATATCGCAAATTGTCTGCGAAGAAGGAAGAACAAAAGTAATCGAATCAGAATTTCAGGAGAGTGTTATGGCAAACAAGTTGAAAATAGGCGTCTTCGGCGGTGCTCGGGGCTATGTGATGATCGACCAGCTGCTACACAGCGAGGATGCCGTTCTGGTTGCGGTCTGTGACAAATACCGCCCCATTTTGGAAAAGGTAGATGCGGCAGCAAAAGCGGCAGGGTTGACGGTCGCCTTGTACGAGACCTTTGATGAGTTTTTGCAGCATGATATGGATGCAGTGGTGTTGGCAAACTATGCCACGGAGCATGCGCCCTACGCGGTGCGCTGCCTGCGCGCCGGAAAACATGTTATGAGTGAGCTGCTGCCCTGTGAAACACTGGCTCAGGCAGTGGAGCTGTGTGAAGCTGTGGAGCAAAGCGGATGCGTCTACACCTATGCAGAAAACTGCTGCTATATGCAGGCTCCCTTTGAGATGTGGCTGCGCTACAAAAAAGGCGAGATCGGTGAGGCCGTCTACGGAGAGGGAGAATATATCCATGACCTGGTTTCGGGCATACCCGCCCTGACCTACGGTGAGCGCAATCACTGGCGGAATCGGATGTATTCCACCTTCTACTGCACCCATTCTACCGGTCCACTGATGACCATTACCGGACTGCGTCCGGTCAGCGTGGTGGGCTTTGAGGGCCCGGTAAACGACAATCCCGCTGAGAAAGAGCTGGGCTATGAGGCCAGCATAGGCATTGAGATGATCACCATGGAAAACGGCGCGATCTTTAAAAGTATGCACGGCCCGCTGAAACGGTTCCCTCACAGTCACAACTATCAGATATTCGGAAAAAGCGGCTGTATGGAATCCGACCGGATGAATGAGCAGCATCTGCACAGTATTGTGGAAGGTCCCAAACCCGGCGATGGCAGCTGGCAGCATTACGATCCGGATCCTGAAGTCAGTCATGAGGCTTATATTGCCTCGGGCGTCACCAGCCACGGTGGGTGCGATTTTTATCCGCTGCACTTCTTTATTCAAAAAATTCTCGGTAAGCCGGATGGCGAGTGGGCGATCGGTTTGTACCAGGCACTGGATATGTTCTTCTGCGGTTTGTTTGCCTACCGCTCTATTCTGGCGGGTAACCGGCCGATGACCATTCCGGATTTCCGCGATCCCGCCCAGCGGGAGGGCTACCGCAACGATACGGCTTGTGTTACCCCCGAGGTAGCAGGGAATCAGCTGTTGCCTCATTCGGCGCATCCCTGCGAGCCGATCCCGGATAGCGTATTCGAGCATGTGCGTCAGCTGTGGCTGGAGCAGGCGCAAGAATATATTAAATGAAGGATAATACGAGGCTATGAATTCATTACTTATTTTTATCTCTGTGTGCTGCTTTTCGGTTATGAGCATCAGCATCCGGCTATATCAACTGCTGGTGCCACAGCAGCAAAAAGGTATCCTGCTTTTTCAGGCGATACTGAACCTTTGCAGTGGCGTGTTGTTTTTCTGCAGCAGCGGGTTGGGCTTGCGGATGAGCGGCAGCCTTTGGGTCATGGCAGTACTGTTCGGCGTATTTGCCTATGTGGCAAGTGCCTGTTATGCGCTGTCCATGCAAAAGGGGCCGCTGTCCCTTTCCGCTATTCTGCTCAGCATGAGTCTGATCTGGCCGCTGCTATATTCGGCAGTGGGTAACCATGAGCATTTTACCGGGCTGCAGATTGTCGGTGTGCTGCTGATGCTGGCAACCCTGGCACTAAGCGCTATCAGCCCGGAGAAGGGGGAGCAGCGCCGTGCCACATTGCTGTGGCTGGTGATTGCCTTAGCCGCGTTTTTCGCCAACGGCGTGACGGCTACTCAGCAAAAGATGACGGTGGTGAACTACAGCGAAAAAGCTGCCATGCAGATGATGGGGATAGGATACCTGATTAGTACAGCACTGTTTCTGACCCATTATTTTGTCAAGGCAGGCAAGCAAGGGGAAGAAGGAGGCGGTATCTGCGGGTTCAGTATGCGGGATAAGATGCTGGTCTTTGGCCTGAGCTTCGGGGCTGGTTCTTTGAGCTTTTTGGGCAATCTGATTAACGGCGGTCTTTGCGCCGTGGTGCCCGGCGCTATTTTATACCCCTGTGTCAACGGCGGCCTATGCCTGATGACGTCGGTCATCTCTTTTCTGTTCTTTAAAGAAAAACTGACCAAATGGAAAGCGCTTGCCATGGTCACCGGCATTACGGCTATCGTACTGCTGAATTTGTAAGAAGCCCAGATAAATCGAGACGGATAGTAAAAATCAGCCGATTGTACCCGGCTGAGAGAATAAAAAGTGAGGATAAAACAATGAAACAGTTAAAGATGGTGTGGAAACCGGTTGCCTGCGAAATGCCGCAGCTGCCGGAAGGCTGGACGATGCGTACCTTTAACGGCACGCAGGAGGATATTGATGCTTGGGGTGCCTGCTGCCGCAACGGTTTGATGGGTCTGAAGGATGACACCAACACGGTGTTTGAAGGATGCATGACCTCCCGAAATGACTTTTCACCGGACGCGCTGTTTTTTTTACAGTGGCAGGGCAAGCCGGTTGCCACTATCACCTGCCTGCTGGAGGAGGATACCAAGGTGGGAGATGTGCATATGGTCGGCTCGCTGCCGGAATGCCGCGGCAGGGGTGTGGGCAAGCTGCTGATGGGGGTTGCCATGGCAAACCTGTGGCAGCGCGGCGCAAAGATTGCCTACCTAACCACGGATGATTTCCGCGTGCCCGCCATTCAAAGCTATCTGACCGCAGGCTTTATGCCTGTGGATTACGATGTGGAGATGGAGCAGCGCTGGGCCGCTATAGCAGGCTTTTTGGGCCGCACCAATGTGCCTTTTGTCACCGAGGACGGTACCCTGATCAAGCTGCTGAACCCCACCGATTGACGCTATTGTTATCTATTAAAGCCTTGATAAGAAAAAGAAGATAAAGGAGATTGACATGTTACAGGTTACAAAGATCTGGTTAGAGGGCGGAGAGCTGGGCGAAAATGCCCGCAGCCGTGTTATCGGTACCCGTACACCGTTGATCGGCTGGACAGTGGAATCCGACAAGGATGAGGATGCACAGACTGCCTGCCGTGTTGCGGTCTGCGACGGCGAAAAGACCCTGTGGGACAGCGGTTGGCAACAACAGGCAGCCCAGCGCATGACTTATGCGGGCGATGCACTGCAGGACGGTAAGGCGTTGACCGTGCAGGTGTGGATAAAAAACACCGTCGGAGAGCAGGCTGTCAGCGAAAAAGAGAATTTCTTTGTGGGTCTGCGGGAAAACTGGGAGGGAAGCTGGATCGTCCCGACCGAGTACCGCAAGCGTGCGGTCATTGAATACCGCTGCATTTTTGAGCTGAAGCCCGGTTTCAAGGCCGCCTGTCTGTACCTGGCCGGCATCGGTTATCACAAGGCTTATCTGAACGGTCAGGCAGTTGATACCGCTGTAATGGACCCTGCCCACACCAACTATGCCAAAACCGTTCAGTACGCGGTGTTGACCGGCGTGGAAAAACTGCTGAAGGATGGCAAAAACGTGTTGGTGGTAGAGGTAGCCGACGGCTGGCGTAATATTGACAGCCACTTTGTGGATATTAACCTGAACCACCCGGATATCAAGCGCGCCATTGAATTCAACGGCCGCCCCATGCTGAACGCTGTACTTGCATTTAAGGATGCTGAGGGTAGAGAGTGTACGGTTGCCACCGATGAAAGTTGGCAGTGGCGGTACGGACCGGTGGTTTCCGCCAATATTTTTGACGGCGAGACCTATGACGCCAACCAGGCGGATAACGCCTGGCTGACTGCCGAAGCTACCGGCTTTGCACCGGTTCGAAAGGACGCTGGCCCCGGCGGCAAGCTGATCCCCATGGTGATCCCGCCCATTCTGGAGCAGGAGATCTATCCCGCCGTGGATATTTTTGAGCCGAAAAAGGGCACTTTTGTGGTGGATTTTGGCCAAAATATGGCAGGCGTACTGAAATTTACCCTGCCGGATAAGCTGAAAAAAGGCCAGACGATCACGGTTTCCTTTATGGAATTTTTGGATGAGGACGGCACCATTTACCGCGCGCCGTTGCGCGAGGCAAAGCAGACGGATACCTATATTGCAAGCGGAGATGAGCGGGATCTGACTGTTTGGCAGCCCCGGTTTACTTATCACGGCTTCCGTTATGCGGAGATTACCGGTCTGGACCGGATCGATAAAAAACAGATTACCGCAGTGGCACTGTATACTGATATTGTGTCCGGCAGCACCTTCAGCTGCGGCAATCCGCTGATCAATAAGATACATCAGAATGCTGTCCAAACTGAAAAAGCAAATATCCATAGTATTTTGACCGACTGCCCCCAGCGGGATGAGCGGATGGGTTGGATGAACGACGCCACGGTCCGTTTTGAGGAGACTCCCTACAATTTCGCCATTGGCCGTATGTTTGCCAAGGTGGTACGGGATATCCGCAACGAACAGCGAGAAAATGGCGCGTTTACCTGCTGTGCCCCCTTTGTATTCGGCTGTCTGCCGGCTGATCCGGTCTGCTCCTCCTATCTGGTGGCAGGCGCTCAGACACTGCTATTCACCGGCAATTTGGACTTAATCGGTGAAAGCTTTGACGGCTTTGCTGCCTGGGAGGATTATCTGCTATCCAGAAGCAAGGACTACATTGTTCAGTATAGCTATTATGGCGACTGGGCAAGCCCGGCCTATGCCTGCCCCGACGAGGAAAATGCAGTGTCCGCAGTGACCCCCGGTCTATTGATGTCTACCGGTTATTCCTACTTCAACTGCCGCACACTGGCCCGCTTTGCCGGTCTGCTGGGCAGAAAAGAGGATGAGAAAACCTACACTGATCTGGCGGAAAAGGTGAAAGAGGCATACCTGAAGGAATGGTGGCACGCCGATACCGCTAAGGTCGCCGAAGGCTCTCAGGCCAGCCAGGCATTTACTCTGTGGTTGGGACTGTTGGAAAAGGATGACAGTGTGCGTGCGGCTGCTGTTTTGCATGAGGATCTGGTGAAAAAGAATTATAAATTCACCACCGGCAACCTGTGTACCCGTTATCTGATGGATATCCTGACACGCTACGGCTATTTAGAGGATGCCTGGAAGATTTTGAATAGCACCGAGTATCCCTCTTACGGCTTTATGATTCAGAACGAGGCAACCACCGTTTGGGAACGGTTTGAGCTGAAGAAAAACGGCGGCATGAACTCTCACAACCACCCCATGTACGGCGCAGTGGATTACTGGTTCTACCGGTATCTGTGCGGCATTGAGCTGACCGAAAACGGCGCTGATGCCGTGCGCATTGCCCCGGCTTACCCGGCAGATCTGCTCTCCGCCCGGGCGGTGGTGGAGACCGTTCACGGCGATATCAGTGTGCGCTGGGTCAAACGGTACGGTCAGCTGCATCTGTATGTCAAAATCCCCTTTGGCGTCAAGGGCAAGGTCGCATTGCCTACCGGCGAGGTGGAAGTGGGCAGCGGCTGCCATACCTATCATTGGGATATCTGATTCAAACTGACAGTGAAAAAGGAGTACGACTAAATGGCGATTGCGAGAGATAAGTTTTGGCTATTCGGTGTTCGACCGCATCAGGATGATCCCTATTTGGGAGGTACAGGCTTGCGCCGTTCGCGGATCACTCCGGCAGAAGGAGCATTTATGTTGGATATCCCCAATGTGATGCTGATCAACTGTGATGGCGAGCCGGTTCCCTTTTCCGAGGATGCCTTTGGCTATGCAGAGAGTTTTTTGCGCATGAAGAAGGTGCTTTGGGGTGCAACAGGCTCGGCGGGCTTTCGTGTGGGAAATGAGGAAAAGTTTATCTGTACGCTTGCTGAAAAGTACCCAAACATTTGCGGGGCGTTCATGGATGATTTTTTGCAGAAATTCAGGGGCCAACCGGATGAAACAGAAAAAGCGGAGGCTCTGCTCAGAGAGATCCGCACCGGCCTGGACGCTTCGGGTCGGGATATGGAAATGTATATGGTATGGTATACCTATGAGCTGAACGGTATACATCCATCTCTGTTGAAATACATTGACGGTATTACCTTGTGGACCTGGAATTGTGAGGAGCTGCCCCTTTTGGAAGGGCGGTTTGAAACCATTGAAAAGAATTTCCGCGAAAAGAAAAAAATGCTCGGTATCTACATGTTTGATTTTCCGTCACGCAAGGCAGTGCCCCTTGATTTGATGAAGCTGCAGTGTGAGCTTGGCTTACGTCTCATGCAGGAGGGCCGGTTGGACGGCATGATCTTCGAGACTAATTCCGTTATGGGGATCGGGTTGGAAAGCGAGCTGTGGTTGCGAAAATGGATTGACGAAAAGAAAAACACAGTCGTCCCTGATTAAACATCAACAAGCCCGGCGTTATGCGGACCTTACAGTCTGCAAACGCCGGGCTTGTTTTATCCAAAGGGGACAGTTTTTGTTTTAGCAGTATTCTTCTTTTGAGAAACGGCGGTCGCTCAGACAAAGCTTTCGGCAACGGTAAGCCCTGTCTTATGCAACTTTTCCCGCACGGCAGGGTCTTTTTCCCGCTCGGTCAGCCGGTCCAACACTTCCCTGTAGGCCTCGACAGAGTGGTCTAACACCCAGTCGGCCAGCTCCTGCTGAATCTCCTGCCGGTATACAGCCAAAGAACCGTAGACGGTATCGTCTATTCCAGTGCGGGGCGGCAAGGCGATGCTTTCGCCGTCATACCGCTGCAACAATAGCTTCAGCTTTTCTTCGCTCAGCCTTACGGTTGCCGCTGCACCCCGACGGAACATCTCTTTGATAAAGCATGTGTTGTCGGTGCCACCCTTTGCATCGATCAGCCGGTGACCGCTGTAGCTTTCCATCGGGCCTTCGTCAAAAATATCCAGCGTATAGTCTTTATCCGGGTCAAAAGGCAGGTCAATGACGGCAGTCTCGGCGGGTAAGTACTTTACGCTGATCCGGTCGGCGGGCAGCAGCTCTTCCAAAGAATGATCCGCAGTCACCTTGGGTGGGTCAGGCAGGCGAGGATGAAAGCTTTCTGGAAGACTTTTTCCGGTAGAAGGATAGGTAAACCGACGGCTGATCTGATCAATGGGGACAAGACCGTCCGAGGTGTGATGGATGATGACAAACGGGGCGGAAAATGCCCTGGCGTGACCGATGGGCGAAAGGGCGGTGGCACGGGTGCTGTCCACCGAATCAGAAAAGTTATCTATCGCCTTCATAAAGAAATCGGAAATGGAATACAGGATCGGCAGCTTTGCCATGCTCATGCCCCGATATAGCTCGGCCTGTTCCGTCGAAGAGGAAAGCCGCTCCGCCTCGGCACGTTCTTCCTCGCTAAGGGCGGCGTAGGTGGCGTTATGAAGCTCTATAGCGGCTGTAAAAAAGCTGTGGAAATTAAAATGCAGATTGGCAACCGGGCAGTTTGCCACACAGCAGCAGATTCCCAACTGCAGACCATCCAACATCAGAGTCATATAGCCGCCTGCGCTGCCGCCCACAACAGCAATGCGGTTTCTGTCAATTTCCGGCAGGTTGCGCAGGGTATACAGGGCGGCATTGTTAAAGACCAGATTGTTGTCGGTCAGCTGCATGTTGTAGATCAGCTCAAACTCAACGGTTGACGCCACCGCCCAGCCGTTGGACAGATACCAGCGCCACTCGCTGGCACTGTCGTCCATTGTGTAGTGGGCGACATACACCAGCGGTACCGGTTTTGACACGCCGTCCGGGATCGCCAGCTGGACAGGACGGGTTTCTATCCGGTTTTCCTTGGTGATGTAAGGAATTTCCAACCGCTGCAGGGTATAGGAGATCTCTTTGGCTTCGCCGGTGATGCGATCCGTAAGCTGAACCGAAAGCATTTTTTGCATTTTTTCAGTTTGATCCATAGGAAAAACATCTCCTTTCCATTGATGATATTTAGCTTTTGAAAAACACAAGAGCCTTCCCGAAAAGACGAAAAGGCTCTGTGAGGAACATCTCAGCTTCAGCGCTTATAGCGGTACAGAACAGCCTGGCCCGGCGCATACCAGTGGGGCAGCTGCATACCGGTTTCGGTCAGCTTAACATCACCGTCGTCGTGCAGCTTGCCGCTCATAGAACGCCATTCGCCGTCACAAATCAGCTCCTGCGTCTCGGAAGGATGACCGTGCAATGTGACCGTGTACAGCACGCTTTCAGTACAACTGTTGTTGACCAGCAGTAGATATTTCCATTCTGGGTCAGCTTCGTCGGTAAAGTAGCTCATGATCATGGGCTCTTCGCTGTCGTGGAATTCCACCTCTTCATCGCCGTAGAACAGTTCAAAGCCGCCGTAGGCTTTGCAGATATGGTAGACCTTTTGCAGCGTCAGCTTATCCATAACAGGGGCAAGGGTCCGGTTAAAGATATTTTGGACATCGCTGATGTCGTAGTACAGTTGGGTCTTACGGCCAACCTGATTGACCGGTGCGTTGCGGTAGTTACTGTACCAGATATTTTGCTGATATAAATAGAACCAGGAAATTCCCTTTGCACCGCTTGCCACAGCGGTGTTCAGTTGCCAGCGGATATCATCCAGCGAGGGATTACGGTACTTAAAGTGGGGTACGCTCAACAAAATGGTCCAAAAAGGGATATCGTTCCGCCGGGCGGCATCCCCGTACAGCTTTAAATTGTGGAAATAGATGGGCCATGCCATGGGGTCACTGCGCATTTGGGTGTAGCAGTCATAGGAAAGGAACTTCATGCCGGAATCCTTGACAAAATCATCCAAATACTTGCTCCAGTCGGTCAGACCCAGGTCATCCTGTACACCGGGTGCCCAGGGCAGCAGGTTGGCATAGGGCTGCCATTGGGGTGCAATCTCCTGGCAAAGGTGAATGGCACGGATAAACAGGGGATACTCGGTCATGTTGGGCTCATCGCCCAGGTGTACGCCCCAAATGGCGGGATGACTGCCCCAGTCATCCACAACGGCTTGCAAATTGGCGCGGTAGCCGTCAAAACCGATCTTTGCAATGGTGCGGCTTTCGGCGCGCTCGTCACACAAAATTATTTTCAAGCCCTGCTCATAGGCGCAGTCCAGCATGGCTTTAAAGTGCGCTTTATCGGTTACGCCGTCTTTATAGGCATCCCCCATAGTCAGGGTCATGCCCATCTCAGCCCAGTCCTTGGGCTGGTCAATGGGGGCCTGACCTGCCTCTAAGGTGCTCCAGAATCCCAACGGAAACTTATCCAGATTCGGATTTTTCATAGTAGTTTCTCCCTTGTGTTTTTCTTACAGTGATATTCGGCTTCCATCTCCAACTTATATATTAATAAGACAGCCATCGGTTAAAACTATAGCAGATATGACAGAGGAAAACAAGATAGCTTTTTGACGGAATTTCACAAAGGAAATTGTGCTTTTTTCATAAAAAATTGGTTCACTGTCGGGGACCTTTGCCCCGGGAACTCTTTATAGAAAAAACGAGTTTATTTATTACGAAATAACTGTAGAAAAATGGTGTTCGGCCATTGACTTTATGACAAAAAAAGCGCATACTATAACCGTATAGATCTGCCCAAAAGCGTATCTATGCGTTAATATATTTATTAAATTCAAAACGACTTTTTGTAGAATGTTTTGTTTCTTTGCAGGGATACGAGAGACAGCAATTCTGCAGCAGAAGTTCTGAAGGGAGAAATATTATGCAGCGTTCCAAGCGCATTCAGGCGTTGGATGCCCGTCCCGTCAATATGGACGGTTACATCAACGAGTGGCCTGAAAAAGGCTTTGTCGCCATGAGCAGCCCCTACGATCCCAAGCCCTCTATCCGGGTGGAAAACGGTAAGATTGTTGAGCTGGACGGCAAAAACCGGGAAGAATTCGACTTTTTGGATACCTTTATTGCAGATCATGCCATTGATATTGAGCACAGCCCAATGTCCATGGCTACCCCTTCTTTGGAGATTGCACGCATGATCGTGGATATCCATGTGTCCCGCAAGGCAATTCTGGAGCTAATTTCCGGCATTACCCCCGCAAAGATGGTAGAGGTTATCAACTATCTGAACGTGGTGGAAATGATGATGGGTATGCAGAAGATGCGTGCCCGCCGCCAGCCCGGCAACCAGGCACATATCACCAACCTGAAGGACGACCCCGTACAGATCGCAGCCGATGCTGCCGAGGGCGCATTGCGTGGCTTTGCAGAGGAGGAGACAACCACCGGTGTTGCCAGGTATGCACCCTTTAACGCCATTGCTCTGTTGATCGGCTCTCAGGTGGGCCGCAGGGGTGTATTGACCCAGTGTGCCGTAGAGGAAGCCACCGAGCTGGAGTTGGGCATTCGAGGTCTGACCACCTATGCAGAGACTTTGTCCGTTTACGGCACCGAAAAGGTGTTCGTTGACGGAGACGATACCCCTTATTCCAAGGCGTTTCTGAATGCGGCATATGCTTCGCGCGGGTTGAAGGTGCGGTTTACCTCCGGCTCCGGCAGCGAGGTGTTGATGGGCAGCAGTGAAGGAAAATCCATGCTGTACCTGGAGTGCCGCTGTCTGTATGTCACCAAGGGCGCCGGTTCTCAGGGAACCCAGAACGGCTCGGTCAGCTGTGTCGGCGTGACCGCCTCTGTCCCTTCCGGCATCCGCGAAATTCTGGGCGAAAACCTGGTTGCCGCTTTGCTGGGGTTAGAGTGTGCGTCCTCTAATGATCAGAGCTTTTCCAACTCTCCCATGCGCCGTACGGCGCGTACTATGCTGCAGTTTATGCCGGGTACGGATTTTATCTTCTCTGGCTATGCGGCGGAGCCTAACTATGACAACCTGTTTGCCGGCTCGAACTTTGACGCAGAGGATTTTGACGATTATAATGTCATGCAGCGCGATATGATGGTAGACGGCGGTCTGCGTCCGGTAAAAGAAGAGGATGTCATCCGGGTTCGTCACACGGCGGGCAAGGCAGTGCAGGCGGTGTTCCGTCAGCTGGGTCTGACCGAGATCACCGATGAGCAGGTGGAAAAGGTGACCTATGCCCACGGCAGTCACGATACTCTTTCCCGTGATGTTGCCGCGGATCTGGCGAGCGCGGAGGAGATGATGAAACGGGGTATCACCGGCGTGGATGTGGTCAAGGCGCTGGCAGACAGCGGCTATGAGGAGCTGGCTGAAAGTATCCTGAATATGCTCAAGCAGCGTGTGGTCGGCGATTATATGCAGACCTCCGCCATTTTGGATGAAAACTTTAAGGTCATGAGTGCTGTGAATATGCCCAACAACTACATGGGCCCCGGCACAGGCTATCGCGTGGAGGGGGCGCGTTGGGAGGAAATCAAGCGCATACCCCACATTATTGACCCCAACAATCTGTAAGAGAGGAGCAGAAGGATGCAGTACAGTGAAGAACTTGTCCGCAAAGTAGTGGAATCCGTCCTGCGGCAGATGCAAACAGGCAATACCCCATCGCCCGCAGCCCGTACCAATCCCAAAACCTCTTACGCAGGTTATCCGGTTGCACATAAGGGTACCGATGCCCGGGAGGTTGTGATAGGTGTAGGCCCGGCGTTTGGCCGCGAGATTAAGAAAACCATCAACGGCCTGGATCAACAGGAGGTCCTGCGGAATCTGTGCGCCGGTATTGAGGAAGAGGGGATGATCCCACGCGTAGTCAAGGTACTGAAGACCAGTGACGTGTGTTTTATGGGTTTGGAGGCTGCCAAAATCAGCGGCAGCGGTATCGGCGTTGGCCTGCAGTCCAAGGGTACTACGGTCATTCATCAAAAGGATCTGTACCCGCTCTCCAACCTGGAGCTATTCCCTCAGGCACCGCTTATGACAATGGAAACCTACCGCAAGGTGGGTCAGAATGCCGCCCGGTACGCTAAGGGTCTGCAGGTAACCCCCATTCCCAGTGAGAACGATCCCATGGTGCGCGCCAAGTATCAGGTCAAGGCCGCGCTGATGCATATTGTGGAAACCGAGCAGGTGGACACAGAGCAACCCATTATTGAATGGAAAGGCTGGAACGGCGAGGGCTGATTGCCCGGACCCTGACAGGAAAGGAATACGATATGCCGAACTATCCTTTGGGTGAAAAGGAACTGGATTCCATCACCTCCAAGACCGGAAAAAAAGTTACGGATATCACATTGGACGAGATCAAAAAAGGTCATGTCCATGCAGATGATATCAAGATTTCCCGGGAAATGCTGCAAAAGCAGGGCCAGGTTGCCATGGAAAACGGTAATCCTCCCATGGCACGCAGCTTTGAACGTGCTTCCGAACTGGTGGATGTGCCGGACGATGTGATTTTGGGTATGTACAATATGTTGCGCCCCAACCGTGCCACCAAGGATCAGCTGCTGAGTCTGGCAAGTGAACTGCGCACTCGGTATGGGGCAGAAAGCTGTGCCAGGCTGGTGGAGGAAGCTGCCGCCGTATATGAGAAAAGAGGAATTTTGCTGAAATGAGAATTGCCGGCGTAGATATCGGAAACTCGACAACTGAAGTATGTATCGGTGAAGTCGGTTCCGACGGTGCGCTGCAATTTTTAGGTGGGGCGTCCCGTCCCACCACCGGCACTAAGGGTACCCCGGCAAATGTGCACGGCATTAAAGCTGCACTGATTGCCGCCGCCTCCGGAGCCGGTATTCAACCGGATACCATAGATCTGATCCGTCTGAACGAGGCCGCCCCTGTCATTGGTGATACAGCCATGGAGACCATTACCGAGACTGTGATAACCGAATCCTCCATGATCGGGCATAACCCCGGAACCCCTGCCGGTGCAGGACAGGCGGTTGGCACCCTGCTTCGGCTGGAAAACATCGGCAGCGCAAAGCCCGGTGTTCCGTATCTGGTCGTGGTGCCAAAGGGCTATGTTTATGATGTAGCAGCTTCCCAGATCAACAGCTACGCAGATAGGCTGATGATTGCCGGGTTGCTGCTGCAGGCGGATGAGGCGGTTTTGGTAGAAAACCGTCTGACGAAAAAAATCCCAATCATTGATGAGGTAAAAAGCATCGACCAGGTGCCGGAGGGAAAGTTGGCAGCCATAGAGGTCGCTATGCCGGGTACATCGGTGCGGATGCTCAGTAATCCTTACGGCATTGCGACCCTGCTGGGTCTGACCCCGGAGGAGACCCGTTCCGTCACCCCCATTGCCAAAAGCCTGGTGGGTAAGCGCAGCGCTGTGGTGATCAAGACCCCCGGCGGCAATGTACAGGAAAACGCGCTGCCTGCGGGCAGTATTACCATTCACCCGGTTGACGGTGCGACAGGACCCTATCATGTGGAGCTGGACGCCGGTGCTGAGGTCATTATGCAGCAGCTTGCCGCAGCGGGAACGGTTCAGGACATCACCGGCGCGCCCAATACCAATGTGGGCAGTATGCTGCAGCGGATACGGGACGGCATGGTAAAGGTCAGCAAAACAGGGGAACAGTCCGGCGATGCCGGACAGGTGCGCATTACCGATTTATTGGCGGTGGATACTTTGGCACCGGTGGCAATTTCCGGCGCGCTTGCCGGTGAATACTGTATGGAAAAGGCCGTGGGTATCGCCGCAATGGTCAAGACCCAGCAGCTGCCCATGCGACAGATTGCTGCCCGCCTGGAGCAGGAGCTGCATATTCACGCCAAGGTGGCAGGCGTAGAGGCCATTATGGCCAGTATTGGCGCAATGACCACCCCGGGTACCCAGTTGCCCATTGCGGTGCTGGATATGGGCGGTGGCTCTACCGATGCAGCGCTGGTTGGGGCTGACGGCAATGTCACCATGACCCACCGTGCCGGCGCCGGAGAACTGGTCAGTCTGCTGATACAGACTGAGCTGGGGCTGTCCAGCCGTAATGTAGCGGAGCAGATTAAAAAGTATCCTCTTGCCCGTGTGGAGAGCCTGTATCATCTGCGATTAGAAAACGGCGCAATGCAGTTTTTTGATGCTTCGATTGATCCCAAGTATTTCGGTAGGGTTGTTTTACTTGCCGGGGATGAGTGGATCCGGATTGAAGAGGATATCCCGATGGAAAAAATTGTGCAGGTTCGCCGGGAGGCGAAGCGCAAGGTGTTTGTGACCAATGCGCTGCGGGCATTGCAGTATGTAGCGCCGGAGCATAACCTGAAAAAAATACCCAATGTGGTGCTGGTTGGCGGTTCTGCAGAGGATTTTGAAATTCCGGAAATGTTAATGGAAGAGCTTTCCGCCTACCGTGTGGTCTGCGGACGGGGAAATATCCGTGCCACACAGGGTCCACGCAACGCGGTTGCCACCGGATTGGTGCTCAGCTATCTGGGCGAAAAAGGGGCGGGCGTATGATCGTTCAAAAACCTTCCATTTATGTGTATGTCAGTGATCCCGACCCGATATGTCTGCGTAATGTCTGCGCAGGGATAGAGGAAGAGGGTGTATTATATCAGATCTCCATGGAACAGGGCACCGATTTGCGGCGGCTTGCAGCCAATGCGGCAGAAAGCTCGGTTTTGGGTAGCGGTGTTGCCATAGTGGGCAGTCAAGTGGCGTTGCAGCTGCGCGGATGCCCCTGGGAAAAACCTGTTTTTTGGCTGACTGAAGCCACGGCAGAGGCTGCCAGATCCGTAGGGGCAGACAGCGCAAGAGCAATCAAGAAGCTACCGTTCAAAACACAGAAGGATTAAAAATTATGAAGGTATATACCAAACACGGTGATAAGGGAATGACCAGCCTGGGCTCCGGTATGCAAATCTTTAAATCGGATGAGCGTATCGATACTCTTGGCTGCATCGATGAGCTTACCAGCCAGATTGGCCTTGCCAAGGTGCTTATCAAGGAAGAGGCGCTGCGCGGTGGATTGACCCGGGTACAACGCAATCTGATGACGGTTATGGCAGGTATTGCTGATATCCGTAATCCGCAGTATATCTTGCAGGAAGAGGAAATTGCTTTTCTGGAGATGGAAATGGACCGGATGAATGAGGTACTGCCGGAGACTTTCAGCTTTGTGCTGCCTGGCGCCAGTGAGGCAGGGGCACGATTGGATGTCGCCCGTACCGTAGCGCGCCGGGCAGAGCGGGCGTTGATTACCATGGATCGCCGTTTCAGTGCGCAGGGTTCCACCAAGATGTTCTTAAACCGACTGTCGGATTATTTGTATATCATGGCGCGTTATTTGGAGACAGACGCCGGGAAGATGGCTGCCGCAGGAGTTGCTGCCCCTGTAACGGATAAAACGGCACAGTCTGGACCTACGGGAGGAAAAGCAATGGAAGGCTCTAACGATATTGTCAAAGAGGTTTTGCGCCAGTTGGGCGACTACCGTCCTATAGATCTTGCCCGTGCTAAGCGACTGATAGAGGCTGTGGAAGCCCGTGCCTTAGAGACGGGCAAAAAAGCAGTCATTGCTGTGTGCAATTCTGAGGGAAACCCCATTGCAGTGCATGTTATGGATGACGCGTTCCTGGTCAGCTATGAGGTTGCCGTCAAAAAGGCATATACCAGCGTAGCAGTCAAAATGTCCACTATGGAGCTGTCCAAAATTGCACAGCCGGGACAGACCTTCTATGGCCTTGCCAATCTGGATAAGATGGTCATCTTCGGCGGCGGTGTTCCGCTGGTGGAGAATGGCAGAATTATCGGTGGTTTGGGTGTATCCGGCGGCACCGGCGAAGAGGATCACGCCCTATGTGAATATGCTTTGAGTATTTTTTCTCAGCTTTAATCATTTATTCTCTCCACGCTGCGTAGGTTGCACTGCGCAGCGTGTTTTTTTATAATAGAATCAGAAAAAAGAGAAAGGGCAATCGCCCTTTCCTATAAATTATTGAAGAAAAAAGAGAAGGAGAAGCAAAAGATGGATCCTTATGTGACCGGCAGTACAATCAGCGAGCTGAGAAAGAAAAAAGGAATTACGCAAAAGCAGTTGGCAGACAACCTGTGTGTCAGTGATAAAGCGGTTAGCAAATGGGAGACCGGGCACGGTTTACCGGATATTACCCTGCTGCAGCCGTTAGCAGAGGCACTGGGCGTCAGCCTGGCAGAGCTCGCTTACGGGCAAAGTCTTGTCAACACCAATACTTCCGGAAATCTGCGCCGTTCCTGCTTTTATGTCTGCCCGGTGTGCGGTAATGTGTTGTGGTCCATGGGCCAGGGGGCGTTCAGCTGTTGTGGTATTCTGTTGCCGCAGCTGGAGGCGGAACCAGCAGAAGAACAGCACTCTGCCGCTTTTGAAGAGGTGGAGAACGAATGGTTCCTCAACTTTAACCACCCCATGGAGAAGACACACAGCATCAGCTTTGTGGCGTGCGTGGCATCCGACAGTGTCCTGATCCGTAAGCTCTACCCGGAGCAGGATGCCGCTGTACGTTTTCCACGGCTACCTTATGCGCGGTTTTACGCCTACTGTAATCGGCATGGTTTGTTTACTTTAATCGGTATGCCTAAAAGAAAATCGGATTAAGAATTTTGGGGTATCAGCAGGCGGCAGTCCTGCTGCAGGGTATCGCCGTCTATCCCCGCAAGGGCAGAGATTACATTGGGATCGGCGTGGTAACGTTTGGCGATATCAAAAACTTTTTCTCCGGTGCAGGCGTAGTATACCCGCAGGGCAACCTCCTCCTCCTGGGCAAGCGGTGCGTTGCCGGTGATATTCTCCACCAGTGGAAAGGTTTGTTTTTTACACAGCATCCCCTGCAGGCGGATATTCGCGGTTACCTGTACCCGGCTTTCGGTCTGGCTGAAACGCCAGCCCTCGCACCAGGCAGACAGGATCGGGATCAGCTCCTGGGACAGGTAGGGGTACCCATCAGGCAGTTGATAATCCGCAGTTTTGTCATAACAGTCAATTTCGCCCAATGCATTACGGCAGACCAGGTGGGCAGCAACTCGTCCTCTTACGATGCATTGCTTTTCCTCTGGAAAAACCTCCGGCGCAAAGCATTCGACCAGACATTCCAAGACCTCAAGGGAATCCTCCGGCAGGCTATCATGGAGAGACATTTCCAGTGAAGTGTTTACGGTTTCCAGCAGTACGTCGGTAGTCAGCTCCTGTCGGGAAAGGCTGGTTTCACACACGGTGGAAAAACAGTCGGCAACACCCATATATTCCAGCTTGCGTATCTGTACAACAGTCATTAGGCACACGCAGTTCAGCACCGTTTTGGAGGAATCCTCCTCATCTGCGGCGAGTGAACAACCAATTACGGTGCCGTTCAGCTGAGACTCTCCGTCCTCCGGCAGATCGGTTGCATCAATTACCTGGTGAAAAGGCAGCGAGAATACCTGCTGCAGGGGTTTATCCGTCCCGGTACAGCAGTAGACCAAAGTGATGACTGCATCACCTTTTGCAACCGCTTTACCCGAGATGCATCGCAGCTCCTGAACCCGGATGTTTCCGTAAGAATGGAGAATCTGTTCCGGTTGGTTTTGTAGTTCCACAGACTCCTGCAGGGTAAACTGTTTTTCCCGGGTGGTGTACAGGCTAACCGCAGGTACTGTACAGCTTTTTTGCTGTATTCCGTCACCTGTGACAGCGGTTACAATGGGCTGGGCTGTCTGCAGGGTAATCCGAGCGGTTAGGTTATAGGCCCCCCGCAGATCCAGTCGGTGCTGGCTCAGCGCCCTGCAGTTGGTATACTGAACCTCTCCGCTGACCAGAATGCAGCGGACGAGTTGCCCCTCGGTCAGCTTCAGTTCGGTCTGGCGGGAAAAAGCGACCTTTTGCTCGATGGTGCACAGGTTCTGATCCTCACTTTGGTATAATACCTCAATCCGGAAATAGCCCTCCAAAAGCAGGTGCCCGTTCTGTATCTCCCGCTGTAAAATGACCCGGTGGATCAGGGTTTTGACAATTTTAAAAACTGCCGGCAGATAATCCGGTACCATGATCTCGGTTTCTATGGGTATTTCCTGCTGTATATCGGTGACCGTACCTAAGGCGTTGACCGAATCGCGAAAAAGTTTGTATTCCATTTTCAGCTCTCCTTTATGCGTTTTTTTTATTTGGGAATTCTGACCGAGCCCGGCTTTCTTTGTCTATTTTTATGTATCATAATGCTAATATATGCAAACCGGGGCGTGACTATTTTGTGTAGTCACGCCCCGGTTTTCCTTTTTTCGAATAGATAGCAGGCTTACTTTTCTGCCAGAATGAAGCAAAAGCTGTAGGCAGACAACGGGCGGTTCAAAACCACTCGGCGGCCGCCGTCGGCGGTCGGGTCGGCTTCCAGCACGCCTTCGCAGTTTACACAGGTCAGTTTACGGTAGCTTTCTCCAAGGCAGATGACCGGCTGCTGAATGGCATCCTCAAAATAGTTCCACAGGCCGACTGCAATACCAGTTTCATTCTGTTTGACCATGGTATACAAATCCGGGTTTCCAAGGCAGCTGGCAGGGCAGCGGCGGTTCATCATCCATTCCACGGCACGGAATAGCTGGTTTTGACGGCAGTATCCCTGTACTGCGCCCCAGGTGGCAAGGGCCTTTTTAGCGTTAAAGTTGTAGATCAAAAAACGCTGACCGTCGGCATTTTGGTAGCGGAAGGCGGCAGGAAAACTGCAGCCTTTCAGAATAAAACGGGAGAGCAGCTCAGCGCTACCCTTTAAGTAAAGCTTCATCACGCCCGGGTCGCCGGAAAGTCCAACCTTTTCACCATTTTGGTCAAGGTAAATCTCCCGGTTGGAAACATTGCCGCAGTTGGTCGCCTGCTCGGCGTTTTCGTCAAACTGGGCTTCGCTGTAGGATATAATACCTAAATCCAGCTGCTTTTCCTGCATCAGAATCAGAGCGGCAGGCAAATCCAGCACGGCACCGTTTTGTAAAAGTCTGACATCCAGGTTGCGGGCGTTTTCTCCGAAAATCAAATTGGGTGTGCCGGGCTCAAATACCAGTGGGATAGACATTGTGTTGGCAAATTCCCGCGCCGGGGAGACACAGACCTCCATCTCCGGTGTTCGGCTGACTGTATGGGTATGGGAAATACGGTCAAAGGGCTCGACCAGATGCAGTCCCCAGGACTTTTTGCCGTTGAAGATTGCCTCTATTTGGGAATACAGCGATTTATTGCGTTGATCGGCAGCGATATACCCGGGCTCATACTGCAGCGAGGAGGTGTAATCCAGCCCGTATTTCATCATACGGCCAAAATTGCCGTCGGCAAGACAGACGGTGTGAAATATTTCCAACAGGGCGGAGGAGGTGTACGCACGGGGGCGGGGATAGACGTCCCCCTCGGCAATGGCGGTAACACCCTGTTTTGTCAGTTCATATGCCTGGTGACGGGCGAAATCCAAAGCGGAAAGCATATTGCGGCCAAGGTGGCAGATCTGCCAATAGGGAGCGCCGATGGTGCGCAGGGACAATGGATGTCTGCCACGCAGAATATGGCCCAGTTTTATCGGGTCACTGCCGTCACCGCCGAACAGGGAAGGTCCGCAGCACAGCAAAACCTCGATGGCGGGGTCAATCTCATCCACGGCAGTACGGATTGTTCCCGCGGCATGCTCCAGTGCCAGCTGAACCCCGTCCATCCATGCCTTACGATAACGGTTGGGGGCGCTGTCAAACAGATTGCGGCGCATGGTTTCGGCATCCACCTCTTCGCTCAACAGGTCGGCATATAGCTTCATGTGGGCAGGGCAAAAGCAGGACAACTTTGTGCCGGGCAGATGTAATCGCAGGTCGTCATCCAAAACGATTTTCTTTACGCCGGTGCGGGCGGCAATCCGGATGAAGTTACAGTAATCCCGCAGAAAGGCGTCATCCAGTGGGCAGTTCAAAGCGGCGGCAGAGGGCTCGCCTTCATAGGTGATGACCGGAGTGTAGCTTTTGTTGGGCAAAAAAGAAAGGGTGGTCATCCAGATACAGGGCTCAATACCGTTTTCGCGAAAAAACGGAATGCTTTTTTGCAGGGTATCGCAGTAGCGCTGCATCTCGCTGCTGGCGTTGCACTGGGCAAAAAAGACCTCGTCTGCACCAAGGCTTTTTAATGCGGTGAGCAGCTCCTTCCGGTCATAATCCTCCAGCAGATTCAGCATGGTGGGTACGGTAATTTTCATAAACGGCTCCTTTTTGTTTGCTTTCTCCGCAGATAATTGTACCATAGCAAGGCGGGAAAGAAAAGACTTGTTTTAAGCGCAAAATGGTTTTGCCACGCAATGCAAGCTGACAAGAAATAAACAAAGCCGCAGCCTCCCCCAAAAGAGAGGTTGCGGCGATGGTGTGCTATTTTGAATCAGTTTGAAGCGTGAAGACCTTGTACCAGATAGGTTTTGCCTTTTTCTGTGGCAAAGGTGTAAACGGTGCCGTCAGGTACCGTAAAGTAATCGGCAGCCAACTTTTCGCCGGCGCTTATCACCTGAAGCCCTTCCGGCCAGGGGCAAAGCAAACGCATTGTGCGCCCCTGCTCGCTTGTCACGGTAAGAGGACCGATCTGCCCGTTTTTTAGCCGAGCGGAAACCAAAAAAGCGCCGTCTGCCCGCAGGTTTTCAAAAGCGGCATCAGTTTTTCGGTTCCAGACGGGGAAAACACGGATATATTCTTCATGACTTTGTAGCAGCATGGCGTTGACCGTGGCGGGCACGGTGCTGCAGCATTCCAAACCACCGCCCCCGTAATAGACAAAACCGTTGGAGAAACCGTGTACCCGCAGTTCTCGGTTCAGCCGTTTTAAAAGATCATCCGGGTCATAGCCAAGGTAAGCCGCTGCGGTAAAAAAGGTGGGAAAAGCGTTATAATCCTCCCACCGGGACATGGCAAGCAGGGTATCCCGGGCAATTTGCAGCAACTGTTTATCCGAGGATAAGCCGATGGCACGGGCGGGGTAGATATGCTGAATGCCCAGGGAGTTGCCGTCAGACCAGGCCATGCCCCGTTCGGTATAACGAAAGACGGTTTTACCGTCCCGCTGCTGGGTGGGGTAATCGCTCAGATTGACCAAAATATGCTGCCATTTCTCCCGTTCAGGCTCCTGCAGCTGCAGAAAGTCAGTCATCTGCAGTAACCCCTTGAGTACCATACGAATCAGCCCCAGGGAGACAATGGGGTTAAAATCGTGGGTATAATCCGGCACATCCAGGTCGACATCTCGAATCTGGTGGACCAGATAAGCATTTTCGTGAATACAGTCATCCACAATCACGTATCTTTTGCCGTCCCATTGCAGATAGTCTTGCCAGAAGGCGGCGACCTCTTTACAGTAGGGATAAGCCTTTTCACGGGCGTAGTCTGCATCGTATGTGGCGTAAAAACGCATCAGCATATTGACGGCGGCGTAGGCAGCGTTGGATTTTTGCCCCCAAAAGGGTGCCTGTCGGTTGGGGCTACCATCCGCTTTGTTGAACATGGCGGCAGCTTCGTACCCCTTTGGGCCTATGCCCACAACACTGTATATGCCCCTGCACCCCAGCAGCTCCCAGGCATTTTTTTGTGCGGCGGGGATGTATTCCAGCAAGGGGGCATCGTACGGCTCGCTAAGCTCTACATGGTTGGAGGAGAATACCCCCCACCAGGGCGCCTGATAATTGTAATTCAGGTGGTAATCACTGCCCCAGTTGGCCAAATCCGTTGTGATGAACGGTCCGAAAATGCCGGGGGCAAAGTAGTCTGCCCGGGCAGAGCATGCCATGATGTACTGGCTTGCCGCCCAGTATTTTTCAATCAGCGGCTGGGAAGGAATGTGAACCGCGGATTTTGCCCAAAAGGCCGCCCAGTGAGAAAGATGGTCTTTTCTGGCTGTGGCAAGGTCAAAAGCATGTGGCTGTGGGTTGGCGGGGTCGTGATTGGTGGAGACGGCGACGATAAAGGTTAAGGTTTCGCCCTTTCGTATCGCGCAGTGCAGACTGCCGCCGTCGATGCGGGTCAGCTTCGCCTTGGCGGCGGTGACAAATGCGCTGCCGCTTCGGTCATATTCCTTGGTTATTTCCACGCAGATATCACTTTGAGCACGTTGTATGTTACAGTGTTCAAATTCCGGTGCGTCCAGCCCGGTATTCAGTACGCAGCTACCGGTCTCGCAGCTGACCCGGAAAATGGTGCAGCTTTCGTAATACGGTACAAAGCTATCAACCACCAATGTACACGTATTGCATGTCAGACGAACCTCCAGATCGGCAGTTTGCAGAACCTGTCTTGCCGCAAAGTCGGCGGAGGACAGCCCATCAAAACCCAGGGTAAAAGCGGCAAGGTGTTTTACGCCGCCTTTCCAATGGGTTGGCAGGGCGCACCACATACTGTTGGTGGAAAGGAACCCTTTTAGAAGACCGTCCTGCAGACCGAATACCAGACCGATATTGCCGTTGCCGGTTAATGGACCGTCCGGCTCGCCATTGGTAGGGGTCTGGTCTGGAACGCAGGTAAAAACCCCGTCATAGGGTGAGCGGATTGTATCAGAAAACATTTTATCACATCCTTTTGATGGGCATTATAGCATGCTGCCGCCCAGCAGTCAATATATGTATCTATAAATTACTTTTTGAAAAACAGAGTGGGGCGGCGTCATTGCGGTTGACTCCGCTTTGGGTACATGCTATAATCGTTAAAAAATCGAGGTACAGAAAGAGGGGAGACTCATTGAAGGATAACTATTTGCGTGCGGTTTTCTTTGAACATCCAGATCATATACCTGTCAACTTCTGCATCAATACTGCCTGCTGGCACCATTATCCTAAGCGGCAGCTGTGGGAGCTGATGGAGGCGCACCCCTATCTTTTCCCCGGTTTTGTCCGTCCGGCGGCAGATTGGCAGCCGGTCATACCGCCGGTGGCGGATGCAAGCAAGCCTTATCGGGACCCGATGGGCTGTATCTGGCAGACGGCAGACGACGGCATTACCGGCACGGTCACCGGGCATCCGCTGGCAGATTGGAGTGCCTTTGGTACAAACTGGCAGCTGCCCGATCCCGAAATCTGTGATGGCTTAAACCCGGTGGACTGGCAGACGGCAGAAAGGGACTGGACAAGGCAAAAACAGCAAACAGGTGGGCTGATTACCAGCCTGCGCCATGGTCATACTTTTTTGCAGCTGAGCGATCTGCGCGGGTACGAAAACCTGCTGGCGGATATGGCAGAGGAGCAGCCGCTTTTGGACGAGCTGATTGACGGGCTGACCGGGTTTAACCTGAGCTTAATCCAACGCTTTTTACGCGCCGGTTCCACCATGATCTGTTTTCCGGAGGATCTGGGTATGCAGATCGGCCCGATGCTGACCCCTGCAGATTTTAAAAGATATATCAAACCGGCATATCAAAAGCTGATGAAGCCGGTCAGACAAGCCGGTGTGGCGGTCATGATGCATTCCGACGGGGATATTCGCACCCTTGCGGACGATCTGATCGACAGCGGCGTACAAAGCATCAATTTGCAGGATCTGGTCAACGGTATCGATTGGATCGCCGACCGGTTTCGGGGTAAGGTGTGTGTGGATCTGGACATCGACCGGCAAAAAATCACCTCCTTTGGCACCCCGGCGCAGATTGATGAGCTGATTAGGGAAGAGGTGGAAAAGCTGGCGACCCCACAGGGCGGGCTTGCTTTTACCTTTGGTCTGTACCCGGGCACCCCTATAGAAAATGTCAAGGCGCTGATGGATGCGCTGGAAAAATATATGTTCTGGTTTGACTGACAGAAATCACGCAAGCCAGCAGTGCGAAAAGAGGTCCGCAATCCCCCCAAAAAGGGAATGCGGACCTCTTTTATTGGATCAGCTTTTTCGGATTAGATCAGAAAATGGGCACAACGGCACCGGCGTAGGTATCCTCGATAAAGGTACGGACGGTATCACTCTGCAGTGCCTTTGCCAGGACCTGAATCTTGGGCAGGCTCTCATTGCCTTCCTTGACAACCAGAATATTGGCATAGGTCTGAGCAGAATCGGAAGCAGCGTCTTCAACAGCCAGGGCATCGGCAACCTTTAAGCCGCCCTCAATGGCGTAGTTACCGTTGATAACAGCGACATCCACATCGGCCAAAGCACGGACCAGCTGAGCAGCCTCCAGCTCCTTGATGTCCAGGTTCTTGGGGTTCTCGGCAATGTCCAAAACAGTGGCGGTAAAGCCGACATCCTCTTTCAGGGTGATCAGACCCTGGGCCTCCAGCAGATACAAAGCGCGGGCTTCGTTGGTGCCGTCGTTGGGGATGGCAACGGTTGCGCCGTCAGCCAGATCGGCCAGAGAAGCGGTCTTACCGGCGTACAGGCCAAACGGCTCGTAGTGAATGGAGGCAACACTGACCAGATGGGTGCCGTTCTCGGCGTTAAAATCGGTCAGGTAGGGCTGATGCTGGAAGTAGTTGGCATCCAGCTCGCCGCTTTCGGTAGCAGTGTTGGGCAGTACATAGTCGTTGTACTCCTTGACCTCCAGGGTGTAGCCCTCTGCGGCAAGTTCGTCCTTAATTACATTCAGAATCTCGGCATGGGGGGTGACACTGGCGCCGACAACGATGGTCTTGTCATCGGTCTTCTTTGCGCCACAGGCGGTAAAAGCAAGCAAAACCAGGGTGAGGCATAATACAAGGCTGATCAACTTTTTCATGGTGATGTTCTCCTTCTAAATCTATTATTTTGTTAACAACAGGTAGGCTGCTGTTTTAACCGTTTATCAGCGGCGGATACGCCGGTCGGAGCGTTTGGCAATCGTCATGCCCAACTCCTGCATGACCTGTACCAGAATAACCAGCAAAACCACAGTGACCAGCATGACATCGTCTTGATACCGGTAGTAACCGTAGTTGATGGCAATGGCACCTAAACCGCCGCCACCGACAAAGCCGGCCATTGCAGTGTAGCCCAAAATGGTGGTGACCGCAATGGCAGCGTTGATGATCAGTGAGGGTCTGGCCTCCGGCAAAAGTACTTTGCAGATAATCTGCATGGGGCTGGAGCCCATGGACTGGGCGGCCTCAATAATGCCGGCGTTGACCTCTTTTAAGGAGGATTCCACCATGCGGGCCACAAAGGGCGCGGCAGAAATGACCAGCGGTACAATGGTTGCGGTGGAGCCGACCGTTGTGCCCACAATGGCACGGGTAAAGGGTAGAATCCAAACCAGCAGAATAATGAAAGGCACACTGCGCAGCAGATTGACAATGACCCCAAGCACTGCGTTTATGGGGCGGTCTTCACAGATATTACCCTTGGAGGTCACATAAAGGATCACGCCAATGGGCAACCCGATGATATAGGCAAGTAGGGTGGAGAAGAAAATCATGTACAGAGTTTCCAAAATGCCGTTGCCCAGCAATCCCAAAATACCGTTGCCCAGCAATCCCAAAATACCGACATCAAACATCGTCGATCTCCTCCTCCTCAAATGTGATATTTCGCACCTCTAAGTAAGCCTTGACCCGCTGCAGAGTACCGGCATCCTCCGGCAGCTGCAGCAGCATCTGACCGTAGACCTTGCCGTCCAAATTTTTGGTGTTAGCGCCAAGAATATTGACGGGGGTGTGGCACTCTAAGGTCAGGTTGGAGATGATGGGTTCAAAAGCGCTGCTGCCGTCAAAAACCACGCGCAGCACCTTTCGGCTGTGGACTCGCTCCACAGTCTCGTTTTGGGGTAAAATCAGCTCTTTGGCAATTTTGGATTTGGGCGCCAGAAAAACCTCGCTGACCTTACCAAATTCGGCAACCTCGCTTTTATCCAGAACCGCCACCTTATTGCAGATCTGCTCGATGACCTTCATCTCATGGGTGATGATGATGATGGTGACCCCCATGGTGCGGTTGATGTTCTGCAGCAGCTCCAGAATAGAGCGGGTGGTGTTGGGGTCCAGGGCGCTGGTCGCTTCGTCACACAGCAGCACCTTTGGTTCGGTAGCCAGCGCACGGGCAATGGCTACACGCTGCTTTTGACCGCCGGAAAGCTGAGAAGGATAAGAGCCAAGCCGATCCTCCAGCCCCACCAGCGTCAGCAGCTCTACTGCCCGGCGCTTGGCTTTGGCATGGGGAATACCGCTGATCTCCATAGGGTAACAGACATTTCCAAGGGCGGTACGCTGCTCCAACAGGTTAAAGTTCTGAAAAATCATGGACATGCTGCGGCGCTGCAGCCGAAGCTGAGCAGGGGTCAGGGTAGCCAAATTTACACCGTCTACTAATACCCTGCCGGAAGTGGGCTTTTCCAAAAAATTGATGCATCGCACCAGAGTGCTTTTACCGGCGCCGGATAGACCGATGATTCCGAAAATATCCTTATCCTCAATAGTGAGGTTGATATTCCGGATCGCCTCCACACTGCCGGTGGCAGTGTGGTAGCACTTGCCTAAGTTTTCAAGCTGTATCAAGCTCTCGTTCCTCCTTACAACATAAAAAGCAGGAAGCCTTACGACTTCCTGCTTATCTGCATGCTTCAAACCGCCTTACGGGATATCGTGGATCAGTTCTGAGCAACAGGAGAAATCGTTTCGGCATTTTTTTCGCAGCAAAACATGCGCATCATGCAGCTGCACATGCGCATAGTGGTGGACATCATCACAGTGGAAACGGCACGCTTCATAATGCTTTCTCCTTGCTCCGGGAAGAAACTACCCGGTGAATATGTTGATATGTTAACACACGGTTATCCTTTTGTCAAGCAAAAAATACAGCAAAAACCGGAAAAAACCGGAAAAAAGCATTTTAGCCGTATTGCCGTTGCCGTACGGGAAAGCGACTTACCTGCCGGACCGGTCGCCGATTTGCAGATGTGCCGGTGCCTGGGTGTTTTCGGGGGTAGTCAGGGTCCATAGCAGCTTGTGACCGGCATCAATGGCAAAAACGGGTACGCCGGTATGCTCCATACCGTGACCCAGCCAGTTGACCAGCGCAATGCTGCCGTCGGCAAGACGCTGCATACCGGTCAGCCAGTGGATGCCAAGCTCGGGGGCATCTTCCTTACCAAAGGACCATACTTCTTTGCCGGTGGCACGGTTTAGTTCGACCACGGCGGTCTGCGCGGTATAGAGAATATTGCCGTTTTCCAGCTCCAGCGCAGCGAAGGTATCGTTGCGGGTGGCAAGCTCTAAGGTGACATGACCCTGTCCGTCGTACTGACGGATGGCTTTGTCGCCGGGGTGTACCACCATATATCTTTCATTGCCCAAATATCGGGCACTGCGCATGACCTCATGACCGCTGATTTCGCTTTGAATGGGGATGATCTGCTCAAGCTTGCCGTTCGGACCGGCAATGGCAATACGTTTTTGGGTCAGCTCGCCAGCTAACAGATAACCGCCCTCCAGCGGCTGGCAGCAAAAAATTTCGTTTTGGGAGGCATAGGCGGTCAATACCTCATTTTCGGGGGTGACCAAACGGACGCCGTGGTGACCGTCCGGGCCAAGGTGGCAGTAGACAAAGCTTCCATCCGGATTTTTCCAGACATCAAAGCCGCAGCCACCCATGGTATCCATGGCAAATACCTGGTTACCGTTGGCATCGTAGGTGAAAATCATCTGTGCATTACTGTCTATGACGGTGGCGCCGGTAAAGCCGCTGCCCTGAACAATCGCCTGATTCATAAGAAAACGCTCCTTATCACTTCATCATTAAATACGGGTTTATTCCCCGCAAACGGTAAACAGGGCAGCACTGCCGTTGGCGGCGTTGGCAGTGATATACTGGGGTGTTTTACCGCCCAGCATATCCATGTGCCAAAAATGCAGATGGCCGGTGATCAATGCCTTAACAGGGGACTGGGGCGCGAGAATCAGCTGCTGCACCTTTTTCCAGTTTTCGTTTTTCTGAATACCGGTTGCCCCGATATTGATATCCCGGTTCCAATAGGAGACGGTATCCGGCACCAGCGTATCTACACAAAGGGGAATGTGCTGCATCAGCAATACATTCTCCTCTCCCTGCAGCGCCTGTTCCAGCGCCTCGGCAAGACCGTCTGCGTACAATTCCTCCGTGTTATCAAGGGCAATAAAGGTCACTTCACCGATCCTCTGCTTGTGAATGAGGGTGTTTCCACCGCTGAAGGCGGCAAACCGGGGCAGATCTGCCTGCTTGGAATGCGGCGTGTGATAATCGTTAAAATATGCCCAGTCGTGGTTGCCCACCACAAAGACATAGGGTAGAGAAAGCTGTTCTAATTTATCCAGCTTTACCCTTAGGTAGGCAAGGTTGGGCTCGGAGGGATAATCCAGAATATCACCGGTCAGCAGTACGCCGTCCAGTTGGGCTGCATTTTCTTCAATATATGTCCAGATTGCGTCCAGGCGGCGGGTGGTGGAAATACCATTTTCGGCAAACATTGCCACCCTGGGGGCGGCGTAATCTGCCCGGTCGGGAGTCTCATTTTCATCGTAAAGCAAAATATGAGCATCGGTGATGTGTAAAAAACGGTAGCTTTTTTGCAGGCCGGGGATGACGATTTTGCGGGGACGGATATCGGTATATTTTACAGACATGGCGACTCTCCTTTGCATCCTTTATTACTGGGTCATTATACACTGTTTGCGGTCCGGTTGCAATAAGTTTCGGTTAAAAAACGGTAGGTAAACCGGGAGAAAACATGACGAAATGATTGACAGTCCATCATAGGTGCGGTATTCTTTTGTTACGAATGGTACGAAAAGAGAAAAAAGGAAGGTAATCAATATGACACAGGTACATCTGATCGGTAATGCCCACCTTGACCCGGTGTGGCTTTGGCGTTGGCAGGAGGGCTGTAACGAAGTTCTGCAGACTTTCCGCAGCGCGTTGGATCGGTTGAACGAATATCCGGACACTGTGTTTACCTGTTCCTCCGCAGCCTATTATGAGGTGGTGGAAAGCCTGGAGCCCGAAATGTTTGCCGAAATCGTCAAACGGGTGAAGGAGGGGCGCTGGGTGCCGGTGAACGGGTGGTATGTTCAGCCGGACTGTAACCTGCCCGGCGGTGAAAGCTTTGCCCGTCAGGCGCTATACAGCCAGCTGTACTACCGGGAAAAGTTCGGTAAGTGCTGTACCACCGGCTATAATGTGGACAGCTTTGGACATAACGGCAATCTGCCCCAGCTGCTTAAGCAGGGTGGATTGGAAAGCTATGTTTTTATGCGCCCGGGTGCCCATGAAAACCCCCATGTACCGGAATGGCTGTTCCGTTGGCAGGGGGTGGACGGAACCCAAATTCTGACCTTCCGTATTCCGGATGCCTACTGTAAGGGGATGCCTTTCCCCGGCGGCAGCAGGGAATGGTTTGAACCGTCTTATCTTGAGGCAGGCAAAGCCTGTGAGCAGCTGGGCACCGATCTTATGTTGTTTTACGGCGTGGGCAACCATGGCGGCG
>DCHC01000003.1:75350-75485 GCA_002314755.1 Faecalibacterium sp. UBA1762 | reverse complement strand
GACCCCCTGCTTGTAAGGCAGGTGCTCTCCCAGCTGAGCTATGCTTCCATCTGTGGAGCGGGTTACGAGGCTCGAACTCGCTACCTTCACCTTGGCAAGGTGACGCTCTACCAGATGAGCTAAACCCGCAGATAT
>DCHC01000003.1:0-75330 GCA_002314755.1 Faecalibacterium sp. UBA1762 | reverse complement strand
TGGTGCGGGCGACAGGACTTGAACCTGCACCCGATTGGACTGGTTCCTAAGACCAGCGCGTCTGCCATTCCGCCACGCCCGCAGCTGACAATATATTATTATACAGACCGTTTGGCGTTTTGTCAAGGGTTTTCAAGAAAAAAAGTCCGAGGATGGGACGCTGTAATCTGAAGTCAATTCCCAAAGTAAATTCCACAGTGGAATTTACTTTGGGAATTCCTGCCCATAAAATTTCTGCGGTTCCATAGGAAACGACAAATTCGGCATATTCGCCAACACGGAACATGGCTGATTTTTCACGAATACCTGTTAAGAATGTTTCTTAGGCTTAACAAATACCTTATACCAAAACTTGATAATTTTTGAATTGTATACATCTAATATTCGGCAAATTTTTCCGTACATCGGAATATGAAATCCGTTGGACTTCATGAGATCATAGATTTCTCTGCAGTAAATATCATGACGCGATTTCGCAACTGTATCGATAATATAATCTTTTCGATGCGCGTAATACTTATCCATATCAAATGCTTCTTTGTAGTCAGAAAGGCAACCTAATACCTCAAGTGTCAGAAGAACTCTCTTACATTTACCGCACCATCCGCAATTTCGGTTCTTCTTGTTTTTTATAAAACTCCTGTTCCTCTTTTTCAAATTGGAGGACTGCACGCTCCAGCATACATCCAGATACTTAGGCGTAAGAGGATTCTTGCTGACGTTGAGTGTTTTATCAATTCTTTTTACAAATGAATCCGACAACACGATCTCAACATTTTCATTTCCCATAAGCGGAACGATAATTGCTTCTGAATGGGATATATCCCTGCGATCAAGAGCCGTATGATCGGCAGAATAGCTGGATGAAAATAGATACTTACTCAACATTTTCTGCACGGACAATATACTGCCCATCGTAAAATAAGGAAATACCATTCTTGGATTGAGATGATTATCAACCATTAAAGAGGTGATATTTGAATTAATTGTAAAGAACGGAAGCTTGACCTCATCCGCAAATAATGAAATGCGCCCGGAGAATTCTTCCAGCGCCTTCTCCAGACTCTCCTGTTCCGAACAACCAAGCTGGCTTGAATTACATAATGTCAGATGTGTAAGCCTGTATTGCGGAAGACAATCCGGAGAAATATGCTGATAAATGGTAGATAACGAGTCCACGCCAAGCGAACAAGCAGTCATTACCGCACTGCCATGATACAGAATCACTTCAGAATGATCTGCATGGATTTGAATTGCCTTTTTCTCAAAAAATGTTGCCAAAAACGGAGTATGCGTGTGATTGGCATGGAATAATAGCTTGGGTGAAACATTTGCGTGAACACAAATGTCCTCCTCTCTCATTGCAGCAACCGGCAATAACGCCAGTAAAAAAGCGTCCGCAGAATCGTCGCAAAGAAAACTTCCGTATGCTTCCTCTACTTCGAACCAGATCTTATCCATACTCTGACCGATTTCTATTTCACTTTCCAAACGAAGTTTCGAGTCGGTTCTGTAAATATATGGCTTATGAATAATCATTATTTTCCCCTACCTTTGATCTTTTAGATAATTCCAACATCCGTAACCGTCAAGCTGTACTGCAAGAGGGCTCGTCGTTCTGTTCGCCTCTACAAAAACAGGACCGTCCGTACCAATTGCCACATCCCAGCCGACTAATCTTGCCTGTGGAAATTTTTTTGCCGCAGCAATTGTGTCTTCAAGTACTTTATTCCAAAACGGAATCTTTACTCCGGGTACAATAACCCCTGTCGGAGACCTGAGCGTTTTCTCTCCTTTATTGTTTCGTCCCCATCCGACAACGATTCCCTCTTCTAAATCCACCTCATAAAAATGGCTTCCCTGGGCAACATTATCTACATAGCTTCCTTGCTTTCCGACCCGCAAAAGCACTCCCATAATACGAATCTCTCCGGATTTTTCTACCATGGTTGTGATTCTCAGGGTGGATACCGCGTCGGGATTCAATTCTGCCATAACGGGATGCTGTATGATCGCTTCTTCGGCTGCCCCATCCATCTTTGAAATTTCCGTGAGAAGTTCCGGATTTTCTCTGATATCATCCACCGTATAGACGCGAACACCTTTGCCGCACATGGAAATATCCTTCTTCACAAACACTTTACCGTGTCTTTCAATAAAATCATGTATTTTCTCTTCGGAACAAGGCAATTCCAGCATATCCCTCTTGTGGAATTCTTTAAAATTCTGAGCGAAGCCTTTTCTGGAATCGATTGCCTGTATCATCTCCTTAGGGAAAAACCAATCACACAATAACGGAAACCGACCGTGCGTAAAAAAGTTTCTGCGCTCAAAACCTCTCAGCCTGTAAAACCCGAACAAATCGTAATCGTCGCGTGAAGCTGCCCCGTGTACAACATAGCACCATATTCGATCCAGATAAAAAAAGGTGATTGGAAGATGGTATTTTTTTGAAAGCGGTATCGACTTAATCCAATAAGAATCAAGGCTTCTTTTGTTCTTTAGCAGAGTCATCAGCCTTTTTAGTCTTTTCATCCTTACCATTTTTTGAACCTTCTTTCCATTATTCGACATCTGCGCCTTGCAAGTCCGCCTTTATTTACTCTTTGACAAATGTTTCATTGTACCCGGCAATAACCTTCTCTGTCTCGTCAAACATTTTCACTTTTCCTTTTTCAATCCACAGGACCTTATCACATACCTTTGATATTGTACCCATATTGTGTGATACCAGTAAAACTGTATGTTTGCCGTCCTTAATGATTTCAGTAATCTTTTTGGTACTCTTGATTTTAAAATTATGATCACCAACCCCAAAAACTTCATCAAGAAGCATAATCTCCGGACACAAAAAAACTGCAGCGGAAAACATCAGTTTGGTTTTCATGCCACTGGAGTAACACTCTACGGGCTGATACACCATATTACCCAGCTCACTGAATGCAACGATGTCATCGAGTTTTGCTTTGATCTGTTTCTTCGTAAACCCGCTCTGCAAGCCAAACAGATAAATGTTTGAAATGCCATCTATTTCAGGCACCACACCTTTACCCAAAGCAAGCAACGCAATGCTCCTGTTATTGATGACAACAGAACCCTTATCGGGGGCAATGATTCCTGCCAAAACCTGGAGTATGGTTGATTTTCCGGCTCCGTTATTACCGATTATGCCTACAACTTCTCCGGGTTTGATATCAAATGATACCCCTTTTAGTATTTCCACATATTTTTGTTTAATCGGAAAACCATTTTCAGAAAATCTTTCCTTGATTTTGAATGAAAGATGGACATCCCTAACTGAAATCATATTTTCCATAGTTTAAACGTTTTTAAAATAATTCCCTTCATAATGTTGAACCACCGTTGCTCCCGAAACTACCAGTGCAACAGAGAAAATGAACCATTTCAAGATGGAATCCGCGTGCCACCCGGTCTGATATAAAAGCGCGTTTCTTGCGTCATAAAGAAGTGCCGCCATAGGATTCCATTTAAATAGCCACCGCAATCCGATAGCGCCAAGTTTTCCATCCAGCGAATAAAAAACACCGCTGAAATAAAAGATCACCCTCAATATCGGTGCAACGATCCTATCGAGCCAACATAAATATACCTTAAAATGCATCAACCATAAGCCTACGCCCAGTGAAAGCAGCACAATAATCAATATGATCGGGATGAGCTCCAGAATATACCACGAAAGAGGAATGTCATAAATACAGAATAAGGTTGCAACCATCATAAACTGTATTAATAAAAGATACAGGTCCTCTAATATCAAGGATATCAGCAGAACGTACTTAGGCATATACTTTTTCGTTAGAAATCCTTTTCCCTGCTGCAGCGCCTGCATACTCTTCTTTACTGTACCCTGAAACAAATTCCATAATGCAAGTCCGCTGCAGATATATGCCAACAAATAGGTCATTCTTTTTTGGAACAGAAAAGCATATACCCATGCATAGGTAAACATCATTAAAACAGGTTCGATAATCAGCCAGATTACACCCAGTCTGGTTCCTGCTACTGACTTTCTGATTTTACACCCCGCCGAAAAACAGCAGTAGTCCCAGTATTTAATTAGATTTTTAAAAAAAACGATCATCAGACTTATCCTCTATACCATTTGTTACTATCAGTTCGTTGAATAATCATGAACCCATTCCAACAATTGTCCCTGCTGTTCCTCATTAAAGAAATGAGGGATAACCTTTTCGTTATTCGTAACCGACAACAAATAAAAAAATGTATCCAGGGTCATATAATTAGCAAGCATTTCCCCAAATGCATCGCGATCAGTCTCACTCATATCCGAATACATTTTTTTTACATCAGCATCAAGGTCATCAAAAAAAGCATTCATGTATTCATCCATGGTATCCGTACACTTTTCTGATTCCATAAGTTTTTCAACGCAATTGATTCTAAGTGTATGTAATAAGCCAAAATCATGAATTGCCACTCTCAAAATGACAATTAGAATCAACCAAATCACAAATGGCAAAAATAATCTTTTTTTCATATTCCGTATTTCCCGATCTCAATATTTTATTTCACTGCTGTTATTCCGTTATGCTCTGCCGACACAATTCGTCCATATCCAGCTCTGAACAAAGCCCGGCACGGCTTACCGTTGCAAACCCTCCGTGACTGTTTGCCTCAACCATAACCCAACCTTTGTCCTTAGAAAGAGCAAAATCATAAGCCAATAGCTTATATTTACTCAATTGTTCTGCCGCTTTGATACCTGTTTCAAGCAGTTCATTCCACCTTGGAATACTGATTCCGCAAACCTGTATACCGGAATCGGGATCAATTGTTCCGCTGATGGTATGTGAATAAGTTACTCCATTACGGTGATCCACCATAATACTGTTTCCGCCGCCGCAGAGATTATCCACAATGTGCCCGGGTGAACCGTACCTTAACATGGTAAACAGTATCTGAGCCTGGCCTTTGATAAATACAGTCTCCACTCTGATTGTATTCACAGAATCCCTGTTAAAATAGGCCATGCGATCATCCTGGATAATGATTTCCTCCAGAATTGCCTCACCATATTCTTTCAGGACCTTCTCAAAGATATCTGAAGCTGCCGTTACCTCAGAGGCTGTTATCAATCGAACACCGTGTCCACCGTATTCACGGTTCGGCTTAATGATTGCCCTGTCATGTTTTGCGAAAAATTCATAAAACCTTTCTCTGTCACTCTCGCCTCTGATACAGACAAAATCCCTTTTATAAAATTCTCTGTAGAACTGTGCGCAATCACATTTCGCATCTATTTCGGGTATGACAACCGTACCGTTGAATTTTTGATACAAGGAATACCTTTTACCGGTACTAATGAACCGGTTTCTGCCATAGTGATTTTTTTCATACAGTCGTTCCGCAAAAAAATCATCGGCAACCGCCCCATAGCAATACATACAGTACCGGGCCTCGGATAGCATCCTCCTGTATTCTTTACTTCCCGTCTTTATGTCCGGACGGTACCGTCTACAGGCTGCGTCAAACTCTATCTGAGAGTAAAACCTTGCGCCAATACATGATGTAACCAGTGTGCGGATCCGCCTCATAACAGCGTATTCTTCCGTATGAGGAGATAATATTCCCATCACATGATCCAACCACTTCATTTCTGCGAGCAACTGCTGTTTTGCGCTAACCGATTTATTATCTACAGGATCATTCATGACAGTATATCCTCTTTTGTTTACCCCTTACCGTTGTTTTTACAGGCCTGTCTTCGCTTAAGATACACTTGATCTGATCAATTCCTGACTGTCTGAGCAAACCAGTAATTTCTTCGGTAATCCGGTCAAATATCTTTTCCCGAGAAACATTATCAAACATATCCAGTCTGAACTCAAGGAGGTTGCCGGGGTGATGCACTATCTGAAAATCATGGAAGTTTTTCAGACCCTCCTCGCAGATCTCGTCCATAATCAGAATGATTCCCATAGGCGCGACTTCCACTTCCCCCCTTGCAGTAACAAACATCAATCTGTCATCTGTACGTCCAACCGGTTCAACCCAGGGCCGACCGCATCCGCAGGGGCAGGATGAATACATTTTAATTCTGTCATCCAGAACATATCTGATAAGCGGCTGAATTTTGTTGCTGAGATCCGTCAATAAGGTATACCGTGACAAGGTCCCTTCGGGAACAGGGCGATAATCCGGATCAACTGCCTCCAGCTTTACAAGATCTGTGTTCACATGCAAATGCCCATATTTACATGGGCCTGCCATAACACCACCCTCTGTACAACCGTACAGCGCTCCGACCTTAGCCCTGGGAAAAGCCTGCTCGATCATTTTTTTGTCTGATTCTGTAAAAGTTTCCCCTGAGCAAAAAATCTGTTTCACATCCAGCGTAATACCCTGACGTTTCATTTCTACCGATATTAAACGGATAACGCTGGTATAACCGATCAGATTATACGGCCTGCATTCTCTTATTTCTTTTATCAGCTCCGCTGCCGGTTTAAGAGGGTCAATATTAAACATAAGCTTACCCAACCAGGGAAAACGTTTCATATTTCTTTTTATATGAGCCCCTTCGACAGATAAACCCGATGGATCTGTAAGTGTAGCAATCGGAAAGGTAAAATGCAGATTTCTGATTGTACTCGCCATACTGTCACGTTCCATTGTCATGGAATCTTTCAATACAATAGAAGGTTTACCCGTTGACCCCGATGTAAGAGACAGGCAATATTTGCCATGCATCAGCTGCCCTTCACCGGGGTGTTCTTTAATATGATTTAGAATACATGTAAGCTTTAGTTCTTTATTTGTTACGATACTGTCAAAATTTTCAATGATCTCCTGTTTGGTAACGGGTTTGATGTCTTCAAACTTTTCGAGGTTTTCGGGAATCCTTTTCCTGTATAATTCACAGTTCTTCCTTGCATACTCTATAATTCTGTTCAATTTTTGTTCACTTATTTTGGCCTGTAATGATGCCGGAAGACATTGATAAGTTATAGCTTCTACAAAAGCAATTGCATATCCAATCATAGCTAACACCTGTATTTACATTTCATTCTGAACCGAAGCTTTACTTCCAACCGCGCTTTTGACACGCCGCGAATCAATCATCTGCGTACACCGTTTCGGATATCATAATTTCCAGCTTTTTACGATCCGGCTTGTTGCTCACGGTTGTTGGAATATTTTCAAAATAAACAAACTTTTGGGGAACCGCGTAATGCTGTATTCTATCCTTGAGAAACCGCTTCAGCTTCAGTGTGGTGGTTATTCCTCCCTGGAATTCAGGTTTCAGAACGATGCATGCAGCCAGGAATTTTGCTTCTCCTTTATCCACACACGGAACCACAATGCCGGTTCTTACCATTTCATTCTGAATTAGTTTTTCCTCAATGTCAAAAATCTCTATTCTGTTATTTCCAACCTTTACCATATTGTCCTTTCTGCCCATATAGTAAAGATTTCCGTCTATTCTTTTAAAATAGTCTCCTGTGCGATAGCCTCTAATGCCGGCTTCATTTGTGAAAAATGCGCTATTATCGGCATTGCAATAACCATTGCATATGCTTTTTGAAACGATGTATAACTCGCCCGTAGCTCCTTCCGGCACGGGATTGCCGGTTTCATCCATGATGGATACCTCTGTTTCAGGCAGCGGAACTCCCGACGGCATAAAGCCCTGAAGACTGAGATCCACCTGAGACGCACGGCTGATCAGTACAGTACTTGTAGCTTCCGTCAATCCGTAAACATTTACAAGCTCGCAATCAAACTTTTCCCGAAATCTTCTTACAAGCTCCATATTAACCACTCCGCCCCCGGAGTAGATTACCTGTAATCTCGGAAAGTTTTCCTTGCAGAAACTGTCATTCCGAAGACAAACGTCAAGAAATGCGGGCGTTGCGGTAAAATGTGTTGGGGAAATCTCCCTCATATAGTCCATAAGAGCGCCAAAATTACTGATTCGATTTCTCTCAACAGCGTAAAGCAGCGCGCCCTTATCACAAATATCGCCGAATATTGTCGGCACCGAAGCGATAAAGCTATAAGAAACAAAATTCAAAACAACAGGCTGTTCGTTTTTTGAATAATCAAAAAACAGACTGTTTGTATATTCTCTTTTTCTAAGCATGCAACACAAATTGCCATAGGTGATCGCTACACCCTTGGGTTTACCTGTACTTCCGGATGTGAAAAACCAGGCTGCCGTTTCATTTTCCTGCCAGTCATAAATGCTCTGTTCCTCGTTACTGTCAACTGCGGAATCATCAATTTCAGATTCTGTCATATTCATAAGCTGACTTTGGGAATACCCATTCTGAAAAACAGACATATCAAATTTTCCGCTGAAATCAAGAACGGCAAACGGTGAACAAATCTCCTTGATATCCAGAATTCTTTCCAAAGGATACGAGGATGAAACCGCCACATAAGGATGCCCGGTCATAAGGGCAGCAAATATTCCTGCAATGTATTTGTTTTCTTTATCCCCAATAAGTATCACACAGGAATTGTTTTTGCAGGGCTCAAAAATCTTTTCTGCAAATACCCTGATATTCTGATACAGCTCTCTGTACGAAAGCTCTCCTTCATTACTCACAGCGCATATTCTGCCATTATCCTGTGCAAAGCGGAACAGTTTTTTGAATTTAATCATTACCCTTTACCCTTGTCTATCTTTCCCGGATCATTCGCATTCTGCTTACTAAGGTATACTATCGGCAAGGCTTTTCCGGATCTCCCGTTTCTGATTGGCAAACGGTCAGTTACCTCAATAAAAATATCATTCAAGCCCTGTTTACTAAAGTACTCTCTATAGGCTTGTTCATATGCAGCTTTTCTGACTGTATCAAGTTTATCGTCTTTTAATCTCAAACGGATTTCAAGATACCTGCTGTCATGACACAACAACTGCATATACTGAAGTTTAGTTTCATCCACAACGCTCTTTTTAATACTTAGAAAAGGGATATACCTTACCGGATCCTTACCTATCCTAAGTACACGTTCCCCGTCTCTGCCGCACACCTCAAGCCAGGGTCTTCTGCATCCACAGGGACAGCCCTCTCTATGAATAATTACTCTGTCAGAAACTTCATACCTGATGAGCGGCATGGCTTTGTTCATAAAATTGGTAATCAAAACCTTGTCTGATTCTACTCCGTCCGGAACAGACCTGTTATTCCTGTCAACTGCTTCCAGCTTGATATGATCCTCATAGTAATGAAGATGACCATATTTACAACTTGTTGCTATGTGACCGGTTTCTGTGGAGCTATAGATTGAATACACTTTACATCCAAAGGTTTTCTTCAGTTCCTCTTCCAGTTCTTTTGTCAGATTTTCGCCTGTGGTACAAATGATCTTGGGATGAAGCTTCAGACGGCCTTCCTTTTGTTCCTGTATGAGCATCCACAGTGTACCCGGAAATGACTGTACCTGCTTCGGATTCAACTTGTTAAGCTCAGAAACGACTTCTTCGACCGGAGCCACGGAATTGATCAGCCGGTATCTGCCGTTTCTGCGGTCTGCTCTGTTTGCGATACTTCCAAGGGAATAACCGGCATCCGAGACCAACACAGCATAAGGATAACAGGCTGACCTCATGCGTCTTGAGGTTGCCAGTTCAAAAGTATCCATCATCTCACTGTCGTAGGGTACAATGATAGGCTTCCAGGTGGTTCCGGAGGTCTCTATCACATAATACTTATCCAAAAGTCTGCTGCCTTTGTTGCCGCAATTGGACATATAGTCGGTTACGACCGTAAGCTTTAAATCGGGATCTGTAACAATCGCATCATAATTAGCCATTACAGTTTGTTTGTCGACCGACGGTAAGCTTTCCAAACCGATCTTCTTCAAATTCTTCAAATCCAGATCTTTATAGAAATCTCTGTAAAACGAACTGTTTTGTAAAGCATACTGAATAATGCCGGATAATCTGTATTGGTGAATCAGTTTTCCAATACTGTTCGGAGCAATTTCATACCAGAAATCAAGTGTCCCCAGTTTGATCTCGTTTAAGAGGTTCATGGATTGATCACCCTTGTAACAGCGCTTATTATCCTTTCCAGTGATTCAAAATCTCTTTCATTAAAATCATTGGTGGGTAGTGTACATGCCAGGCTCTTTTCTATTAGAGATAACAGTGCAACGATGGATAATGAATCCAAAATTTCATCTGTCAAGACCATACCCTGAATTTTGGGTAATTCATCCTCTGTAATTCCGGTAATCCTTGTGAAGCATTCCCGCACTTTCTCATCAACCATTTTACATCAGCCTTTCAATAATTCTGACACTTTACTGCCCGGAACATCTAAGCTCTCAGATAATATTCTGCTAAAAACATCCGCGACCCTTTTTATCCGTTCAGTTGAAAAAATATTTTTTCGATAGAATAGTATCATGCTTAATTTTAAATCCTCAGGAATATCATATACTGCACAGTACATAAGGCTGGAGATTATGGGATTTTCCAATACCTTAAACCCGATCTGAGAATTCCTTTCAAGTTTTCCAAGCCTCATAAAGCTGAACAGTAACCAGTTGTGATGAAAATTAAACCCACATCTTAATGATTTGACAAAGGACAGCTCCACATGCTTGTAAAATGGCAATTTCCCGTGTCGCAGACTTTCCATATAGAAACCGGTTTCTCTTGTCACCATTTCAGCAACCGTTTCATTCTGTCTCACATCGTAGAATACAGGAATTGTACGAACCATACATCCCGCGGTCAACTTCTCTTTCCATGTTTCACGCCCGTTTAACAGACAATAGATTGCAAAATTGACCTTGCCGGATATTACTGCGGTAGTCAGTGCTGCTATTGACATGAGATATGAAGAGATGGAGCAGCCCTGCTCTTTACAAAACTGTTTCAGCTTCGTATATCTGTCCCCGTCGATTTCAATTGAAAGGCTTGCAGCCTCTTTACTGCCATATGTATAACCGGCCGGAATAGAATATTTCTTTTGTCTGCTATATTCTTGTTTCCACCAGTTTTTATCCTCTCTGAACGAAACGGAATTCAGATACAGTTTCTCAGCATCCAATACGCTTGCATAGCTCTCCGCTTTTATCTCCGGTTCATTGCCGTTAAGAAGAGAAAAATAACACTTTTCAAGCTGGGCAGCCAGTAATTCTATGGTATAACCGTCAGAACACAGGTGGTGCATTTGGACAATCATGCCCCCTGCCGTACTTCCACAATCCACCAATATAGCACGCCACAACTGTCCCCTGTTGTAATATATTGGCTCATTCATTAGATTGGTTTGCAGCTCTTCCATGCCCTGCAAACCATCTACACAAACGGTAGGCAGGCCTATCTCCTCATATGAAATGATCTTCTGTTTTCTGTCTGAGATCCTTATCCTAAGCGAATCATAATTTTGAACAATCAGATTCCAGCTTTTTTCCAGAATACTCAAGTTGCATCCTGTGGCAATAAACACTCTGAAACCGATTGTATTAAGCAGGTTTCCCGTGCGCTCATCGCTTTCGCAAACATCCAGAAGAAGCTCTTTTTGCACATTAGTCAGTTTCATTTTCTAACCTGTCCAAGAATTTTTTGTGTGATCGCTTCAATCTTTTCTGTAGGATGCGCAACCCCATATTCCATAAATTTCATGATAAAGTGATGAAAGCTTCGTATCGTTTCTTCCGAGACAAAATCCTTGAGAAAGGAGTAATTGATAATCAGATTCCCCTCCGTATCACACGGTATCAGTGTGCAATACGCAGCCAGGGTCTCCTTACCTGTAGGAATACGCCGGAAGCTCATTGGCATATTCTGGCCGGAAACAGGCAGATTACAGTAACTGAAGCCCATTCCGCTGTAGGTTTTCAACTTTGGTGTTCCAAATTTTTCATAGCCCATAACAACTACTTCGCCGGCGTCAATATCTGGGTGACGGTAAGTACTCGCCAGATTGTTGAAAACGATATTGCAGCCTTTTTCAAATGAAGCATCTTTATCAATAATAGTCCTGAACAGAAGACCGTTTGCCATGGTTCCCCCTGCCTTTTTTTGTGCCAGGGTCGCTCTTCTTGATACAACATTTGTAAAAGTAACATCATCTACACCGCAACCATGGGCCAACCAGGTTCTTACGGCAAGCAGGTAACACGCCTGAGAACTAACCCCGTTGCCCATAGCATATTCCAGAACAGCTTTATCTATTGTCATATCTACCGGAAGATCCAACATGCCACCCCTCATGAAGGGGGATACGCAGAAGCTGCCGTACCTTGTTTTGGTTGAAAATTCCCTGGCTTTTAAGCCGTTAACAGATGTGTACTGCGGTTCCGTTTTATAAAGCTCGCTGTCATAAAAGGCTCTATCCCTATCGTGTTTTTCAGATTTAGGGTATTTGAACTCCTTTTCATATACTTCAAGGATGCTTGTACTGACATCCGGAACCTCCGTTCCGTTTAGCAGAGCTTGATATACCGCCAAAATGTTTTTATGAAGATACGCAAGCCCGAAAATATCATAGATCAAATGACTGAAGCACCCATAGATTCCATATCTTCCGTTGGGTTTTCTTACAACACGCATAACATACAGACATGTATCCATATGTTTGTTTGGAAAAGGCTTCTTACTCCAATTTACCAACTGCTTTTCATATTGCGATTCCCTTTTGCCGGTAAAATCCACATATTCAACAGCTGCCACCTTTTCATCCGAAAAGTATTGTTTCACACCCTTTTCCGTCTTGTGAAGACGGATGGAGGCCGCCTGATTTTTTTGGAGAGTCCATTCTATCGCGCGGCACAAAAGAAGCGGCTCTATTCCCTCTTTCATTTCAATTTCGTATGAAATATTTACTATCTGAGCAAATGGACAATATTTCAGCTCAAATACAAGAACTCTTTGTGCCGGTGTCAACGGATAGTACTTCTTATCATCTGTCATTATTTTCATTTTCCTTTAATGTGTTTTTTTGCCCGCCGCCAGCCAGTCGAATAAAAGCATCATAATCATAGCCACATTCTTTGATAATTCTGTCTCCGCCAAGCTCAGCGTGGCTATTTGCTTCAACAAGTATCCAGTTATTATTGATATCCAGGGCCATATCAACCGCAAACAACCTGTATTCTGGTAATCTGTCTGATATTGATTTAATAACCTCCCTAAGCTTTTCCCATTCAGGAATCTGAAAGCCAATGATCTGATGTCCTGTTTCTTTATCGTAAACATTTCCGTCTTTGGAGGTTTTAATAATTCCGGTATCTTTGTCGATCATACAGATGGTCCCGCCGGAGCCCACATTATCCACAACAGAGTCACCGCGGCCGTAACGAAATCCGGCAAACAGCATCTGTGGCTCATTGTTCAATCTGATGATCATCACTCTGACTGTATTAACCGATTGCGGGTGAAAAGAAGCCATTGTACTATTTTGGGATATGTTTTCTTCTACAGCAACTTCACCGTATTTTTCCAGCAGCGAGCTTAGTACAGCGTGATCATTTTCTAAATCTTCAAGAACCAGTCTTACAGCTCCTATACCGCAGCTTCCTCTGTTCGGTTTAGCAAAACACACCTTATGTCTGTTGATAAAATTATCAAAACAGGACAGATCATTTATACCCGAAAGAAGTATGCACTCTCTGCCAAAAAAGTCCTTCAGTGTCAGATAACAGTCGTACTTCGCGTCAATCTTATCAAGAACAAACTGTCTGTTAAATGCCGTAAACACTCTGTATCTTGTTCCCGTTGGCATGAGCCTTTTGCGACCTTCATGATTAAGCTTATCCATGGAGTAGTTAAAAAACTCACCGGGTTTCGCACCGTAACAAAACTTACAATATAGGATACTGTTTACAAGCCTGTCATATTCTTTACTGCCCACCGTCAAATTAGGCCGGTTATCCGTGATTACTTGTTTAATTTCTTCGTAACCACAGTATTTTTTAAAGCAAAGCTTAAAATAGCCAATCTTTAAAGCCTTGACCATTCTGCTATCCTCATATCTGGGTTGATAAGCAGTAATCGTATCCGCCCACATTCTGTAATTTTCAACTAATTTATGTTTTCTATATAATGATAGCTCTTGGTTTGTGAAGGATTTCTTATCAGACATATTTATCTCCCCGTATACATCGGTAAATAATAAGAACGAACTGCCGAATACTCAACAAGTAAAAAATAGCTATTTTACATATAATTTATTGAAGGATATTCTTCATTCTCACGAACCGGTCTGCTGCTATTTCTTTCTCAATTCGCGTTTAAACTCTTTTTTATACCCTTCCTTGTTTACACCCTGCTGCATCATAGACGGGCGGGAATTTCCCTCAACAACGACCCACCCGGTATCTGTCAACGCCAGATCCCATCCTACATACCTGATTTTAGGAACAACTCGTGCAAGCTCCCTAACTAACTCAAGCGCTTCGTCCCATCTTGGAATCTGACAACCCTTTAATGTTTTTCCGGTATCAGGGTGTGTTTCATAGGGTCTGCCCAGGTTGTCAATACAATTCTGGGTTACGCCGGTATCAGGATCTATCAGAATCATGAGTCCCCCGGTGCAATAATTATCTACAATAGCGTCCCCCATACCGCATCTCATAAACGGATGCCAAATTCTGACGCCGTCTTTGTGCAATATACTTGTAATACGTAACGTGTTTACAGATTGGGGATGAAAAGCTTTCATATCCTTACACTGTTCAATCGGCTCCTCTGCAACAAACCCCTTGGGATAATCGTTCATCAACTGATAAAACAGCTTGTAAGCCTCGCCGTCATCGCAGGCCTGTATCCATCGAACGCCCGCACCCGATTGCCCGTTTAACGGCTTTACGCTTACTTTTTCATGGGATAAGACAAACCGTTTAAACGGCTCCTCATCTTCCGGGTTATCCGCCTTTATCACCTGTCTTTTGTAATACTTTTTAAAGGTCAGATACGTATCATATTTATTTGAAAAGATATTTCTCTTATCGGGATCATTAAATCTTGATACCCAAAATCTAAGCTCTCTGCTGCCTACAAATTCTTCAATCTGTTTAGGGGTCTTTCCTTCCAGACCGTATTTGAAATACTCTTTTAAACTGGTCATATGGCGGCAGTACTTCCAGACCATATCCCGGCACAATTCCTCAGAATAGGGTCTGCCAAATTCTGCAATTGTTTTTTCTGCTGCTTTGTGCAATTTTTCTTTATTACGCAAATAACGGATAGGCGTCAAAAATCTGGAATGATTTAAAAAATACCAAAAATATGACTTCCTTTTTTTCTCCGTCTTCATATCTGTAATCCTTTCATTTGTCGAAAACTACCGATCTACCATAACTCGGCCCCTGTCAACGCAATAAATTCCTGCCGGATTCCCTTATGCAGCGGCGCCTGAATTCCGATAAAAGAGGGCATTACATTCACTTCTACAACAATCCATTTTCCGGAACTGTCACACGCCATGTCCCATCCTGCATACTTTAAGCCCTTTAGCTGACCGGAAAGCCTCAGTACGGTTTCTTTCATCCGTTCCCATTCGGGCAGCTGATAATGTATAAACTCAATACCGGAGCCCGGATGCCTTGTGTATGTTTGACCGCCGTATGAATCCGCATTGCTGATGACCTTGCCTGTTTCAACATCCAGTGCCACCTGAAAACCGCCTGCTGTACTGTTGTCAACAAAGGAGCCTGCTTTTCCAATTCTTAAAAATGCTTTAAAAATATGTCCTTGTTTACCGTCAAAAAAGGTATGCACCCTTACCGTATTGACCGAATCGGGATTCAGCGCCATCATGGCAGGATGCTGATCAATCAATTCTTCAGCGACAATACTACCGTTATTCGTGATTAACCTGCTGAAAACCGCTTCCGTATCAGTCCCGTTATCCATATGAAGAACCTCAATACCGTTTCCTCCATATGAGGCCTTGGGTTTCACAATCATTTTTCCGTGTTTCTCAAAAAATGCTTTGAATGCCGGATAATCCTCCGGCGATTCTACCAAAATACACTCTCTGTTATAGTCCTCCTTATACGTCTGATACGCCTGATACTTATCATCCAATATTTCAGTAACACCCTGATCGTTCATACAAAAAAGCGCCTTGTATCTTTGTCCCATCGTAATAAACTGACTTCTTTCATAGAACGGTGTATCAAATATACAAAATGTGAAATACTCCTTAATTAAAAACCCAAAGGCCCGTTTACAAGCCAGATAATCAGCTGCATACTTCCGCATCTGGGCATCCTCATACTTCAGACCCATTAGCTCCGTTTCGCGGGCTATTTCTTCCACCGTGCTTTTGGTCAGCAGCTTTTCTTCCAGCTCCCGCAATCTGTTAAACTTTTTTTCAAAGCTTTGTAAAGCGCTTTTGCCTTTATACATTTTACTGCGGCTGTTTCTGACTGTCACTCTGAGTCTGTCACATTCCCTTTTATCAGCAGTCAGCGCTTTGATCTCATCAATACTTAACCTGTCCAGTCTGTAAGCATCGTACATATCAACCGTGATCTTTTTCTTCAAGCCTCTTTGGGAATTGATCTCATCTATCCGTTTTTGTACGGTTTCCCGATCCATCCCGGTATTCTGTTTTATACTGTTCAGAGCGCCCCCTGTATTATAGGCTTTTTTATCATGCGTTCCTGCGTATAGCCCCCTTCTTCTATCCGATGTCACATAATCATTTTTAAGCCAGCAGGTCCGATAATTTTTATGATACCGATAACGGTAGTACCACATATCGTCCAGAGCCTCTTGAAAACGGATATGGTTTCTTTTACAAACCCGTCTGATATACTTGTTTTCCTCTAATCTTTCGGGGCCAAAAGCCCTATAAAACAGCCGAAATACGACCTCACTCTGCTTTTTCAAGCTGTGTCGGGCTTGTTTCCATTCAGATACCAATCTGCTGTATTTAAAATAATACCTGATTCTTCGTTTGTTATTGATACCCGCCAGCTTCAGCTTAACAAATGCCTCAAACGGTATTCCGAGCCATTCCTGACAATATACCATTTCTTCATAAATACCCTGTGTATCTACCCCGCTTTTTTTGCTTGCGCGGCTTATATACTTCATAACATTGTCATCTAACAATGCTTCCTCCGGTTTTGGGGGGTATTCGGTAATGCTTTCTCCGTTACGAAGTTTTTCAGCCATCTGTTTACGCCGAATCGGTGTTCTTAAAATAAACTTGTAATGATAAAAATCCTGAAAGGACAAACCGTACTTGTCCTTCATTTTCTGCATCTGCTCCAACGCATACTGAGGGTTGATTTTGCCTTGTTCAGCAACCATTGTTACATATTGTTCCATATTTTCTCTCCGTTTATATTGTTTTTAATATTCAATATCTGTCACATAAAAGAATTCAGATTTTCTATTGATGAATGCTTTTCAGATAATCAACAACTGCTTTATGAGAACTTCTCCGATATGGTCTAAATAATGCTCGAATCCTTCCAATCAGCAAAGCTTTGTGTAATGCATCATGTCTTTTTCTATAGTCGAAAATCAGCCACTCCAGCTTCGATCGTTTCTTATTTTGGGAATTCTGTTCAGGATAAAAGACCCTTCTTGTTTTTACATACTGTTTTACTGCAAGTGGATACAGTTTAAGATATTCCTTTTCGTTGATGTCAGCAAATATCTTCGGCGTTTCCGTTTTACCGATTTTCATTTCCTTTCGGTCAATATGAACCGGGCATGCTTCCCAGGTAAAGTCATTTTTCCCAAACCGAAATTTTACCAGCATGCCGTTATCGGTATATTTTTGTTTTCTCTGATAATCCGTATCAAACACAAAATTCCCCAGGGAATAAAAAATCATCTTGTTATCCGCTACCGTTTCATAATTCTGAATGCAGTGAGGATGGTGACCGATAACGATATCCGCACCCCAGCTAAGGTATTGATGATACTTGTCCCTGATATTCGGAAAAGGCATGGATGAAAACTCGCATCCATCATGAGATACAACAATCAGCCAGTCAACCGATTCCCTTAGTTTATTGATTTCTTCTTTAATTTTGGGGGTTTGATTGGAACGAAGCGTAACCGGGCTCCCGTCCTGCGTTCTGAGCTTCTTCCAGTTCCTTGTTATTGAAATAAGGCCGATTTTTATATCGGAACCGCATATCATGCTATAGTTATCATTAACCCCCAAATAGGCACAGTTATTCTTCCGTGCATATCCGACGGATTCTTCCACGCCTTGCCTGCCGCTATCTGTTATATGATTGTTTCCAAAGTTCCACACAGTAGCATTAATACTGTTTAAAAAACCGCAAATTTCCGGAGAGTTCACATGACAAAATCTACCCCCGGTTTCCGGATGAATATTTGAAATCGGACCTTCCACGTTTACTGCCACATTATCCGATTCTCTAAGAAAATCTATAATTTCCTTTGACAGTATATCGGCATTTTCCAGCCCTTCAAAATACTTGGAAAAAGCAACATCGCCGGTAAAAGCCATTGTTTGTATCGCCCGTTCATTGTTATTCATTAATGTCCTCAATTCTCTCTTACTGTTTTACAAAATTTGGATACAAACTTTTAAGAAAAAAAGACGGAAGCTTACAACTCAGTGGCCGTTATCTTACGCCTTTCTTACACTTTTTTCATTTTTCGGCAGAGCGCCTGTTTGCGCGGAACCTCTGCCGGAATAATCACTTATACAGCTGCCGTTTCCACGTCCGGGGTCAGCTTGGGCAACAACTTTAAGACCGCAATGGGCACCAGCAAATTTCCAAGCGCGTTGACCCATAGCAACATCTGATGATTGGTGAAAACCATCCCGCCGATCTGCAGCTGCAGATCAGGGTATGTGCCCACAAACCAGGTGCCCGCCATAATACCCAGGAAGGTTGCGCCGTTCAGCACCAGTGTGTGGAAGGAGATGTAGTTGGTCTGATCCTCCGGCGGTAGGTTCAGATAAACCATATTGGCATAGGCCACATTCATACCTACGCCAAACAGGTGCTGGGTCAATCGCACCACCGGGATGACCCAGTGAAAATTGGCTGCCGTCGCGCAGGAGTACAAAAGGTTGGTAGGTGTATGCAGCAGCGCGGCATAGGCGAAGGTACGCAGCCATCCCCATCGGCGCAGCAGCTTATTCCACCCCGGTAAAAAGAGCAGCAAAAACAGCGGGTAGAACATATTGATTACATAGATAAAGGTATACGATACCCCAACATTGTTGATCAGATAATAGTTCAAGCTGGCACTGGGCACGCTGATGACCACATTCCAGACAAATACGATCAGCATGGTCAGCGCAAATTTTTTGTTTTGAATGGGTTTGACAAAGATATCCTGCAGCCGGGGCTTCGCCTCCGAGCGCAGATAGGGATACTCCTTGGGCTTTGCCAGAATAAAAACATCCAACAAACCGAACGCGTAGGCAATGTAACGAAAAATGACAATAATGGTATCTTTATAGGAGGAGGCAGCCAGCGCGTCCGCCACCATGCTGGATACCAATGCCGCGCCGCAACCGATAAACGCCGTAAACAGGGTGTTGATGGAAAAATAGCTGGCACGAACCTTTTCCGGAATAAAGTTTACCTGCCAAACCTGATAACCGCTTGTGAAAAGGGCGTTGATAATATTGGCTGCAAAAATAAGCACCACAAAAAGGGTCATTTTTGCGGTGGGATCTGTGATGAATCTGGGCATAACGGTTATGGCCAGAATATTCAGTGTGTAATATGCCGCCCGGCTGACGGTCAGAATACCCTTACGTTTGGCAAACCGTTCCAGAATACTGGGAGAAAAAATGCTTGCGCAATTGGCAATGTACGGCACAAAGGTGATAATGCCGATCTTGACAACATCAATTCCGTTTGCCATTAAAAAGCTGGTGTAGAATAAGCCTGCTGTCAACCAGCTGATTACCGAAGAAATCGCCGAAGAGAGCAGCATGCAGCTGCGTCCGACCGCGTGTTCCTGCCTGAAGTTGAACAGGCTATAAAAATTGCTTGTCTGAAATTTTTGCTTTATGCTCATAGCGGATGTTCTCTCCCTGATTTTTATCGAAAAAGAAAGGCGCACCCCACACCTTTTCCTATTTCTATTTACACAGGTAGTATACCACTATTATGAATAAAAAGCAAACAAAAGCTACCCATTTTACGCATTATACAACATATTTCCAACAGGAGTTGTGTCAAAAAATGCACAAATTGCCCGGTAATAACAAACTGCCGCGGCAATGCAGCCCTGTTCGTTTCCCCAGGAGGCATAATCCTCCGCATTGCTGATAAAACACTGTTCCACCAGCACCGCCGGACAGGCAGCATCCTGTAATACCCCAAAGGTAGGGTAGGTATATTTCCTATCACAGCTTGCCTCCTTCATCAGCTTTTTCCCGTTTTTATAGTAGGCATATCTTACCCCTTCCTCCCCACGGATCCGGGCTCCGGCAGCACTCATCTGCTGTACCACCAGGCGGGAAAATTCCAAACTCTCCGCGTGGTAGCTATGCCCGGGTGGAATGGCGTAACATTCAAACCCGTTAGACGAAGCCGACGTATCTTTATTGGCATGCAGCGAGATAAACAGCTCTGCATTATTCTGCCCGGCAAGCTCCGCGCGTTGCTGCGGGGAGGGCGATTCCTCCGGAGTGTGGATCTGCACCGGTGTGTAGGAGGGGTCGTGCTGCAGATACTCCTCTAACAGTTGTGCCGTTTTCTGTGTGACTGCCGTTTCCGCAACAATTCCCTGGGCCCCGGTATCCGATCCACCGTGGCCGGAATCTATCGCGATAATATGCCGGGTTGCCGGTCGCCGGGTATGCAGCTGCACATCAGGTTCTTCTTCCGGATAGCCAAGCCATGCCGGATACCACCGAATAGCTGCCGCAGCAATAAACCCGCCTGCTGCCAATAACAGAAGCATTTTGCCAAAATATTTTGCAGCCTGTCGCTGACAGTATCGGCGTACTACATAAGACTTTTCCTGGCGCAGTGCGGCAAAATGAGCTCGAATCATCTTTTTCACCGCCTTTTTCTTATCATATTGTTACAATAGCACAAAAACGAAATATTGAAATTGTATGAACCGCTGAAAATATTTTTTCGCGGAATATTTCTTGACAACGTCCTTGCGAATTTGTACAATGTAATAAATTCTCCTTATCTTATGGTTGGCGTTTTTCTTTCGGAGCATATATTTCGGATATATGCAATAGAGTGACCGTATTATGCAGATAACCTCCGGTATTATATCCGCAGCCCGGGATGGCGATGAAACCGCTCAGGCAGCTATCGTTACCCATTTTATGCCAAAGATCCGCTTTTTTGCCTCAGTCCATGTGCCTGGTGTGGAAAAGGAGGATCTGCAACAGGAGGGATTGGTTGCCCTGTTCCGGGCAATTGATCGTTGGGATTCCGCCGGCACAGCCTCCTTTGAAACCTACGCTGTTTGTTGTATCCGAAACGGAATTCGTGATGCCTGTGATCGCGCCCTGCGAAAAAAGCACCTTCCGCTGAACACAGCAGTGGAAACGCCGGAAGATATTTGCTCCCCCGGTCCGGAGGAACAGGCCCTACACGCAGAGCGATACCGCGCGGTCGTCCGTACCCTGCACACCCGTTTGACCCCTTTGGAAAAGCGGGTTTTGGTCGCCCATTTAAACGGTCTGCACCACGGCGAGATAGCCCAAAGGCTGGGCATTAATTGTAAATCCGTTGAGAATGCATTAGGTCGGGTACGAGCCAAGCTTAAAAATGACCGCGATTTGGAATAAGCGGTTGGTTTTAAATATGCCCCAGTAGCTTAACAGCAGAGCGTTGGTCCCAAGCCAAAGGTGTCGGTGTAAATCCTTCCACGGGCAAAAAAATGAATGAGGAGTGTTCCGTTATGTTCGAAGACAAGACCCTGGTTTGCAAAGAGTGTGGTAACGAGTTCGTATTCACCGCCGGTGAGCAGGAGTTCTACGCCGAGAAGGGCTTCACCAACGAGCCACAGCGCTGCAAGGCTTGCCGTGATGCCCGTAAAAACGCCGGCCGTGGCCCTCGTACCCTGTATACTGCAGTTTGCGCTTCCTGCGGCAAAGAGGCAAAAGTTCCCTTTGAGCCCCGCGAGGATCGCCCTGTCTACTGCAGCGAGTGCTTCGCTAACATGAAGCAGAATTGATTCTCTCTTTGTAGATGAACCGATGGGTGCCGTACAAATGTACGGTACCCTTTTCCTTTTATTCTGTCGGAAAAGGAGTATCCTTTTTATGAAACTACTGGTTCGTCCCTACCGCCATCAGGATTTTCATGCCTTTAGTCAGCTGCTTGGCTGCTATTTGCGGGAGGAGCTGTCTTTGCCCGTTACCGATGTGCAGCTGCGCAGTCTTGCACGGGACATCACCGGTGAAATCGGGTTAGAGGTGCCGTTGGTACTGGCATTTTTCAACAAACAAGCTATCGGCTTTATCAATTTTCAGCTGGATCACAAAACCAGTTCCTGGTGCTTTCACCCGGGTTGGGGTTGCATCCGAGAATGTTATGTTCATCCGCAGGCACGGGGGAAAGGGATCGCACTTCGCCTGGTGGGATATGCTGCCGGTTGGATGCGGCAAAAAGGGGCTTCCACCGTTTATCTGACTGCCGATACCGCCATCCCCTTCTGGCAGCATCTTGGCTGCCGGGTCACCGACCGTATCAACCCCAAAAATGGTCTTGCTGAATTGGATGCCCCTCTTTCCGGCTTTGGGTACCGGAACGGGTCTTAAAACATTATTCACAAAAAAGTGCCCTATTCTTTGTTGCAGATAACAACTATCCAACCAACTTCTTCTGTGATAGAATATAGGTGGTATCCTTATATTTAGAAGCAAAGGAGTTTTCTTTATGGCAGGTTTCGAAATGCGTGTTGCCTTTGTGGGTAATCCTGTACGCCCGGATATTCCTTTTGACAGCAAAGCTCTGCGCTATCTGAAAGAGCGCGGCTTTAACACCGTTCAGTTGAATATTGCCTGGGGCTGTCGTCCGGGGGATGAACCTCTGAATCTGGAGGATATTTTAAGTCCCGATGACACGCCGGATGCCCGGCAGCGTCACTGGTTTGACGAAATTGCCCGCCGTGCCGCCTTGGCACATGCCGAGGGGCTGCGCACCATATTCCATTTCGGCGCTCCCCGAATGACCGGAAAGCTATACCAAATTATCGGTAGCAGCGAAACCACTGATCAGGAGACCTTTGCAAACTCCATCCAAAAAGAAGAAATTGTACAAAAATATGAAAAGCTATTGAATATGCTGGCACAGCGTATTCCTCAAATAGATGACATTTTGGTCTACACCTTTGACCAGGAGGCCTGGCTTGGTAACGAATTTGGCAATGACCCCCTTGCCGCAGGCGTTCCCCTTGCCGAGCGCGTCACCCCGTTTTTACAGCGTCTGACCCGTTGCTGGGCATCCAACCGTCCTAACGGAAGATTATGGTGGGAGCCGTGGGAAATTTCCGCCGGTATTCTGTACTCTGTTTTCCCCCAGCTGCCGGCAAGCCATTTCGGTCTGATGATGCATAGCAATATTGCAGAGGTGCAAAAGGCCAATCCCGCCGACCGTTGGCTGCGTAATATGGTTCTGCTTGCCAAAGAATACAGTATTCCCATCTGTGCCGAGGTGTTTTTGACCGGCGCAAATGAAGAGGTTGAGCCATTGCAGTGCGCCTTTGCCCCCGCTTTAATCTGGGAGGAAATCCACCGCTTACAGGACCTTGATATCTACGGCGTAAAAGAATATTTCGGTACCCGACCGGATCTGGATGCAGATTTGGACATCGCTATGGCGGGTATCTGCTTTGCCTCTCCCAATTTGTCGCAAAACGATGCCCTCACTGCACTTTCCGCTATGTGGCCCGCTGCTGTCACCCTGCCCCACGCTATGGATGACGCTGCCAAGGCGTTGGCCATCTTCCCATGGGATGTCTCCTGGCGCTGGCGCGCACTGAATACCCAGCATACTGAATGGCACCCCTATACCCCGTTTTTGATTCCCGGCAGCGTTGCGCCCAGCCCCAGCTGGTTCAGCACCCGCCGTGCTGTCTTTATGCTGACAAACGATGAGGCTGCCCATGAGAACTGGCTGATTGAAGACATCGGTCTGCGCTGTCTGCGTGCAGCCGAGTACATGAAAAAAGCGGCAAAGGAATATGCCGAAGCCGGTAAAGCTGCCCACGTGGAGGAGTTCACCCTTGCTGCCGCCGATTTTACCCGGTTTGCCGCTGTGGCAATAGACGAGGCAATGCACGCCGAGGAAACCCTGTGCGCGTTCCACATCCGCCGTTTTGCCGAAAAAGGCAATGTACCTGCCTTTTTGATTGAACGGATGAAAAAAGCCCTGCTGACAGATCTGGAAAATCAGACCTGTGCTGCTGCAGTCGCCCCCGGCGCCAAAAGTGACGCCGATGCCGCCCTGAAAGCTTTCACTACAGACCCGGTAGGCTTTTGCAAAGGACATTTCTAAGTCAGTCACCTTCTCTCTTACATCCCGGAAAAGCATCTGCTTTTCCGGGATGTTTTTTGTCCCGTTTTGCACAAAAAAAGAATCGCGCAAGCCCTGTTGCCAAAGCTGCGCGAATCTTTCTTCTTATTCATTCCTTTTGCCAAAATCAAACTGTGGCGTACGGAAATTGTTTCAAAGAATATTATTACTGCTGAGCGGCTGCCTTGCGAGCTGCAGCGGCCTCAATGTCGGCCAGTGCATCCTTACGGCTCAGGTTGATACGGCCCTGACCGTCAATCTCGATAACCTTAACCATAACCTCGTCACCCACAGCAACCACATCCTCCACCTTCTCCACACGGGACTTGTCCAAACGAGAGATGTGAGCCAAACCTTCTTTGCCGGGAGCAATTTCAACAAAGGCGCCAAAGTTCATCAGACGGGTAACACGGCCCTTGTAGATCGCGCCCACCTCGGGATCCTCTACGATGGTGCGGATGATATATACTGCACGGTCCAGGTCGTCCTTGTTAATCGCGCACAGGAAAATACGACCGTCCTCTTCGATATCGATCTTGGCGTTGCAATCAGCGCAGATCTTCTGAATGGTTTTACCGCCCTTACCGATGACCTCGCTGATCTTATCGACGGGGATCCGCAGGGTCTGCATCTTGGGAGCGTACTTGCTCAGCTCGCTGCGCGGAGCAGCAATGGCCTTCAGCATAATCTCATCCAGAATGTAGCACCGTGCCTTGTAGCACTTTTCAAAGGCTTCCTCAATAATCTCGTAGGTCAGACCGTCGATCTTGATATCCATCTGGATAGCGGTGATACCTTTCTTGGTACCGCCTACCTTAAAGTCCATATCGCCGTGGAAATCCTCCACACCCTGAATGTCCACCATGGTCATCCAGCGATCGCCCTCGGTGATCAGACCGCAGGAGATACCGGCAACGGGGGCCTTAATGGGTACACCTGCATCCATTAGTGCCAACGTGGAACCGCAGATAGAGCCCTGAGATGTAGAACCGTTGGAGGACAACACCTCGGACACCAAACGAATGGTGTAGGGGAACTCTTCCTCGCTGGGCAGAACAGGAACCAATGCGCGCTCAGCCAATGCGCCGTGACCGATTTCACGGCGGCCGGGAGAACGGGGAGCACGTGCCTCGCCTACCGAGTAGGGCGGGAAGTTGTAGTGATGCATATACCGCTTGGTCTCTTCCTCGTCAATGCCGTCCAGAATCTGGGCGTCACGGCCGTTGGAAAGGGTGGCAACCGTCAGCACCTGGGTCTGACCGCGGGTGAACATACCGCTGCCGTGGGTGCGGGGCAACACGCCGACTTCGGCGGCCAGAGGGCGGATCTCATTGATGCCACGGCCATCCACACGCTTGCCTTCATCCAACAGCCAACGGCGGACAACGAACTTTTGCATCTTATACATAATCAGCTCGATGTCAGCATCATTCATATCGGGATACTCTTCTGCCAGCTTTTCGCGGATGGGCAGCAGAGCGGCGTCACGCACATTCTTGTCATCGGTATCCATGGCGGCCTTGAACTCATCCAAATGAGCCGCCTTGACTGCCTCGAAGATGTCGTGATCCAAATCGACCTCAACAAACTCCTTCTTGGGCTTGCCGATCTGGGCGACAATGCCCTGAATAAAGCCGATCAATTCCTTGATGGCCACATGACCCTGCTTGATAGCATCCAGCATGGTCTTGTTGTCCACCTCGTTGGCGCCGGCTTCAATCATTACAATCTTTTCCATGGTGGCGGCAACGGTCAGGGTCAGATCGGTCTTTTCACGCTGGGCAGCGGTGGGGTTTACCACCAGCTCACCGTCCACCAGACCCATGACAACACCGCCGATGGGGCCGTTCCAGGGGATATCGGAGATAGACAGGGCAATGGAGGTACCGATCATTCCGGTGATTTCCGGGCTGCAGTCGGGATCCACACTCATAACGGTCATAACCACGGCAACATCGTTACGCATGGTCTTGGGGAACAAGGGACGGATGGGGCGGTCAACCACACGGCTGGTCAGGATAGCCTTCTCGCCGGGGCGGCCCTCACGACGCATAAAGGAGCCGGGAATGCGGCCCACCGCGTACAGTTTTTCCTCAAAATCGACACTTAAGGGGAAGAAATCAACGCCCTCACGGGGTTTGTCGGCCATAGTGACATTGCATAACACTGCGGTCTCTCCATAGCGCACCAAACAGCTGCCGTTGGAAAGCGCGCACATTTTGCCGGTCTCGACAACCAACTTGCGGCCTGCCAGCTCCGTCTCAAAGGTACGGAACTTTTCAAAGGTCTCTTTGCGGGAACTAAAATCTGCCATAATTGTTCAGCCTCCTTGATAAAACTTAAATTAAGGGGGCGGTTTTAGCAATAAATCCAGCCTTTCTGATCTGTTTTTTCTTCAGAAAGATTCGATTCACTGCTAAAAATCCGCCTGCCCTGCTTCACTGGAAAAAGGGGGAAAACGCAGGCAAGGCAGGCGGCTTTTCCAGCCGTCTGCCTTGACCGATCATTATGCTTACTTACGCAGACCCAACTCAGCGATCAGCTTACGGTAACGCTCGATGTCCTTCTCCTGCAGGTATGCCAGCAGGTTACGGCGCTTACCGACCATCTTCAACAGACCACGGCGGCTGTGATGATCCTGGGTGTTCTTCTGCAGATGCTCGTTCAAATGGTTGATACGGGCAGTCAGCAGTGCGACCTGAACCTCGGGAGAACCGGTGTCGCCCTCTTTCAGTGCGTACTTAGCGATGATTTCCTGTTTGCTTTCCATCTTGTTCACCTCATATATCTATTTTTGCTGATTCGCCTAAACCCCGGCAACGGGCAGGTGAAGCTCCCATTTAGGGCTTTTCCCCGCAGCTGAGAAGATAGGTACAGCATTTGATAGTATAACATAGTTTTGTATAAATGTAAAGACTTTTCAGACACTGATTTGGTGATTTTTGCGCCATTTTTGCTGCTTTTTACTGCAATATGGTAGGATCAAACCGCTGACAGCTTAACTGCGCGGCCTGCCCGATACACTGCTGCAGCTCCTGTAAACTGTCATACCGTCTTACCGGCCAGAGATACTCCAAAAAAGCGACCCTCGGACTGGTCCCGTAGGCGTAGCCCTGCCAGTTGCAGATAAAGCTTTCGCAGGTGACCGATATTGCATTCTGATTGACCGTCGGCCTGCTGCCGATCCCTGTAGCTGCAGGATACCACACGCCATCTATCTGTACTGCGGTACGCCACACCCCCTGTGCAGGCTGTTGCATGGTATCCGGATAAATCTGGTTCACCGTGGGAAAACCGATGCTGCTGCCAAGCTGTTTTCCATGCTGCACTGGCAGATCCACCACATACGGTTGTCCCAACAGGGTATTTGCCTGTTGAATCTCCCCTGCACCAATCAGACTGCGGATTCGGGTCGCGCTGACCGACAAACCGTCCTGCCGGCATAACGGCAAAACATAGCTTTGAATGCCCAGTTCGTCACAAAAGCACTGCAACATATGTACATCACCCGCGCCGCCTGCACCGAACCGAAAATTTTCCCCACAGCACACCGCTTTTGCCTTACACTGTCCTGCCAAAAATTCCCGGACAAACTGCTGCGGGCTCAGGGAGGATATCTCTGCAAAGGAAGGACAGAATATCTGCGCGACCCCCTGCTGCAATATTCGGCGCTTGCGCTCGGTGAGCGTCAAAATATCCGGCGCTTTGGTACGGTGCGTATCGAAATAAAAGGTAAATGCAGCAGACTGCAGCCCGGCGCCCTTCGCAATGTCAACCGTCTGCTTCAATATACTGCGATGACCCAGGTGCACGCCGTCAAAATATCCCAGTGCTATACTTGTGCCCGACATCATGCTTTCCTCTTTTGCCCTCTTATGCTTTATGCAGTCTTTAACCGTTAAGTTACCTTTCGATAAACAGTTTTTCTACCTGCAGGGAATTGTCCGTCACCCGGGCAATTCCCAAATACATTTTCTGCTGTGTGTAAACCCTGACCCTGCCGTCCGGATGGCAGAAGGCGGCGGCACAGCCGTTTTTCAGTTTTTGCTCCAGCCTGTCATTCACAGTTATTGCAGGCAGTGTGTCAAAAACCGTATCCACACCGATCAACAGACTTTCCAACTTTCCCTGCTCCTTTGCCTGCACAATTTGTTGCAGTGTAAAAGCATTTTGCAGAGTATACCGCCCTGCGCGGGTACGGCGAAGACTGTACATGACAGCAGGACACCCCAGTGCCTTTCCGATATCCTCCAGCAAAACCCGGACATAACTGCCCTTACTGCATAAAATACGCAAAACAAATTTATTTTCTTCCTGTTGAGAAACCATCTCCAGCTCATGCACTGTAATGGCGCGGGGCGTGCGATCAACTGTAATTCCCTGCCGCGCCAACCGATACAGGGGCTGACCGTTCTGTTTGATTGCAGAGTACATCGGCGGCAGTTGTTGCTGCTGCCCCAAAAAGCGAGGCAAAACCTGTTGCAGCTGCTCGCAGGTAACTACGGTGTCCTGTCTTTCCCGGACTGTCCCGGTGATGTCACCGGTATCGGTGGCCAGGCCAAACTGCACACCTGCAATGTATTCTTTGGTGTGGTCCGTCTGCAAATCCACCGCCCGGGCAGCAGGCCCTACAAAAACCGGCAGTACGCCGGTTGCCATGGGGTCAAGCGTTCCGCTATGACCGATTTTTCTGGTACCCAGCACCCCGCGAAGCTTGGCAATAACGTCAAAACTGGTCCATTCGGAGGGTTTATCTACTATGAGTATGCCGTTCATTGTATTATTCCTGTTTCTGTGTATCGTCGGCTTTCTCTGCAGCCTCTACCTGCATAGACGCCACAATTTCCGGATGAAACAAATCGGTGATCTCCGGCATCGGGGCAATATAATCATCCTCGCCGCCATCCGGCAGATGATGAATCACCTCACTGATCAGCGCCTGCTTGGCATTTTCCAGCGAACCAAACACCTCACACCCTGCGGCACCGTGGTGACCGCCGCCGCCGAACGCCGTAGCGATGGCAGCCGCGTCCACCTCTAACCCGCTGCGAACACTGATCTTATAGCTGCCGGTCGGCTGCTGACGCATGGTGATTCCCACCTGAACGCCCTCAATAGCGCGGGCAATGCCCGTGACACTTTCCAGATCCACAGGCTGTGCGTGGCAGGCGGCAATCTCCTCCAATGTCAGGGAGGTAATGGCACACCGACCGCCGAAATGATATTCCATGTTTTTCAGTACCATTGCCTCAACAGCAAGCTGACTGCGACTTTTACTCTCAAACAGCAGGGCGTTCAGCTTGCGAAAATCCGCGCCCAGCTGCATCAGCTTTGCCGCGGCCATATGCGTTTCCGGTGTGACATTGGCAAACTTAAAACAGCCGGTATCCGTGGCCACACCGGTATAAAGGCAGTCCGCCATCAGGGGTGTCAGCTCCACATCCAACGCCTCAATCAAACGCAGAACAATTTCCGCGCAGGCTGCCGCCGTGGGATCCAGCACCAAACCGTCTGCATAATAACTGTGGCTGGCGTGGTGGTCGATACACAGATCGCACCGCTTGGCCCAATCCACCGTTTTGCTGCCAAACAGCTGCATACCGGCGACATCCACCGCCACTACGGCTGCCGGCTCAAACTGTTCCTGATACAACGGGATCTGCATATAGCTGTACCGGGCAGGTATCTCATCATTACAGGCAATTGCAGCCTGTTTGCCCAGCTTGCACAGCGCATGGCACAATGCGCAGGCGCTGCCGACGGTATCTCCGTCCGGATTTTTATGGCACAATAATAAAATACGGTCCATTTGCAGCAGACGGTCAGCCGCCTGCTGCAAAGTCAGCATTTCTGTATTCATAAGATATGCTTTTTTACCTTTCTTTAGACGCCTCCGGGTAGAGGCACTACGCCGACATTTTTATGCCATGATAAACAGAGGTCGGCTATAAATTGAAATCTGCTGCGTCTTATTCCTCGTTTAAACCCTTGAGCAGCTCGTTGATATGCGCGGCATAGGCTGCGCCGTCATCTTCTACAAAGAATAGCTCCGGGGAACGGCGGATATGCATCCGGCTGCCCAGTTCGCTGCGAACATGTCCGGCGGCACGGCGTAAAACCTTTACCGCATCGGCGCAGGCCGTGGGCTCTTTCCCCATCATACTGACATAAACCTTTGCGCTGGAAAGGTCAGGTGCGACCTCTACGCGCATAATGCTGAGAATACCGTCGGACAGGCGGGGGTCCTTCATCTCGCCGATAATGGTAACCAGCGCACGGCGGATATCCTCGTTCATACGACCTGCTTTTGCATTTCTGCCCATGGCAGTACTCCTTTCTGCTGTAAACTGATATTCTTTTATTTGAAGCGGATAGCCGGGCAGGATTTTCATCCTGCCCAACCTATCTTTCCCGCAAATCAATCGCGGTATTCCTCCATCATAAACGCCTCAAAGATATCGCCTTCCTTGATGTCGGAGAACTTCTCCAGACCGATACCGCACTCGTAGCCGGTTGCGACATCCTTGACATCATCCTTAAAGCGGCGCAGACTGGCGATCTCATCCTCCGTGATAACAATGCCGTCACGCACCAGACGGATCTTTGCGGAACGCAAAATCTTACCTTCCTTGACATAGCAGCCGGCAATGGTACCGGCATTGCTGATGCGGTAGACCTGACGAACCTCTGCCTGACCCAGCTCGACCTCACGCACCTTGGGTGCCAGCATGCCCTTCATAGCATCCTTGATGTCATTGATGGCGTCGTAAATCACGCGGTACATCCGCATTTCCACCTCAGCCTCGGCAGCCTCTGCCTTGGCGACATCATCGGGACGCACATTAAAGCCGATAATGATGGCGTGAGAAGCGCTTGCCAGCGTGACGTCACTCTTGCTGATAGCGCCGACACCCGCGTGGATTACGCTCACACGGACCTCTTCATTGCTCAGCTTTTCCAGGCTCTGCTTCACAGCCTCTGCCGAACCCTGCACGTCCGCCTTGACCACAATGGGCAGCTCTTTGACCTCACCCTGGGCAATCTGACTGAACAGGTTATCCAGTGTGACCTTCTGATAATGGCGGAACTGCTCTTCTTTTGCGGAAGCAAGGCGCTGCTCGGCCAGCTCACGGGCCAGCTTTTCATCCTCGACCACATCAAAGGTATCGCCGCCCTGGGGTACCTCGGTCAGGCCGGTAATCTCTACGGGGGTAGAGGGACCGGCGGTCTTGATGGTTCTGCCCTTGTCGTTGGTCATAACACGCACACGACCGACAGCAGTGCCTGCGATGATGATATCTCCCTGATTCAGGGTGCCGTTCTGTACCAGTACGGTAGCAACCGGGCCGCGACCCTTATCCAGACGGGCCTCAATAACGGTACCCTTTGCGCGACGCTGCGGATTAGCCTTCAGCTCCTTGACCTCAGCGGTCAGATTGATCATCTCCAACAGATCCTCAATACCCATACCGGTCAATGCGGATACCGGGACACAGATAACATCGCCGCCCCACTCCTCGGGGACCAGCTCATACTTGGTCAGCTGCTCTTTTACCTGCTCCGGGTTTGCAGTGGGCTTATCCATCTTATTGATGGCAACAATAATGGAAACACCTGCCGCCTTTGCATGGTTAATACTCTCGACTGTCTGGGGCATGATACCGTCATCGGCAGCAACCACCAAAACGGCGATATCAGTCATATTTGCACCACGGGCACGCATGGCAGTAAAAGCCTCGTGTCCGGGGGTATCCAGGAAGGTGATAACCTTACCGGATTTTTCCACTTGATAGGCACCGATATGCTGGGTAATGCCACCGGCCTCGCCCTTGGTAACATTGGTCTTGCGGATGGCATCCAGTACACTGGTTTTACCGTGATCAACGTGACCCATGACCACAACAACAGGGGGACGAACCTCCATATTATCGGCGCTGTCCTCAATTTCCTGAGTAAACAGACGCTCCTCAATGGTGACATGGACCTCTTTTTCCACCTTTGCACCCAGCTCTTCCGCAACCAGGGAGGCGGTGTCGAAATCGATGGTTTCAGAGATACCCGCCATTACCCCCAGTGCCATCAGCTTGGAGACGACCTGGCTGGCAGTCACCTTCAACCGCTGTGCCAGCTCGCCTACGGTAATCTCATCGGGAATCTGCACCTTCAGCTGTGCCTTGCGGGCCTTTTCCAACTGTATACGCTGCAGACGCTCCGCCTCGGTCTCGCGGTGTTTCCCGAAACCGCCCTGCTGCTTGCCGGCAAATTTATTGTTGTTTTTGTTCAGCTTCTGCTTGCCGCCGCGGCTGTCATTTTTGCGACCGGCAGCCTGGTTACGGGCAGCGGCAATCTCGTCGTACTTCTCATTGAACTTATCCAGGTTAATATCCGAGGTGCGGGTATCCACCGTACGGGTAACCACCTCACGGTGTGCTACCGGCGCGGTCTCCGGCTTTTTCTCGGTCTTGGCGCGGGTATTCATTTCAACAACACTACCGTCCGCACGCTTCAGCGGCTCGTTGGAAACCGGCTTCTTTTCGGGCATCGGCTTCTTTTCCGGCTCTGATTTTTTGGTCTCCGGCTTCTTTTCCGGAGCAGAAACCGGCTTTTTCTCTACCGGTTTTTTCTCCGGCTCGGGCTTCTTCGCTGCAACCGCCTTCTTTTCCTCTGCCGGTTTTTGGGCAGTCTCCGGCTTGCTTTGCGCAGCGGGCTTGGCTTCTTCTTCCGTTTTTTTCTCATTTGCGGAGGCAAAATATTCGTTAAAGTTCTCCAGCGAACGGGTCTTGGTCACATGCTCAAACACCCGGTCGATTTCTTCATCTGTTAATACAGTGGTCGGTTTTTTAGGGGTTGCTTCCGGTTCGGACAACAGCTCAATCAGTTCCTTATTGCCGATTTTCAGGTCCTTCGCCAGGTCACCCAGCTTATATTTTGTAGATAATCCCATATCAAATACCATTCCTTTCTTGGGAAATAGGCAGATTATTGCAGGTTTTTACGGCAAAGCGCCGCCAGGTTCGGATCAGTCAAAGCCAACACACCGGTATTCCGGTTGAACATCTGTGCCAGCTGTTCCTGAGTGTGTGGCAGGGTCAGTACCGGACATTCCAGTTCTTCGCATAGAGCGGTAATGCGGCGGGTATTTCCCTGGGAGGTATCCTGTGCTATCAGCACCAGCTCTGCCTCGCATAGAATCACGGCTTCCTTCACCGCGTCAAACCCCAGTACCAGCTTTCCTGCACGGCGGGCAAGTCCCAAAGAACCCAATATTTTATCAGTCTGCATCTTGTTCCGGCATCCTTTCCTCTATGGTTGCCTCTAAGAGGGAATATACCTCGTCAGAAATAACGCATTCCAGCGCGCGCTCTAATCTGCGTGCCTTGCGCGCCTTTTGCAGACAGTCCCGGCTAGGGCATAAATACGCGCCGCGGCCGTTCTTTTTGCCGGTCGCATCCACGCTGACCTCGCCCTGGGCAGAGCGCACTACCCGTACCAGCTCTTTTTTAGGGTGACCCTCCATACAGCCCAGACATTTGCGCATGGGTATTTTCTTGACTGCCATACCTTGATCGTTCCTTTCTTATCCGGGCAGAATCAGTTTTCTTCTGCCTGCTCGGTCTCCTCGCCGTAATAGCCGCTCTCCGGATGAATGTCGATGTTGTAGCCGGTCAGACGAGCGGTCAGACGGGCGTTCTGGCCCTTGTTGCCGATGGCAAGGGACAGCTGATGGTCGGGCACGGTGGCGCGGGCGTTTTTCTTTTCAGCGTCGATAATTTCCACCTTGACCACATTGGCAGGGGAAAGAGCAGCGCTGATAAATTCACACGGATCCTCGCTGTAACGGATAATATCAATCTTCTCACCGTTCAGTTCATCCACAATATGGGCAACACGGGTGCCCTTGGGGCCGATACACGCGCCAACGGGATCCACATCGGGATTCTTGCTCCAGACAGCCAGCTTGGTGCGCTGACCTGCCTCACGGCTGACCGCCTTGATCTCCACAGTGCCGTCAAAGATCTCGGGAACCTCCATCTCGAAAATACGCTTGACCAGCCCCGGATGAGTACGGCTGAGCATCACCTTGGGACCGCGGTCGCCGGGCAGCACATCCACAACATAGACCTTGATACGCTGACCTTCAAACAAAACCTCACCGGGCACCTGCTCACTGACAGGCAGCATAGCCTCGGTACGGCCAATGCTTAAGGTGACCTTGTTGGCGTCTACCGAGTTGACAATAGCAGACAGAATCTCATGGGATTTGCTCTGCATCTCGGTTAGGATCTGGTTGCGCTCTGCCTCCCGCAGGCCCTGACGGATGACATGCTTTGCGGTCTGCGCCGCAATACGGCCAAATTCCTTGGTCTGCAGCGGAATAGAGATTACATCGCCGACCTTAATATTTTTCTGAATTTTGCGGGCGTCCTCCAGCAAAATCAGATGGCGCAGATCAGGCTCCGGATACAAGGCTTCGTCGTCAGCCTCAGGATAGGCCTCGACCACCTCTTTTTGAATGGTCACGCTGAACCGACGCGCCTTGGTATCTGCCACAACGCTGATATGGTCATCATCCACATCGTAATCTTTCTTTACTGCGCTTTCCATTGCCTTTGCAATTTTTGCCAGCAGGTCCTCGGTGGGGATATTTCTCTCCCGGGAGAGCATCTCCAACGCGTCAAAAAAGTTTTCCTCCGGCATTTTTACTTTGGATGCCATTTTCCAGTTTCCTCCCTTGATGGGGCGGCATTCAGTACCGCCCGCGCTATATATTTCAATGAATATCTGCCAATACCTGAAACAACCTGCGCACCGGGCATTCTGCCCGTTTCCGCTTACAGATCCAGGTCATCATCCAGCTTGATAAATGCCAGATTTCCTTCCTGCAGCAGTCGGTCTCCGGTTTCGGTGCGGATACACCAGCCCTCTTCGCCGCGCAGCAGCGTGCCGGAGATTTCCCGGGTGTCGTCCTTGGTGTGAATAAACCGGGCGCTCACCTGCTGCCCCTCACAGGCGGTATAATGCTCCGGACGGGTCAGCCGTCTGCCCAAACCGGGCGAGCCAACCTCCAGAAAATAACTTTGGTCAATCGGATCCGCCTCGTCAATGATGGGGTCAATGGCTCGGGACGCTTTTTCGCAGGCGTCGGTATCCATAACCTCCCCGTCGGCGCGGTCTATCAGTACGCGCAAATACCAGTTGGGACCTTCTTTTTCAAAGCGGACATCCCACACGGAAAAGCCTAACTGCTGCAGCACCGGTGTAACCAGCTCCTCAACCTGTTTGACGGTATTGCCTTTGGTTGCCATAGGATTTCTTTCCTCCTCTCTTTTGCGGCAGGAAAAATTTCCCCCACAAAGACAGGAGAGCGAGCCTTTCGGCTCACTCTCCCTCATTTACATATTCTCACTGTATACAGTATAGCACGGCTCTGCACAAATATCAATACTTTTTTAAAATTATGCTGTTCAGAATGTGATTACCCCGGCAGCACCGCCTGCGAGCTGCAGGGTCTTGCCTCCGACAGAGACGGTCTGCCGCGCCTCCAGCGGGTTGTAAACCGCCACGCGGCTGCGTCCGGGTATCCAGGAGAGGCAGAGCGGCTGCCCGTTTTCACTGTGGGGAATATCCGAATCCCTGACAGCCTTTTCCAGCTCCTCCGGCGCGACCACCTTTTGGTATTTTTCGGCCGCCGCTTTCCAGGCAGGCTGCTGAGCCAGCTGCCGGGGCAGTACCAATAGCTGACCGCCAGTCGCCTCCGGCGCAAATACAGGTGCAGCGGGCAGTCCCAAACCGGCTGCGGTCAGGTCGGGGTAGTAATCGGTACCGGCAGCAAAGCTGTCACGGGCCACATGAACCGGATAGGCACGCTCTCCGCTGCTTTCCGCCTGATATTCCCGCAGCGCGGCATAGCTTTTCGCCATCATATCAAAATGCTTATGACACATCCATTCGATATTTTTTACACCGGCAGTCAAAGCCAGGTACGCCTTGGAAAGGGTATGCTCCGGTGTGGTGGGGGTGTAGCCGAAGGCAGTGGTGTTCAGCACGGTAGTCTCGGAATAGGTTTCCACCTGATTGCCCAAGCGAATCAGCTGACCGGTGACCGCAGCAAAATTTTCAAGCCGACCGGTCAGGCTGCGTGCAAACTCATCAAAGAAATGCTCCTCTCCGATACGCACCTGAATAGAAGGAATTTTGGAAAGCTCATGTACCGCAATGCCGTGGCGTTCATCGCCGCTATTCATGATCATAATACCGGGCTTGGGCAGTATTTTACCCAGACCCTGCATCAGTTTTGTCACACGGCGAGACTGATAAACGCACCAACGCTCCAAAATCCGGGTGTCAGCGGTCAGCAGGCTTTCCCGGGTAAAGGCTTTGCCCATTTCGGCAGAGAACCCGGCAATGCATTCGTCACAAAAGCAGCCGCCCACCTTGGGGGAAAGGTTGCCGCTGCGCAGGTCATCATCCATAAAAAAGGTATCAAAGCCCAGCGCCGCATAGTCAGCAGAATACTGCAGAACATCCTGAATCATCCGATCGGTCAGCTCGGCACTATTGTATTCCGGCTTGCCGTCCCGGCCGGTACGGATGCGCCAACCCGGGGTGAGAAAATGATCGTCTCCGGGACAGGTGATGTCCGCAGGATGTCCGACGGGCACCGCCACCAAAGCGGGCTCAAAACCGGCCTCCAACAGCAGCTCGCGTGCCTGAGCGGTCTTGCCGATATCCGACCGTCTGTTCTGACCGGCAACATAAAGCTGTACACTGTCAATGCCGCTTTTCTTCCAGGTCTCCAAAAATTCATCCGGCCGGCTCAACATCTCCTCCGGCTTAATATCAATACAAAATTTCATGATTCTGCTTCCTTTCCCTTTTCTGAACGGTTGTCTTGTGCCTATCATACCACACCGGTCCCGGCTTTGCAACGAAAACCCGGTTTACCCTTTGGCTTTTTGCTGCCGCAACGCCCGACGCAGCGGCTTTGCCAACAGGATGCAAAATATGATCTTAGCCGCATCAAAGGGTAAAAACGGCAGCACCGCAACCTTTAGCCCCTGCGCTGCGTCCACCTGCATGAAAAAGCACAGCCACACGGTACCAAGCAGATAACAGACGACCAGTGACATCACCATGGAAAGCACCGTCACTGCGATCCCGTCCCCCAGTTTTTTGCGTGTCAGCGCAATCAACAGCACTATCAACGGATAGCTGACCAGAAAGCCGCCGGTAGGACCCGCCAGCCTGGCAGGACCTGCACCGAAACCGGCAAAGACAGGCAGACCGACCGCACCCAATGCCAAATAGCAGCACTGGGCAATCACCGCCGTACGCACCGGCAGCAGCAGTCCGCATAAAAACACTGCCGCCAATGACAGTGAGACCGGTACCGGCCCGATGGGTATAACCAGTTGACTGCAGACCGCCGTCAAGGCGCAAAACAGTGCGCCCTGACAAAGCTGCCGCAGCTTTTCATTGCTTTTTTTCATCTCATTTACCTTTCAAAATGTTGTGCCAAACTGTACAGCTGCTCCGGAACCGTGGGTATCCTGTCAAAACATATTATAGCTTTATTCCAAAAAGCCTTGCCGCATTTTCCGCACAGATATCAATCAGCTCCGGTACGCTGACCCCTTTTTGTGTCGCAAGGGGCGCCGCAGTATAGCTGATCATACCACTGTCACACCGCTGACCCCGACAGGGCACCGGCGCCATATAGGGGCAATCCGTCTCCAACAGAAGTCTGTCCCGGGGGACTGCCGCCGCAGCCTCCAGCGGACGGCGCGCATTGGAAAAGGTCACCACCCCGGTAAAGCCAATATACATACCCAGCCCCAGAATATCCTGTGCCATCTGCACGCTGCCCGAAAAGCAGTGTACCACACCCCTCGGCCTATATTTTTTTAATAGCTCCCAGGTGTCTCCGTGGGCCTCCCGGTCATGTATCACCACCGGCATATCCAGTTCGCCTGCAATCTGCAGCTGCCGCTCAAAATAAAACAGCTGCTGATCTCTGGGGGTATCCCAGTGATAGTCCAAACCAATCTCTCCCACCGCAACCACCTTGGGGTCTGCCCACATGGTTCGCAGTTTTTCAAGATCCTCCGGGGTGCTTTCCTCCACGTTTTCCGGATGGATACCCGCTGCAACATACATACCCGGATACCGCCGGGCAAGCTTTAGCGCATTGCATGCATCCTGATAGGTGACAGAACAGTTTAAAATAGCTCCCACCGGCCCGTCGAATAAACGATCCAACAAAGCCAATCCGTCCTCCGCAAACTTTTCATCGGTATAGTGCCCATGGCTATCAAATATTTTATGCACCTTCCGGTCCTCCCTTCTTTCGGTATCAAAAACGGAGCCGGGCTGATCCAGTCCGGCTCCGTCGCATACCGTGATAAAAAGCTCTCAGCTGCTTATCAGCCCAGCAAACTGCCCGGCTTGACACTGTCCGGGAACTGGGTAACCGTTACATTGCCCTCGTCATCCTCGGCGGATACGATCATGCCCTCGCTGACATACTTGCCCTTCAGCATGGGACGGGGCGCCAGGTTGGCGACAATGACAACATTTTTACCGATCAGCTGGTCCGGTGTGTACCACCTGGCAATGCCGGACAGAATCAAACGCTCCCGCTCGCCGTCAAACAGGGTAAACTTCAGCAGCTTTTTGCTCTCGGGCACAGCCTCACAGGTCAGCACCCTGGCAACCCGAAGCTCCACCTTGCCAAAATCATCAATGGTGATGGTGGGCAGATGCTGTGCTATCTCAGAATCACTCTCCGGTTTTTTCTCTTCGGCAGGCTTTTGCTCTTTTGGCTCGGCGGCTTCGGCTGCAGCAGCCTTTGCCGCACGCTCGGCTTCCAGCTCAGCCAGCTCCTTGGCCAAGTCGATACGGGGGAACAGTGCCTCCCCCTTTTTGACGGTCACGTCAGCAGGCAGCAAACCGAATTGTGCTGCGGAATCAAAGCTCTTGATCTCCTCATTGCCCTCGGCAATACCCAGCTGCTCAAAGATACGGGGGGCCGTCTCGGGCAGGAAAGCGCCCAGCAGCACGGTGCAGCAACGCAGGGTCTCTAACAGATTGTACAACACGGTTGCCAGACGGGCGCGGTTTGCCTCATCCTTTGCCAACACCCAGGGCATCGTCTCATCAATATACTTATTGGCGCGCTGAATCACCTTGAAGATCTCCTGCAATGCCTGCGGGCAAAGCAGCTTATCCATACAGGAAGTCACCGCCGCCGGCATAGCCTCACACATTGTCTTCAGTTCATCGTCAAACTCGCCGTTCTGACGCTCGACCGGCAGGGTGCCGCCGAAATATTTTTCCACCATGGCAACGCTGCGGGAAAGCAGATTGCCCAGGTCGTTCGCCAAATCGATGTTGATCCGGTTGATCAGGGATTCGTTGCTGAAAACGCCGTCATTGCCAAAGGGAACCTCCCGCAGCAGGAAATAGCGGATGGCGTCTACGCCGTACCGCTTGCACAGCACGACCGGATCTACCACGTTACCCAGGCTCTTGCTCATTTTGCCGCCGTTCAACAGCAGCCAGCCATGGCCAAACACCCGGTCCGGCAGGGGCAGCTCCAGTGCCATCAGCATGGCAGGCCACAGAATGGTGTGGAAACGTAGGATCTCCTTACCCACCATGTGCAAGTCTGCAGGCCAAAACTTTTCAAAATCGTGATAGGTGTCGTTGCCGTAGCCCAATGCGGTAATGTAGTTAGGCAGGGCATCGACCCACACGTACACCGTGTGGTTGGGGTCAAAATCTACCGGAATGCCCCAGGGCACGGTGGTACGGGAAACACAGGTATCCTGCAGACCCTGCTTGATAAACGAGATCATCTCATTTTTACGGGTTTCGGGCTGGATAAATTCCGGCTGATCCTCATACAGTTTCAGCAGACGTTCCGCGTACTTGCTGGTACGGAAGAAATAGGCCTCCTCATGGGCGTCGTAAACCTCACGGCCGCAATCCGGGCATTTGCCATCCACCAGCTGACTGTCGGTCCAGAAGCTTTCGCAGGGCTTGCAGTAATGACCCACATATTCGCCCTTGTAAATATCTCCTTTTTCGTACAGGGTACGGAAAATCTTCTGTACGCTTTGGACATGGTAGTCATCCGTCGTACGGATAAAGCGGTCATAGCTGATATTCATCAGCTTCCACAACTCTTTGACACCTGCCACGATATTATCCACATACTGCTTGGGGGTCACACCCCTGGCTGCAGCCTTGTCCTGAATTTTTTGGCCGTGCTCATCGGTACCGGTCAGGAACATGACCTCATAGCCCTGCAGCCGTTTGTAGCGTGCCAAAGCGTCGCAGGCAACGGTGGTGTAGCTGTGACCGATATGCAGATTGTCACTGGGGTAATAAATCGGGGTCGTGATAAAAAACGGTTTCTTTTCCATAAAGGAACCCTCCTCTTTCTTCGCCGCGGCTGCGGCGGATGTTTGTTCTCTTTTGTCCGGCTGGCAAAGGAAGCATCACAGTCTTTTTACCATCTTTCGTCAAAGCCAAAAACAAAAAAGACTGCCCCCGGCTTTGGCTGCCAAGGGCGGTCTTGCGATAAAGCAAATCCGCGGTACCACCTTGTTTCGGCGTTTTCTTAACAAAAACGCCCTCGTGTCCCCCGCAAAACACAGACCTTGACCGGTCTGTTCATTTTTTGGGAAACTGCACGGTAACGGGTGCCCCCGTTGCGAACTTAACGGTACCGTCCCCGGTTCCATTCATCCGCAAAGCTCCGAAGCCATCTTCCCCTGTCATCCCAACGCTTTCTCTCACCCTGTAAAAGCTCTCTGTTCAGTTGTTTTAGCAGGATACTCTCTTCATCATCGCCGACTGAAATATTATTACTCATTATAATTGCGGACGGACAAAAAGTCAATACTTTGAAGGGGTTTGGTTCACCCAAACCCCATTTCCTAACCCCTTCCATCCGTTTCGGCTTGAATCATTTTTGTTGGCATCTTTAATTTTTAGATATCCCCGTCTTTTTGTATGGACATTTTCTGTTTTGCGTGTTATAACAGTCTCGACCCCATCAAGGGGATCACCATTGCGGAAAAAGGAGAACAGAAGAATGAAACTGATTGCCATTACTGCGGAAAAAGACCGACTGATTTTTGCTTTGGACACTCCGTTTACCGGTACCCTTTCCCTGACCGAGGAAGCGCCTCTGGTTCACGGCAAACAGGTGGTCAATGCCCGGGAGGAGTTATCCTTTTCAGATGGAAAAGCTGCCTGCGCCCGCTATGCGGGAGAGCACGACCGTATTTTCGGTCGTTTTCTGTTGGCGGAAAAGGACATCCCCGTTTCCGGCATCTGCTATGTGACAGATTTTGGTCCTACAAGCGGTACGCTGGATGATCCCTATCCCCAACCAGACACCATCAAGACCCTAAACACCTGTCACGCGATTGCCGGCCCGTTGGGCGCCAAACAGACCCGACCGGATGTCAACCTGCCCAAGGTCATTGGATTACACGAACACCCGAATACCATACCTTACCGGTTTGAAGGCAAGACCTACTATTTCTTTAAGGATGCTTTGGAAAGCATTGAGGGCACTATCGCCGGGTTTGAATTGTCCTCTCTGATCGTGCTCAATTCTCCCCGGGTATTCGGTTGCCAACCGGATCAGGATGACCTTTTAAAGGTCTGCATTCACCCCCGGTACGATGACAAAAACCCCGCCGCGTTTATCAGTGCCTTCAATATGACCACAGTAGAGGGGCAGCAGGTATTTGCCGCGTTTATCTCTTTCCTGTGCATGCGGTATGCCTGCCAACAGGGTAAGTACGGCTTTGTGGGTGGTATTGTCATCTCGAATGAGATCAACCTGCAACTGAACTGGGGCAACACCGGTGAAACCCCTGTGGACGATTACATGGAGGAATACACCCAGGCCATGCGCATTGCCTGGCTCGCCAGTGCCAGCCAGTTCCGCAATTTCCGTATCTATATCTCCCTTGCCAACAACTGGAACGAGGTTCATCCCAATCCGCTGCTTTTGTATCACGGTAAGGACTGTATCGACCTGCTGGGTAAAAACAGTGTGCGGGACGGCAACTTCCCCTGGCATGTAGCCTTCCACCCCTATCCGGAAAGCTTTGACCAGCCGGATTTTTGGAACGACCGCAACGCCAAATTCAGCTTTGACACGCCCAAAATCACCTACCGCAACATGGAGGTGCTGGAAGCCTACCTTGCCCAGGAGCAGCTTTTGTCCAAAGGCGCGCCCCGCCGCATTATTTTCAGTGAACAGGGTTTTAACAGCGGCGACGGTCCCTTGCGCAACCTGCACGAAAAGTGGGCAGCGGCAGGGTATGTGCTAAGCTATCTGAAGGCTCGCAAAATGAAAACCGTGGATATGATGACCCACCATGCCACCGTAGACAACCTACATGAGTTCGGTCTGTATTTAGGTATCTACCGCCATGACGAAAACGCGCCCTACCACAAGGGCGAGGCCAAACCCATTGCCCGTGCAGTACAGCTGATGGATACCCCGGCAGAGGATTTTGCCATTCAGTTTGCCCGGGAGATCATCGGTGATGTGCTGTTTGACTACATTCTGAATCCGCCTGCCATCTCTACCGGTCGGAATGAGGCGCTGGATATTGACTTCGGCAGCGAAAAGGGCAACGCTTGATACCGCCAAAGACCTATTTCCCTAACTTTGTATAGCCAAAAGGACCGCTGCTCCACCCGTTTTGGGATATGGAACAGCGGTCCTTTTCTTATCGTACCTTCGTCAGGCTGCAAACTGGTAAACACAGAAAGCGGCATAAATAAGCAGCAGTAAAATACCCTGCCAACGGAACAGTCTGCCCTTGATGAGGGCGGGCAGACACAGCAACACCATCACCAATACCATCAGGGGCATCTCAACCGCCAGCGAGGAATTTAACCCGCCAAACACCGTCTTGCTTGCAGGCACGGTAAAGGGGGATAGCGCGGTGGAAAGGCCGCTGACCAAAACCAGGTTAAACAGATTGGCTCCGATGACATTGCCCAGGGAAAGAGCCCCGTGTCCCCTGGCAAGGGAGGTGATCGCAGTGACCAGCTCGGGCAAAGAGGTACCCAGTGCCACAAAGGTGAGGGCAATCACGCTTTCCGGTACGCCCAGTGCCTGTGCGATCAGGGTGCCGTTATTCACCAGCAGCTTGGCGCCCACCGCAATAGCGGCTGCGCCGATGACCAACAGAATCAAATGCTTCACCGGAAGCTGTTCTTTTTCCTTTCCTTCTGCCGCCACTGTGCCGGCTGGTGACTGTAACCCAGAGACTGCTTTCCCACCCGCCACAACAGCGACACGGACAGTCAAGGCCATATACAGTACAAACACTGTCAGCAGACACAGACCGGTAATTCGGCTAAAGCTGCCGGTCAGATAGGCAGTTGCCATATAGTAGACAGCCGCAATAAAGAAAAACGCGACCGGATTGCGCAGAGCCACCTTATCCACCTTACCCGGTCGGATGGCAACAGTCAGTGCCGCAATCAGCGCCGTGTTACAGATAACTGAGCCAATGGCGTTTCCGTAGGCAATTTCGCCGTGACCGCCCACGGCGGCAGAAGCAGAGACCATAACCTCCGGCAGGGTGGTTCCGATAGATACCACTGTCGCCCCGATCAGCAGCTCCGGCACATGAAATCGATGGGCAAGCCCGGCTGCGCCGTCCACAAACCAGTCGCCACCCTTAATCAAAAACAAGAGTCCGACCGCAAATAGCAAAACAGGTTTCACCATTTTTTATTTTCCTTCCTTTTTTCCGTATTCCGTCAGCAATTACAGAAAAATGCCCTTAATAAATATTTCCAGACCGATAATAATCAAGATACTACCACCTAAAATTCCGGCGCGTCCTGCAAGATGGGTACCCACAGTTTTGCCCAGAATCAGCCCGCCCATACAAATCACAAAGGTAACGACAGCCACAATCAGCGCACAGACCAACGCCTGTAAAAAGCCGTGCTCCGCAATAGTAAAGCCCACGGAAAGAGCGTCAATCGAAGTCGCCACCCCCTGCACCATCAGGGCACCAAAAGTCAGTTTGCTGCCGATGGCGCAGGCGTCCTCCGCCTGTCCGTGCAAAGATTCCCTCAGCATCTTACCGCCGATATAACCCAGCAACACCAGGGCGATCCAGGGGATCAGCCGGTCAAACCAGTGGAAATACTCTACCACAGTATGCACACACACCCAGCCCAGCAGCGGCATAACAGCCTGAAAGACGCCAAAGGTCCCTGCAATCAGACACATTCTGGACCGGCGCATGCAGGGCTCGTTCAGCCCGTTGGCAAGGGATACCGAAAACGCATCCATTGCCAACCCAACACCCAATAAAACGCTGTTCAAAAAAAACAGAAAATTCCAATTCATTCGCAATCCCTTTCTCAGATAGGCGGCGCACCGTCCGGCAACAAAAAAGAAGCCCCGCAACACACCGTTGCATACAGGCTTCCGTAAAAAAGGAGAGAGGCCTATGTATAGCGGTTGCGTTATACATGAGTCTCGCAATTTGAAGCAAGCCAGGCTCTTCTTGCAAGAGACCAGGATGTTGACTTGCTGCGCGCCAAAGACGCGTTTGCTACTCCCCCATCGTTCAAATGTAGTAACAGTATACCTCATTTATGCCTGCGTGTCAAGAATCAGATTTCGTAAAAAAAGCCCCGATTTCACGCTGATTTTACGGTTTTCCGTGCAACTAAACAATCCCCTCTTTCCGGTCCGCCTAAAAAAAGCAGCCGCTGAGTCCCCCTCCCCGGCTGCATTTCCCAAATACTTCTGTTACGCTTTTTCGCTGATCTCGCCTGCTTTTTTCAAAGAGAATTTTGCAACGGCAGGTCCGAACAACTCATAGATAATGGTACCGCACAGAATAACAGCGCGGATCTGTCCGCCGATTTCCGGCAGTGCCTGCGTGACCGCCAACGAAAGACCGATGGCGACACCTGCCTGGGGCATAAGCGCCGGTCCCAACCATTTACGGATATTGCCATCTGCCTTGCACACCGTTGCGCCCAGCCAACTGCCTGCCATTTTACCCAAAACACGGACAACCACATAGAGAACACCGACCACACCGATGGTGGGCAGCACCTCCAGCTTTAAATCTGCGCCGGAAAGCACAAAGAATAACATAAAAATCGGGGGTGTCAGTTCATCCGACAGCTTCATGATATTTTTAAACTCGCCGGAAAAATTACAGAAGGCTGCGCCCATGGACATACACATCAACAGCTGAGAAACCTCCAGCAGCCTGGCAAGGCCCACCGCCAAAAAAACAAAACCCACCATCAGTGCCATACGGTTGCCTTCTTTTTTAAACCACCGCAGGGGAATGATGAAAGCCATACCCAGCAAAAAGCCGATTATCAAGGCACCGCCGATCTCCCACAGGGGGCCAAGTACCGCCTTGCTGATCGCAATTCCTTCGCCGCTGATGGCCTGTGCGGCAGCAACCGCGATGGAAAAGAAAATCAGTGCGGTGGCGTCATCCAACGCAACTACACTGAGCAGCGTCTCGGTCACAGGGCCCTTTGCCTTGTACTGCTTGATCACCATAATAGTTGCCGCAGGGGCAGTGGCCGCCGCAATAGAACCCAGCGCAAGGGCAAAATCCAGCGGTTTGCCCGCTATAAGCAGTGCGACCACAACAAAAACTACGGCAAACAGACTTTCCAGCACGGCAATCACCAGGGGGGCAGGCCCAACCCGCTTAAAGAAACTTATTTTGAATTCACTGCCGATGGAAAAGGCAATAAAGCCCAATGCCACATCCGAGATAACCGACATATTCTCTACCACACAGGCAGGCAATATCGCATACTCTCCCAGCAGCATCTGGCTGACCGGGCCGATCAGCAGACCGGCAAGCAGATAGCCGGTCACATTGGGCAGATGAATCTGTTTGACCAGACGGCCCATTGCCATACCGGCAAAAATCATGATAGCAAGGTAGGTAAGGGTATTCAGTGTCATTTGCTTAGGCCAAGTCCTTCCGTATAAGGTACATCTACGGCAAATAAAATGCCGGTGTCGGGCTGATCCAGGCCGCCCGTCACCTGATTGACAACACGGGAGACGTCTTTCAGACGTTCATCCTCTACCACTGTGAAGATAGTTTTGCTCTCCCGATGACCGGGATTCAGAAATTTGCGAATGGACATGAAAAACTCTACACCCTCCATATCCTCCAGGGTGTGTGCCATACCCTGGCTATCCAGAATGGTTGCCCCCTGTAAACCCTCTTCGTACAGGCTTTCCAGCAGTTCTTCCAGACACTCGGTCTTATTCAGCACAATAATGGCAAGCTTCATAAGCTTTTTCTCCCTTCCGGTTGCGATATTCCCCCGTACCCACCGTAGTGTACCGGTTTGTACAGGGGTTTTCCGGTATTTCATTTTACGCTTTTTGCAGGAAAAATTCAAGTTTTTCTCCCCTTCGTACTGGACATTTTTCCGGTTTTCTGTTATGAATAGACAAAGAGAGCGGATGCCCCATCACCATTGATATTAGGATAAGGAGCTCACATGTTGATTACCACTGTTTTTATGGATGTGGATGATACCCTGCTGGATTTTCATGCCTGTGCCGCCGAAGCCATGCGGCTTGCACTTTCTGAAAAAGGGCATTCCTTTTCGCCCCGGATGTTTGAGGTCTTTTCCCGGATCAACGCCGACTTTTGGCTTCAGCTGGAAAAGGGGGAACTCACCCAGGAGGAGCTGTTTACCCGCCGTTGGAACCGGGTATTTGCCGAGCTTGGAATCTCCCTGGATGGCGTCGCCTTTGAGGGAAGATTCCGCCACTTTATTGACTGCACGGCAATCCCGCTGCCGGGGGCAAAACAGCTTTTAACCGATTTGAACGCTGCCGGACTACGCTGTTACGCCGCCACCAATGCCCCTCACGCACAGCAGCTGCAGCGGCTGGAGCAGGTCGGCATGCTTTCTCTTCTAACCGACGTTTTTACCAGCGAGCTGCTGGGGCTTTCCAAGCCGGGCAAAGCTTTTTTTGAAGAATGTCTGAACCGCATTTCTTACCCCAAGCCCATACCAGAACAGGTATTGATGATCGGTGATTCCTTTTCGGCAGATATTGCCGGCGCTATGGCATGCGGCTTTGTCACCTGTTGGTACAATCATCGGGGTAAAAGTCTGCCGCCTACGGCGAAGGAACCGGATTTTACGGTTTTCTCGCTTGATGACATTACGCTTCAACTAAAGAACCGTTCCGCACTTACCGTTGCCCCAGAAGAAAAATTATTATAAAACAGCATAAAAATTTGCAAGGCTTTTTTCCTGTCAGTGTATATAATGAATACTGTACACAACGATATCTAAAAAAAGAAAGGACCTTACATTTATGAATGCTCGTACCCGTCTGGATACTTTTTGTGCCGGTCAGCCGGTTGATCGGCGACCCAACCTAACCATTGTCGGAAGTGTGGTCACCCAGTACACCGGCATCACGGTGGAAGAGTATTGCAAAAACCACATCGCGATGGCAGATGCCGCCATTGCTTGTGCCCGGGATGCCGGTCTGGATTTTATCCAGATCGCCTCTGACCTGGTAAGGGAGGCCGAGGCCTTTGGTGCAAAAATCAACTATTTCCCCGACCGATTGCCCACCGTTGCCACTCCGGCAATTGACGATATTTCCAAGGCAGCAGGTTTGCAGCCGCTGAAAATCAGCGAGACGCCCCGTTTGCAGGATCTGGTGGACGCCACTGTTCACGCCCTGGCCAACGAGGCCGAAATATACCCTATGACCCTGTGTGTGGGACCCGCGACCGTTGCCGGCAACACCCGCGGCGTTCAGGAGTTTTTAGTGGATCTGTTGGATGATCCCGATGCCTGCTGCCATCTGTTAGAGGTCGCCACCGAAACCTGCTGCAACTTGATTGATGCCCTTGCAGCCGTGGGGGCGAAGTATCTGTATGTCGCCGACCCGGTTGCCAGCCTACTCTCCCCCGCACTGTATGAGGAGCTGATGCTGCCGCAACACCAAAAAATATTTGGGCGAATGACGCAGTATGGCATCACAGGCCGTCTGCATATGTGCGGTGATACCCGCCGTCTACTGCCCTTCAGCCAGAAGAGCGGTGCAAAGATTATTGATATTGATCACGCTGTTCCCTATGCGGAAGCTTTGGTTCTGGCTGAAGGAAATGTCATTTTAAACGGCAATATCGACCCGGTTGCCGATGTGTACGAAACTGACCCCATCGGTGTCCGAAGCGCCATGCTGGCTGCAGATGCCGCTGCGTCCCATGCGCCCAACGCGCTATATATGCCCGGTTGCGAACTGCCCACCGCCACAGCTTTGGAAAACCTGCGCGCTATCACCCTTGCCTTAGAAGAGATCGGCGGTTGATGGTTCAGTCTTTTCCGTTTTCTGAAAAGCCGTTCCCTGTGAATGCCGTTATTCGCCGGGAACGGCTTTTTCTTTGATGACGGGGCTTTTTTTTCCGGTCTTTTCGTGCTACAATAAGGGAAACCGACATTTCCACCCTATAGCAGTTTACCTGATCAGGAAAGGATGATATCTTACCATGCTGCTATTTGAAAAAGATACCTCGATACTGTTCACCGGAGATTCCGTAACCGATGCCGGCCGTGCCCACCCGGTGGGAGAAAACGGCATCCCCGGAATGGCCAATTCTTTGGGTGACGGTTATGTCAATCTGATCGATACCTTTTTAAATGTCTACTACCCTGAGCTTGCATTACAGGTTCGCAACACCGGCATCAGCGGCAATAGCAGCCGTGATCTGATTGCCCGCTGGCAGCAAGATGTCATTGATCTTGCCCCGGACTATCTGGTAGTCATGATCGGCATAAACGATCTTTGGCGCCGTTTTGACTCCCCCGGTGTACGCAACTGGCATGTCCTGGAGGAGGAATATGCTCAAAATCTGCGGAAAATGATAGCTGTTTCCAGGGACAATGTCAAGGAGATGATCTTTTTGACCCCTTATTTTATTGAGCCCAACACTGTTGACGCTATGCGTGCCATGACCGACAACTACCGCGCCATCTGCAAAAAGGTCTGTGCCGAAGCCGGTGTACGCTGTATTGATCTGCAGCAGGCATTTGACGATTATCTGCAATACCGACACCCTTGCTACATTATGTGGGATCGGGTTCATCCCGGTCGCATCGGCAGTATGATTATTGCACGGACATTTTTGAAGGAGATGGGCTTTGACAGACCGGTTATCTGATTCCGTTTGGGCTTTCTGCGAACCGTCCTTAATCCAACGGGAAAGCTATGACCTGGTGGTTGTCGGGGCCGGTCTTGCCGGGCTGCGTGCTGCGGTAGACGCTGCCCGCACCGGCATCCGGGTACTGCTGCTTGCCCGGGGACAGCTTTGCTCCGGCGCCAGTTTTTACCCCTTTACGGATGGGCTTGGCTGCCAGCTGCCGGAAAACGACGCAGATGCCCAGGTCTTTTTGCAGGAGGTTGTACAAGCTGGCTCCGGGGTGGCAGGTGAGGAGTTGTATCGGGTTCAGATCAGCCAGATTCGCCGTGAAATAGACCGTTTAAGCGAGCTGGGGTTGGAGCCGTATTTCATCCAAGGCAGGGCAGCCTGCTTTGCCCCAAGAGAGCGGACAATCTGCGCCTGGAACGGCTGGGACGAAGCACGCCGCCGTTTGAGTAAGAACCTCACCGATTACCCCAACCTGACGGTTCTGACCAATGCGGATGCTGTCCGGCTGCTGACCCATAACGGCAGTATCTGCGGACTGGTGGCTCTGGACAGTCAAAACAACCGGTTACTGTTGCAGACTCCGGCGGTCATTCTGGCCTGTGGCGGTGTATGCGGTCTGTACAGACATAACCTTAACCCGGCGGATGTTACCGGCAGCGCTGCAAGCCTTGCGCTTTCTGCCGGTGCCCGACTGGTCAATACTGAGTTCTTACAGTTTATTCCCGGTTTGACCGAACCTGTGTATAAGATGCTGTTCTGTGAAATCAGCCTGTGGCACTGTAACAGTGTCACAGATGCTGAGGGAAGGCCTCTTTTACAGGATGCTTTGCCGAAGGGACTGTCGGTTGAAGAGTGCCTGCGGCAGCGCAGCATGCACGCCCCCTTTACCTGTTCGGATGACAGTCGCTGGTTTGATCTTGCCATGTTGCGCGGTATTCGCTCCGGCGGAGATACCGGCTGCAGCCTGCGTTTTGACGCCGCTTTCGGCACTGACACCAACGAGTTTATGGCATCTGCCCGCGCCCTATATCTGCAAAACGGAATAGATCTGACCCGGCAATCCATCCGGATTGCACCGTTTGCCCACTGTGCCAACGGCGGCGTACTCATCAATGCGGATGGCGCCACCTCGGTACCCGGCCTGTACTGTGCCGGCGAGGCCGCAGGCGGAATTCACGGTGCCGACCGACACGGGGGCGTTGCCACTGCCGCAGCGCTGGTGTTCGGCGCCCGGTCCGCAGCCGCAGCCTGCCTCTATGCCGAGCAGGCCGATCGCTTCTGCCCCACAGCCGAGACGGCAGCCGAACAGCTAACTTCCCTACTGCAACCCACCCGAACAGCGGACTGTTCCGAACCGCCTTTGCGTGCAATGCCCCTGCGCAAAGCATTAGGCAACGCCCTGTGGCTAAAGGCAAATGTCCTTCGCCGGGGAGACGAACTCTCCGATTTGCTTTGCCAAATCCACACCTGGCGACAAAGCTATTCTCCCATTGCCGACGCCCGGGCAGGTACCCCGCTGCGCAAGGCGTTGGAGACCGCTCAAGCTCTGATAACGGCTGAGGCAATGGTGCTTGCAATGAACACCCGTACCGAAAGCCGCGGCGGACATTACCGGGAGGATCATCCTTTTACCGACCCTGCCTGGCAGGGTATTCGGCTGGAGCTTTTCCTCCGGGGTGATAAACTGCAGATAGAAAAAATACCCCAACCAAAATAATCGTTTGCATTTGAAGAAAAGGAGAGCTTACCCATGAAGATTTTATTTATCGGCAACAGCCACACCTTTTTTAACGATATGCCCCATGTGGTAGCAGATCTTTACCGATTGGTCAAGCACGAAACGGTGGATGTGACCATGCTGACCATAGGCGGTATGAGCTTGACCGAACATGCCACCCAGCCCCAGGTTCACTTTAATATCAAGTACGGCAATTATGACGCCGCCGTTTTACAGGATGTCGCCCACCCCTTCCGGGGCGTTGGACTTCTGCGGGACGGCCTAAACGATATCATCCCTATGCTAAATGCGGTCCACGCCAAACCGGTGCTGTATATGACCTGGGCAAGTAAGGCTGCCCCCGAGGTTCAACAGGAGATGGCGGACGCCTATTTTGCCTGCGGCCGTGAATTTGACGCCGCCGTCAGTCCAGTGGGTCTGGTGTGGCAAAAAATCCGGAACGAGCATCCGGAGATTGACCTGTTCTATACCGATGGGGAGCATGGCGGCGCCTACGGCAGCTATCTTGCTGCCTGTGTTCATTTTTGCACCCTGTCCGGCTATCGGGAGCTGCTGCCTCAGCCCGCCGCTTCCGGCGCATTTTACTGCTCCCGTTCTTTAGATCCGGAAAAATGTGCCGCCATCCATTCCGCTGTTTACGATATTTTCAAAGAATACAATCTGTAAATTCAGCCAATTGTTATCCTATATGTAAAAGGAGTGTTTTCCTATGCAATCCATGAATAATATCCGGCATTTTATTTGGGATTTTGACGGCACCCTGTTCAACACCTATCCGACCATCATCCATTGCGTGCAGCTGGCGCTGGCGGATTTCGGTCACACCGCCGATTCCACCGAAATGATGGAGCTGATGCTGGACAACATTCCCTTTGCGATTCACCATTATGCCGATTTGTTCGGCATAGAATATGATACCCTGCACACAAAATATGTGGAACACCGCAAGCCCTATCTGGAAAGTCTGGCTGCCCCGCCCATGCCGGATGTAGTTGCTGTCTTAAAAAAGATCACTGACACCGGCCGTAACAATTATATTTTTACCCACAGAAAACCGGAGGAGACCGCAAATTATCTATGCCATTGGAGCATTGACGGATTCTTTTGCGATATGGTTGCCCCTGGCACAGAGGGCTTTGCCGTAAAGCCTGCGCCGGATGCCGTAAACTATCTGTCTGCTAAGTACAACATGCAGCCGGAGGAGACCGTCATGTTAGGCGATCGGGAGGTAGACCTGGGCAGCGGCAGAAACGGCGGTATTCTGACCGCCCATATTGTCTGTGCGGCTGTACCCCAGACCCTGCACTGTGACTGGCGGTTTGAAAGCTTTCAGCAGATGCTTGCACTGTTGTGATACCCAAACACGGGAAAAGAAGAGAAAGAGGTGCTTTGTATATGGATTTTGACATTCGCCATCTGGTGACCCCCTACAAGCTGGGAGATGCGGTCCTGACCGGCTCCGGCAAGCCCGGCAGTGCCGATGAAAAAGCAGTGGATTGCCCCCTGCCCTTTGAACACAACGGAAAATTCTATATGACCTATATCGGATTTGACGGCATCGGCTACCAGACCATGCTTGCCACCTCGCCGGATCTGGTTCATTGGGAAAAGCTAGGGACCATTCTGCCCCGTGGCTGCAATCAGGATTGGGACAAGGTCGGTATGGCTTGTACTACCCTACTGATGGAAAATGATCTGTTTGGCCCCCGCAGACTGAAAAAGGTGAACGGAAAATACTGGATGATGTATCATAGCTACCCCGGTGAAGGCTACGAAACCGGCTCTGCCGAAATCGGACTTGCCTGGACTGAGGATGAAAACCTGTTACACTGGGAATTTTCCCAAAAGCCGGTGTATAGTTACCGAGACGGCGCCGCTTTTGAACGGGGCGGTCTATACAAATCCTGGCTGATTGAGCAGAACGGCATTTTCTATATGTTTTACAACGCCAAAAATATTGTGGAGGGTGCCTGGTTAGAGCAGACCGGCATGGCCACCTCTTTGGACATGTTCCACTGGAAAAGGGAGGAATCCAACCCTGTTCTGCCGGTAACCGAGGGCGCGTGGGACAGCATCTTTGCCTCCGACCCGGTGGTGATGTACGACAGCGTCAAAGAACAGTGGGTGATGTACTACTACGGTTTGGGCAACCTTTCTGCCTGCAACTCTCTGGCACTAAGCGACGACCTGGTACACTGGAAAAAATACCCGTTGCCCATTTTGACCATCGGCGGTCATGGCACCGTCGACAGTACCTATGCCCATAAGCCCGGCGTGATCTATCACGACGGTATTCTTTACCAATTCTACTGTGCCTGCCGCCCTTCTCGCCCCGATGACCCTACAAACAATAACGGGGAATTCCGCTGCATTTCCGTTGCCCGCAGCAAGCCCTGGTAAAACCTTCCGCCCACGAAAAACTTTCCGGGGAAAAACTCCGGAAAGTTTTTGTTTTATTCTGTCTGCAAGAGCTTATACTTCGGTGTCAGTGAAAAAAGCTCTGCCCGTCCCTGTTTTTCACCCGTCGACTGAATGATATCCAATCTGAGCAATACTTTTTTCGCTGCATTTGCCCGCAGCCTGGTAAAATGCAATGTCTTGTACAGCTCACTTGCGGTAAACTGTTGCGGCAAAGTGGGCAAAAGCTTTGCCACATCGGCAGCCGTATGTAGAGTGACGGTACCGAAAAGCTCTGACGGTACCCGGTTCGCCCGATGAGACCCTGCCTTTCCCTCCCGGGTATAGCCGTCCTGTAACCGATATTCCTGCATAGATAGCAGTACCAGCTCCACCGTCAGCGGAAAAAGCTGCGTCTCTGCCGGCAAGGAATCTACGGTATCAAACCAATCTATGACCCAAAACAGCTCCGGCAGCAGATCCAACGGACGCTGAGGACGGGGGCTTTTTCTGCCCCCGGACACCGCGCCTGTTGCAGGGTCGACCCACCACAATCTTTTTTGAACCGAGAGCGGATGTACAATTGTCACGGGGCAAAGCTTGACAAATTCCGGTATCTTGCGCCGCAATGGGTAAAAGCTGCCGGTCTGTATCTCAATTATGCCATCCGGACGTAAAATATCCGCTACAAATCCCCCTACAGGTTGTTCATGATAACGCTCATCCGGCTCGTAACAGCTTTTTAATACCGCATGCAGCGTACGCTCACCCAAACGGCCTATGGTTGCCGGTGCAGCAGGGAAAGTATCCGGGCCACAGTGCTGTAATGCCTGCTGCAGTTGTTCCTGACCAATGCTCAAGCTCTTTCAAACCCCTCATCGGTTTCCCGCATGGGAAACAACTTCGGCCGCTCTAACGGACCCTCATTGGGCGCATGCAAAATCAGATACAGCTTTTCTTCATAATCCCGGAACAACATACCGTGACCGCTGTCTGCCGCCATAATCGGCTGCTCGGCCTGGGTCCACGGACCGGTTATCTCGCCGCTTTCACTACAGGCCAAACCTTGAGCGTATGCCCCTTTTTCATTAAAGCTGGACCAGATCATCCGCAGCTGCCCGTTCCTTGCGCGGTAGATAAAGGGACCATCTGTCACAAAGTTGCCCTTGCTGGGGTAATCCCGTACCCAAGGGGCATCCACCGCATGAAATAACTCGATCGGTTCTCCCGCCGGGGCGGTCAGATCCTCTTTTAGCGGCAGCGCGCATACCGTGCCGTTGCCGATCTGCACCCATTCGTGGCAAAATACCATCCAGGGCTTTCCCTGTTTATCTACATACAGGGTACCGTCCAGACACTCCCAATTTCGCGGAGTGACAGGGCCTTCACTGATCGGCAAAAAGGGTCCCATAGGGCCCTGTTCACTTTTCAGGATCTGGGTCCCCCGACAGGCATTTTCTGCCTTAAAGCTGACAAACATGTAGTATTTTTCCTGCCAGCAATGCACCTCCGGCGCCCAAAAATCACGGTCAGACCAAAAGTCTGCCGGTCGACTGAAGCATTCGTGAGGCTCACTCCAATTTTCCAGGTCTGTGCTGACATACACATCCAGACCGGTGGCACCACCAAAGGCAAAGTTTCCGCTGTTTTTACAGCGGGAACCGTACAGATAGTATTTCCCATCCGCCGGTAAAACAAAGGGGTCACGAATGTGAATATCCTCAAATTTCATTTTCTTCATCCTTTCCGCGACTGTCCGCCGCACTGCAGCAGCCAGTCCTTCTTTTTCTGTTCCTTTTTCCTATTTCAAGAAAAAGGTGTCGCACCTGATTACCGGCTGCGACACCCTTATTATAACAACTATCTGATATTTTGCAAAGTTTTTTTACAAGGTCACCTGCCGGCCTTATTTTTCCGCCATTTCCTTCACGCTGGCAACCAGACCGCCTAAATTCTGCAGCTCGCTGGGGATAATCAGCTTGGTAGCCTTACCGTCAGCAACCTTCTGCAAAGCCTCCAGGCTTTTCAGGGTCAATACCTTCTGGCTGGGGTCAGCCTCGTTCAGCAAACGGATAGAATCGGCAATCGCCTTCTGCACCACCAAAACAGCCTCTGCCTCGCCCTGCGCTTCGCGAATTTTCTGCTCTTTTACGGCGTCTGCGCGCAGAATCGCGCTTTCCTTTTCGCCCTCTGCCACTAAAATCTGGCTGCGCTTTTCACCCTCGGCACGCAGAATGCTCTCACGGCGCTCACGCTCTGCCTTCATCTGCTTTTCCATGGCATCCTGAATTTCAGCGGGAGGAATGATATTCTTCAACTCTACGCGGTTGACCTTAATGCCCCACTTATCTGTGGCCTCATCCAAAATCGCCGTAATCTTACTGTTGATCACATCACGGCTGGTCAGGGTATGGTCCAGCTCCAAATCGCCGATAATGTTACGCAGTGTGGTTGCGGTCAGATTTTCAATTGCCGCCAGGGGGCGATCCACGCCGTAGGTGTACAGCTTGGGATCCGTTACCTGATAAAAGACAACGGTATCGATCTGCATCGTGACATTATCCCGGGTGATCACCGGCTGGGGACGGAAATCCGCAACCTGCTCTTTCAGGCTGACCCGTTTGGCAATGCGGTCAAAGAAAGGGGTCTTAATGTGCAGTCCGGCGTTCCAGGTGGTGCTGTAAACGCCCAGCTTTTCCACAACAAAGGCATTGGCCTGCGGGACGACCCGAATATTGGAAATAATAATGACGATTAACAGGGCGATAATAATAAAAATATACTTCATGGCTTTTTCCTCCTATTATTTAAGACTGCGAAACGGTTTCGCAGATACTGTGTACTGTTACAGTCGCGCCGGAGATTGCATCTACCGAAACGCGGGTGCCTGCTGCTATGGGCATCTTTGCCTTCGCTGCCCAATCTAAACCGTCTACCCGTACCCGACCGGTTTCATCCAGGGTAATCGGCTCGGTTACCACACCTACCATACCGATGATCCGGTCTGCATTGGTAGGAGTGAAATCTTTTTTGACCAGGCGCAGTGCCAGCGGACGGGTGAGTAGTAGCAGTGCAACGGATGCAACCGTAAAAACTGCCACCTGTACCCAGAGATTGCCGCAAAACAGGCTGACCAACAGGGTGATAAAGGCACCGGCCGCAAACCATACGGTAACCAGTGCGCCCGGCGTTATAACCTCCAACAACAGCATGGTCACACATACTGCACACCAGACAAACTGCAGTGTTTGAAACGACATTTTCTTTCTTCCTTTCTGCTGTCCGGCAAAGGGAATCCTTTGTCGGTCTCCTCCACATTAGCATAGCATACAGTTTTCTCAGCGTCAATCCGGTCTGCCGGTTTTTTATCATTTTTCTCTCGTTTTTCTCTCTGCTGCCGGGCTACAATGTTTGGGATTATGAAGTAGTATATTCCTTCCATCAGGGGTAAAGTCAAGCCTTTTATCCCGATATTTCCTGCGGATATCTTTTATTTTTTTGTTTCTGACCCGCTCTTTCCCGAAAAAAAGCTGCCACATACAGGAAGCCTGTATATAGCAGCTCTCATTCATAATCTAAACAGAATCAGCGATCCTCCCGGAAATAGGGCAGCCCCAGGTGCGCCGGAGGCTGATTTTCCCGTTTGCCGCGCATACTGGTCAAAACCAGCACAATGATGGTGACAATGTAAGGGGACATCTTGTATAACTCCTTGACCGCCATATTGTCGCCGGTGGGGATAAAGATGTGGATAATATACAGGCCGCCGAACAGAATGGAGGCCGGAATACCCACACCCGGACGCCAGATGGTAAAAATAACCAGCGCAATAGCCAGCCAGCCGCGGTCACCGAAAGCATCATTGCTCCAGATACCGTTGGCATAATCCATCACATAATACAGACCGCCTAAGCCGGCAATCATACTGCCGACACAGGTTGCCACATATTTATAACGGTTGACATTGATGCCGGCCGCATCGGCGGTAGCGGGACTTTCACCCACAGCGCGCAGCTGCAGGCCCATACGGGTATGCTTTAAGATATATGCGGTGATCAGCGCAATGGCGACAGCCACATAGACCAAAAAGCCGTAAGAGAGAAATAGCTTGCCGAACCAACCCATTTTATCCGCAAAGGGCAGGGTTTTTCTGAAAAAATCGCTGGTCTTGGTCAGCGCGATGGAGGGGATATCGCTGCCGGTCAGCTTGATCAGAGAACCGCCGAAAAAGTTACCGAAGCCGATACCGAAGGTGGTCATAGCAAGACCCGTAACATTTTGATTTGCGCGCAGACTGACCGTCAAAAAGCAATACAACAGGCCCATTAACAGGGAGCCCAACAGACAGGAAAGCATGGGGATCAAGATTGCCAGGAAACCGTTAATGTCACCGCCGTTCAAAGACTGCTCGTACAGGAAAGAACCGATAACGCCGCTGATGCCACCCACATACATAATACCGGGGATGCCCAGATTCAGGTTGCCGGATTTTTCCGTCAGCGTTTCACCTGTGCTGCCCAGCAGCAGCGGAATACCCTGCATGACCGCACGGGGGATAAAGGTAATTAGATCAAACATTTCTTTAGCCCTCCTTACCTGCCGATTTTTTGTCCGGCTCCGCGGCTGTTTTGTTGACTACAATTTGATAGGTGATAAAGAATTCGCTACCGATGATGAAGAACAGAATAATGCCGGTCAAAATATCCGAGAAAGAATGATTCAATCCGAAGTTTGTGGAAATTTCCGCAGCGCCTCTGCCCAAAAACACCAACAGGAAGCTGGTCAGAATCATGACGATGGGGTTAAACTTTGCAAGCCAGGAGACCATAACCGCAGTAAAACCGCGTCCGTCGGAAATCGTCGTGGTAATGGTATGATCGGTACCGCCCACCAGCAACAGACCTGCAATACCGCAGACAGCACCGGAAAGCAGCATGGTGCGTACAATGACTTTTTCCACCTTGATGCCGATGTAACGTGCCGTGCGCTCACTGCCACCCACAACGCTCAGCTCATAGCCATGCTTAGTGTAGTTCAGGTAAACATACATAAAAACAGTCAGAAGTGCCACAACAAGAATATTTAACAGGTAGCGGTAGTTTCCAATCTGAGGCAGCCAGCCTGCCTGAGTATCCTGGTTGATCACACCGATTTTCCCCGCGCCCTTAGGGACCTCCCACAGAATGACGAAATAGGCAACCAATTGGGTGGCAACATAGTTCATCATCAGGGTAAACAGAGTTTCATTTGTGTTCCACTTTGCTTTGCAGAAGGCGGGAATCATACCCCAGATCGCACCGGCAGCCATACTGGCAATGACCATGACCGCGATCAACAGCGCGTTCGGCAGCTTATCGCCCAGCAGGATCATGCAGGAAGCCGCAGCCAGACCGCCGATCAATACCTGCCCCTCGCCGCCGATATTCCAAAAGCGCATCTTAAAAGCGGGGGTAACTGCCAGAGAGACGCATAACAAAATCGCAACGTTCTGCAGCATAACCCAGACCTTGCGCTCGGTACCGAAGCTGCCCTCAAAAATCGTCGCGTACAACTTTAAGGGATTCTCACCGGTGGTCGCCATAGCAACAACGGCGCATACGATCAGTGCCAGCACAATAGAGGCGCCGCGGATCGTCCATGCCCGATACCAGGGAAGTGCCTTTCTTTTGATGATATGTATCTGCATTTTCTGTTTGTTATTCCTCATCGGTCTTTTCCTCCCCCAAGCGGGTCATCATCATACCGACTTCACGCTTATTTGCATTGCGTCCTTCCACCACGCCGCTGACCTTGCCGCCGCACAGTACCAAAATGCGATCAGCCAGCTGCAGCAAAACATCCAGATCCTCGCCCACATAGACAACGGCTACACCCTGCTGCTTTTGCTTATTCAGAAGATCATAAATAATATAGGAGGCGTTAATATCCAGACCGCGTACCGCGTAAGCCGTCAGTAGTACGGTAGGGGCGCTGGCGATTTCGCGGCCGACCAGAACCTTTTGCACATTACCGCCGGAAAGACGACGGACCGGAGTGCTGACCCCCGGGGTGCTGACCTGCAGCTCCTTCACTACGTTTTCTGCCAACTTGCGGGGGGTGCGGCGATCGGTAAAGATTCCCTTACCCCGGCGGTAGGAGCGCAGCATCATATTATCTGCCAGATCCATATTGCCGATCAGACCCATACCCAACCGGTCCTCCGGGACGAAGGAGAGGGACACGCCCTTTTCCGCAACCTCCAAAGGATCCTTAGAGAGCAGCTCCTCTTCGGTACCGTCATCATTCACATAGCATACACTGCCGCTCTCTGCAGGCTGCAAACCGGCAATTGCCTCCAGCAGTTCCTTTTGACCACAACCGGAGATACCGGCAATACCCAGGATTTCACCGGTATTGACCGTAAAAGAAACATCATCCAGCTTGACAATGCCGTCCACATTGCGCACCGTCAGATTTTTGACCTGCAGACGAGGACGGGGATGTACCGGTTCGGGACGGTCGATATTCAGCACTACAGGGTGACCCACCATCATATTGGTCATCTCCTGCGCATCAGTTTGCGCTGTGGGCATATCGCCGATGAACTGGCCGTGACGTAGCACTGCGACCCGGTCAGAAAGACTCTCCACCTCATGCATTTTGTGGGTGATAATGACGATTGCCTTGCCCGCATCCCGCATATTGCGTAAAACAGCGAACAACTTGTCTGTCTCCTGCGGGGTCAAAACTGCGGTGGGCTCATCCAAAATCAGGATATCCGCGCCGCGATACAGTGCCTTGACAATTTCCACCGTCTGTTTTTGCGAGACGTTCATATCATAGATCTTCTGATTGGGGTCTACGACAAAGCCGTAGGTGTCACAAATATCCTTGACCTTTTTGCAGACGGCAGCCATATCCAGCTTGCCCTTATCATTGATGCCCAAAACAATGTTTTCTGCTGCGGTCAATACATCCACCAGCTTAAAATGCTGGTGAATCATACCGATACCCAGAGTATACGCGTCGCGGGGGGAGCGGATGACCACCTCTTTGCCGTCAACCGTAATAGTACCCTCATCCGGAAAATAGATACCGGACAGCATATTCATCAGGGTCGTTTTTCCGCTGCCGTTTTCGCCCAGCAAAGCCAGAATTTCTCCGCGGTAGATGTCTAACCAGACCTTGTCATTTGCAACAATGATGCCAAAGGTCTTTGAGATGTTGCGCATTTTTACTGCGGCTATTTTGGTCTCCAAATTGCATTCCTCCTGTTTTTCCTTTTTCAGCTTATTCTGCTTTTCCCTTCCGGATGCAAAGGGCGGTGCAAAACAGGTTGAGCATTGCACTGCCCTTCACATCCCGAATAGGAGATTTTCTGACGCGGTTCCTTAATAATAGTAATACAAATCACTAAAAACAGCAATACACCGCTTGTAATTTTGTCCGGTAACAGACAAAAGGCGGTGTAAAAGAGGGGTACAAGCCTCGGCCCGAAAACGGGCCGGGGCTTGTAGATAAGGTCTTCTAATTAGTTTGCGCTATCGATCTCGGTGATACCGTCGATCAGCAACTCAAAGTAGGGAGCAGAACGCATCTCGGACTCATGGAAATAACCGTCGGAGACGACAGCGGTATCAGCGGTGTAGTTGGCATCGCTGTCCACATCAGCCAGGAAGGTCTCATCCAGAGCAGCACCGCCAACAGTAAAGGCGTCGATAGCAAAGACATGCAGGGTACCGGCAACCATCTCAGCCTTAGCAGCGTCAATTGCGTCCTGAGTACCGGCAGCAGCAGCGCCGCCCAGCTCAGTCAGAACAACGGAACCGGTGGCAATGGTGCCGGTCCAGTCAGTATCAATAGCCTCGCCGTTGGCAACGCAGTTCATGATGTAGACAAAGTAGGGAGCCCAATCAATACGGGAGGAAACAATGAAGGTGTTGGGGCAGGCCGCAGCGGTGCTGCCGTTGTAAGAAACGTCGGGGACACCTGCGGTCTCGCAAGCGGTGGGAGCGCCCATGGAGTCAGCGTGCTGGCTGATCAGTACACAACCGTTGGCGATCAGCTTCTGAGCGGACTCTTTCTCCATGGCCTCGTCGTACCAAGAGTAGGTGTAGGTAACTTCCATAGTGGCAGAAGAGCAAACAGAACGGGCACCCAGGAAGAAGCTGGTGTAACCGGATTTCACTTCGGCGTAGGGATAAGCACCGACATAACCGATCTTTGCCTGGTCTGCAGTGATCTCGCCGGCCTCGATCATCTCGTTCAGCTTCAAACCTGCAGCAATACCTGCCAGGTAACGGCCCTCGTAGATGGAAGCGAAAGCATTGTGGAAGTTTGCCAGACCCTCAGTGTGAGCCTTGGTACCTGTAGCGTGGCAGAACTGCACATCGGTGTATTCCTTAGCAGCCTGGATCATGAAGTCCTCATGGCCGAAGGAGTCAGCAAAGATGATGTTGCAACCGGCGTCAGCCAGCTCACAGGCAGCGTCGTAGCACTCCTGGCCTTCGGGAACATTGGTACGGATGATGTACTGATCCTCGGTCAGACCCAGCTGAGCAACAGCCTCCTTGGCGCCGTTCAGGAAGTTCAGGTCGTAGGTGGAGTTCTCGTCATGCAGGAAGATAAAACCGATTTTGACATTGGACAGGTCTGCGCCGGTACTCTCAACTGCTTCTCCAACAGCTTCCTCAGCAGCAGACTCAACAACGGACTCAGCGGTCTCGGTCTTGGCTGCGCAACCGACCATAGACAGTACCATGATCAAAGCCAACAGCAATGCGATTACTTTTTTCATTTTGTTTCCTCCAATTTTTTCACATTCACAATGGAAAATATTTTTTTACATCGCCGACAGTCCTTTACCGCCGGAGATGTTCGTACCAAAACTGATTACTTGCGAAAAGCAATAGAGTGATCTGTCATGCTTTCAATCAGGGCAAGTGCCTCTACCTGCAGCCCCTGAGCCCGCAATATGTCGCCGCCGCCCTGGAACCCTTTTTCAATGGCAACTGCGGCACCGGCAACCTCACCGCCTGCTTGATGTACAATATCTATCAGACCGACCAACGCCTTACCGTTGGCCAGAAAATCATCTACCAGCAGCACGGACTCCCCTGCGTTCAGATAGTTGTTCTCCACCACGATATTATAATCCGTATTGTGGGTGTAGGAATGCACCACAGTACTATATACGCTACCGGATACATTGCTGGTCTTATTTTTTTTCGCAAAGACCATCGGAACATTCAGAGCGGCTGCAGCGGCAAACGCCACCGGGATACCACTGGTCTCAATAGTCAGAACCTTGTCGATCTTTTTCGCCGCAAACAGTCGGGCAATCTCCCTGCCCATCTCCATGGTAAAGGCTGGCTCGACCTGGTGATTCAAAAAAGAACCGACTTTCAGAATGTTGCCGGGAAGCACCTTTCCTTCCCGGATGATTTTTTCTTCCAGTGCTTTCATATTCTTCCGCTTCCTTTTCTTTGCTGTGTTGACCGCAGTCTACACCGTATATATGAATCAATCTGTAAATCAAAACAAAAAGGACAAATCACCCGGCGGATGATCTGTCCCTATCTCAAAACCCTTGCTATAACTATTGTTCACGGCAATACAAAACCAACCACGTTTTTCTTTCAAGATAAACGCAGAAAGCTTTATAGAGCCAATAGTCGCACATTAAGGCTGCACGGTAGAAACATTTGGGCCAGACATCCAAACCTATATTGGCGGGGTTACTTCATTTGACGAGTATATCATACCATAATTGCAGTCTGCTTGTCAACACATTGTCTAAAAAATCAACCTCTTTTTTGGTACATTTTACAATTAAAGAATGTGCTTTTTTTGGGCGAAGTGTCAACAAAAACCGATCATGTCTTTTTTGTATAACTTTTTCCTGTCAACATAACCTAAGCCTGCTGTTTGCAAACAAACAGTCCTGCGCTACAAGGCGGCATAGTAATCTTTCGCCCGTTTCCTTTGTACAAGGTATCAAAAACCGGCATTACTTCTGTCTCCAGCTGCAGACTGACTGCACTGTCGCTACGGTTATTGATGCAGATCAGGCTTTCGCCCAAACGATCTATATGTACGCCGTAGGGCGTGTCCTCTGTGTTTGGCTGCACACCGGCAACGCAGGCCGACCACTGCAAAAACCGGGCATATCCCTGTATATCCTGTGACGCACCCAGGGATAGATTGGTCCCGCAGTAGATCACACTGCCCCTACCGCAGTGCTTATGCAGAATGCAAACTGCATCACCGTAATGGGCGATAGGTTCTGAATGCTCCGCTGACAGGGCGGCAAAGCGCTCCGCGCCCCACAGAGAGATGCCCAACGAATTGGGAACCGGGAAATATTTACCTCCGGCGGTGCCATATGCCTGCAAGGCCTTCTTCATATCGTCCGGCAGGTCCTCTTTTTCTGCCGGGCTGTCCGTCTTGCCGACGGCAGTGTTTGTCTCCAGTGGCGGTAAATGGTAGCTGGCGGTGGTATATTCCTCCCGAATGCCCCAGCTTTGGGCAAGGGCGTACCCGGGCATTACCGTCGCATGCCGACCGTTATCCAGCTCGTATCCCGCCAGATGCGCCTCACACAGCAGGGTGCCGCCCTCCTCTACAAAACACCGCAGTGCCTCTGCCACCCCTTCGGTCAAAGCATAACACTGCGGCATGATCAGCAGGTTGATTCCCGCCAGCCCGGCGCAAACTGCCTCATCATCCACCACACAGCAGTCAAAATTGCTATCATACAACGCATTTACCGTGGCTTCGATCCCACCGGCAAAGCCGGTCAGCTCATCGTACACGCAGTAGCTGAACACCTCATTTTTACAGTCCTTCCAAATGGCGATCCGGGGTTGTGGCGCCGGAACAGCCATAATTTGGGGTAGATAAGGCGTAAGCTTACCGATAAAATCTCTTGCGGCTCTGCCCACGCTGCCTATACTGCCGTCAGGCTGGGTGCAGCCCCATGCCGGTGCTTCAAAACCAAGCAGCTCAGCGCGGTACTGCCAGAACAGAAAGCCGCGCAGGCCCATGCCCAACTGCGGTACCAGATCCTTCACCATATCGGCAAGAGTGATCTGTTTTTGATGCATCTGGGTGGAGCCGTTGGCAATGTGGCATTCCACGTTGTAACAGATCTTCCCTTTTCCGGCAGAGGCAGTCAGCACGCTCCAAATGGGGGTGGCAAAGTTGGTGGAAGCAAATACATCACAGCTTTTGGCAAGGGCAAAATCATCCACACCGGTCAGCGCATTAAAAATGCCGGAGGTGTTCGGCACGACATGCAGATAGGTTATGTGCCATGGATCCAACAGCTTGACGATCTGCAGACGGGTGTTCGCCTCCCCGGTCATCTTATCTATATGGAACTGCCGGAAATCCACAAAATCGGTAAAGGTAAACCGCTCCCGCGGCAGCTCTATATCCCCGAAATCCCGATAACATCTGCCCCAGACACGGTTCAGCTTCTCTACCGTGCCGTATTTCTTCATCAGCCAGTAGGAAAATTTCCGCTTGCAATGATCGCAGAAACAACTAAGCTTATCCTGCTTGGCGTACCTGTGCAAACCGCACTGCTCCGGCTCGTTCCAGACATCCCACATATACATAGCCGGATGATTGCGGTACCGCAGCACTGTCCGACGCAAAAAGTCCATACGGGCAGCCAGCGCCTCCGGGTGGTTATAGCACGGTCCGGGAAAACCGCCCATCTGCCGGTGTCCCGGGGCGGACAGCTCCACCACTGAGCCGTCTGCCAAAATCATACGGCAATCCGGGTATCGATCGCCTAACCACTTGGGCATGACATCAAAAATGACATTCAGCGTTACCCGCAGTCCGTTTTGCTCTGCCAGGTCCATCAGCCGGTCGATATCGTCAAAATAGTATTCCTGCTCTCCTCTTTGGCACCATCGCCACTGTACCCAAAATTTGACATCCGTATAGCCCATTGCTTTCATATTGGCAAGATCGGTCTCCCAATTGTCGCTTTCCGGGGTGGGGGCGCGGTAATACTGAGCTCCGAACAAAAAATCCGGCTTCATAGGTGCCATCTGCTTCATTTCAGATTTCTCCCGTTTATATACATTATATTATTGTTACTGCTCTGCTACAGGTACAATGGCGCCGGCAGCAGAAAGCTGTTCCTTCACCTGGTTGATCGGTACCTCCGCAACAAGACCGCCGTAGTTTACCGCAGCTAATGCACCGGCGGTACCTGCCGCCTGCCCGATCGCCATACAGGACGCCTTTACCCGAAGAGCGGAATTTGCGCCCCGGTCGGCGGAGATACATCTGCCGGCTGTCAGCAGGTTAGAAAAACCCTGCACCTGCATACAGGACAGGCGTATGGCGGGAGTGGTTCCGTCAACGATGTATTCATGATAGGTCGGGCATCCGTCCCTGTGGATATCCACATACCAAAAAGAATAGCACACCGAATCCGGATACAACTTGCCGGAGACATAGTCCTGCTGCGTCATCACGCTTCGGCCTTTAATTCTTCTGCCCTCCCGGGGCGCAACCTCCGGGGCACAGGCCATCATAGGTACTTCATCCCCGGTTTTTCTGTTTTTCAGCAGCTGCTGCATTAGCAGCCTTCTGCCGACAATATTTGCCTGTGTCAACTTATCACTGTCGGTTGTATCCATATTTGTAATGTGATTGCGGTTATCACCGTAATCCAGCACGTAATCCTCTTGATCCACCGGTGAAAAAGAAGGGTAGAACCGCAGTGTGCCGGGCTGAAAGGAACCGTCCTGCGCACCTGCCTCAAACTGTGCCCCTGCCCAGGCGGAAACATCCCCGTCTCCTGTGGCGTCAATAAAGACCTTTGCGTTCAGGCTGCACAAACCCTGTTTGGTTGCAATGATGATATTATGCAGTTTTTTCCCTTCGGGGGAATTTTGCACCGTGACATCTACAGTCGGCTGTCCGTAATAAATAGTCACCCCTGCCTGTAGCAGCATCTCATCCATAACCGCTGCGGCTGCAATGGGGTTAACCTTCACACCGTACTGCTGAGGATACCGCACCGGCTCGTCAAAGTCGGGGATCCGGGCAAAGCCCTGCCGGGCAAGACGCTGCATCAGCTCCCAGCCGATACCGGCGATCACCTGCCGATTATGGGCCTTATACGGGTTATTGAACTGATCTACCGAACAGTTTCCGCCCACGGTCAGCGTGCCGCCGGGCATATAGTATTTTTCTGTCACCGCCGTTCTGGCGCCGATTCTGGCTGCGGCTACGGCGGCGCAAAAGCCCGCTACCCCGCAGCCGCACACCACCACATCATAGCTTTTTTCCCGCATTTCGCCCACACCAGCTTTCATTTTCTGCACATCTGAAATTATTACAAACTTATCATATCCCTTTGCCTGTTGTCAAGACCGTTTTCCCCTGCTGTTTTGCTTTTTTGTCCCGTTTTCGGCGATGTTTTTATCCTGAAAAAAAGCTTTTCCGCGTTGACAAACCATCTGCAAAGGCATAAAATGGGGCTGGTCTAATTAAAAAATAACGAAAGGGACAGATGCCGATATGGAATTTGAAAATAAAACCGCCATTGTCAGCGGCGCAGCCTCAGGCATGGGGTTGGTTTTTTGCCGGAATTGGGCAGCGCAGGGAGGCAATGCTGTGCTGTGCGATATCAACCCAGAGGCACTGCAGTCTGCAGTGGACGACATTAATGCCAGGGGTGAGGGAAAAGCCATCGGCGTCTTATGCGATGTGCGGGATTATAGCCAGGTGGATGCCGCCTGCAGGCAGGCGTATGAGACCTTCGGCAGTCTGGATATGGTCTGCAACTTTGCCGGCGGTACCGCGCTTCGGGTCTGCCATGATCAGCTACCCCCCGACGCTGCCGAATTTCCGGATGTGCCCATCTCAATTTATGACTGGGGCATTGATGTCAATCTGAAGGGCCAGTTTTACTTTTGCCACGCCGCCTGTAAATACATGCGGACGCAGAAAAGCGGGCTGATTATCAATATCGGCTCCATTACCGGTATGGATGGCGACTGTTACGGGATGGATTACCCCACCGCCAAGGCCGGGGTCATGTTCGGTCTGACCAAATCCGTTGCGCAGTTCGGCGCAAAATACGGCATTCGCTGCAACTGTATCTCCCCCGGACCGGTCATGACCCGCCCCGCTATGGCAGGCATGCACACCTTGGTGGGCCGTGCCGGTCAGCCGCAGGAGATTATTGACCTGATTCTATTTGTTGCCTCGGAAAAAGGGCAGTTTATCAACGGAGAGAATATTATGATCGACGGCGGCCGCAACGCTATGATCCGCCCGTTTTAACTTTTGTTTTTCCCAATCCTTACAGATAATCTTACTGTATGTTACTGCAAATCTCCCCCTGAACGGCAAAAAAATCCGAACACATCATTCGTGTCCGGATTTTTCATTGCCATGTTTTTGTTGCAGCTTACGGCTCCGCGGCAACCTGTCGAATACATTCCGCCACCTGCCAGGCTGCCAGCTCTATGGCCGGGTCGGTTAGATGGATCAGATCATCCTGCCGCAGATTGTTCGGAATATCTGCCGCAATCAGTCGGTACAGATCATTGATGACCACACCTTTTTTCTGCAGCTGAGGCACCAGAATGGCATTGTACCGCTCAATATCCGGGTTACGGTTATACGGATTTTTCGGGTCGACCGGGGTGGTCGTTGCAAAAATGACCTTTTCATGATTTTGCAAAAGGATATCTGCAATGCGCAGCATGGTATCCAAGTACTCCTCTTCCCCTGTGAACAGCTTGCCATCACCTAAGATATCGCACACATCCCACAGGCCATTGTTCCAGTGCACGATCCGGCTGCCGGCCATTGCCTCTTTCCAGTCAAATAGACCGCGCAGGGTATATTTTGCAAAACGGCAGTTGTCCTCCGGCTGAAAGACCTCGTAGTCGCTGCCCAACAGCTCTTCCACCCGTTTACCGTAGCCGATCTGGCGGATAGAATCCCCCAGCAGTGTCACCTTTACCATAGCTTAACATCCTTTCTCTCCGCCGATCATTCCGCAAATTCCGTTCCCTGCTTTGCCGCCTCGATGGTTCGCACCACCTCCAGCGCCTGAGCGCCGGTGATGGGATACGGTTTGCTGTTGCGGAAGGCCTCGTAAAAGTAATCCCAGATCACATCGGTCCTATCCATGCAGTCCAGCTGATAGGTTTCCTCCTTCCAGACCAGCTGCTCATCATTGCCGAAAGTATCCCCCTGTGGGGTGGACGGGTCTGCCGTTATCTTTTTCAGCGGAACCTCTGGGTCCAGGTACCGCCAGCGCAGCAGATTGCCTTCTCCGATCAGGCTGCCCCGGCTGCCGTAGACTACATATTCCGGGGTGGGCAGCGCGGCGCCGCCGCTGATCTCCATATCCACAATACGGTGATTGACCCCCTTGAACACCAGCTTGATATGGTCCTCCGCATCGCCTACCGCAGCGACCCTCTTGATATCCGCGAACATTTTTTCATAGGCTCCGCCGCAAAACTGAATGGCATGGTCCACGATATGGGGTCCCCAGTTCAGCAGCTGACCGCCGCCGTACTCCTTGATGGTCTGCCAGTCATTGCGGCGCTGGTACTCGTTACGGGTCAGCTTGATCTCAAATACATTACCCAAAACACCGGAATCGATGATCTCATTAACCTTGATAAAACCCTCTTCAAACCGGCGGTTATGACGCACAAAGATAAATGGCCCCTCCGGCTGGGAGGCAAGGGTCAGCAGCTCCTTTGCCTGGGCGTATGTGGCGCAAAAGGGTTTTTCCACCAGCACGCCTTTACCGGCAAGCAGCGCCATCCTGGCATGGGTGTAGTGGTCACAGGAGCGGGTGGCGATATCCACGACCTCCACCTCCGGGTCTGCGATCAGCTGTTCGATATCCGCATAGCCCCGGCAGCCGAAATCCTGCTTGTATTTTTCCACTCGGTCGGGGATCAGATCGCAGGCGGCAACCACCTTATATTTTTCGGGCCGCGCCATCAGGCAGTCGTGATGCACGGACATACCGATACGACCCAGACCTACTACACCGATTTTGATTGGTTCTGACATTCTGCTCTGCCCTCCTTACTTCACAAATCCTTTTACCCGCAGGGCATCTATACTTTTTTTCATCTCCCCGTAGGGATCGGCAGCGGTGTTGGCATTGTCCTGCTCTACATAGGCCACCTTGACCGTACCTACCTCCTGCAGCGCCTGCATAATGGCGTCCATCGGGGTATCCCCGGCATAAATGGGCACAATGCGTGCTACCGCGTCCTCGTTTTCCTGCAACGCATGACGGAAATCCTTGATATGCACATATTCCAACCGGTCTGCATATTTGCGAATGGCCTTGACCGCGTCTGCACCGGCGTAATCCGCCCAGCCGGTATCCAGTGTAAAGTTCCATTCGGTTTTTTCCTGCAGCACATCCATCAAGCAGTAACCGCCTAGATCTTCAAATTCCATGGCGTGATTGTGATACGCGAGCTTCAGACCCGCCTGCTCCAGCTTTTTGCTAACCGGGTTCAGGTCAGCGATCAGCCGGTCAATGTCTACCTTACCGTCCTGAATGTAGCCCGCCGGGTAACCCACGCCAACCACATCCGCACCAAGCAGCTTGTGGTTATGGATCACCTGATCGGTATTTTGCAGAATCTGCGGAATATCCGTATGGGTCAGACCGATGTGCAGTCCAAGCCGGTCTGCGCAGGCACGCACCTGCGCCGCGTCGTAGGCAAACCCACTGATCTGTACAGACTGATAGCCATACTGCTTCATTGTCTCCATGGTTTGGCAAATATGCTCCGGTGTATCGCATTTTACCGCAACCGAGTATAACTGTGCACCGATCAACATCTCTTTTTCCCTCCCTGTTTTTACCTGTGGATCTCTGTTTTACTTAGGTACCCTTCTATGCAGGAGTATATCAAGTTCGGTACTGCGTGTCAATACAGATTTCTCTGTTGCATTCTTGTCTTTTTTCATGGATTTTTTCTGTTTTCGCAGTTAGGAGCGGTTGTAAATCACCTGCACCATTTTTTGCAAAAAAAGTAAAATACCTATAGCTTTTTTGCAAAGGGTATGGTATTGTAATGCTGCAAGCGGTTGAAAAAAGGAAAGAGATTAAACCGCAGAAAAAGGAAGGAGCAAAAGGATGAAACGTTATAAAATGAGCTGGCGCATGGGGCTGGACGCGGTGATCGACCCCGTGCAGTTCGGCGAACTGCTGGATAGCCTGCAGGCAGGCACCCCCGACAGCTGCGCCGATGAATTTTGGATTTTTATTTCCGAGCCCACCAGCTACGGCTACGAGCCGTTGGAGCTGATTGCCGAAAAATGCGAAAGGTTCAAGCCGGTCATGGCCCAGATCCGTGCCCGCGGGTTGAAGGTCGGAATCAACCCCTGGCCCAGCTTTGGTGCCGGAGAGGAATACCGGGTGGAAATTCCCCCGGTGGAGATGCCATTCCCCCATATGGTAGATACCGACGGCAAGGTTGCACCCCGTCTGGCATGCCCGGTTTCGGACGGTTTTCTGGCATATACCAAGGAACGGTACAAGCTGTTTGCTAAAACCGGTTGTGATTTTGTATGGGTGGATGACGACTGCCGCTTTACCCATCTGGAGAGCGTAGATTATCCCTGTTTTTGCCCGGATTGTGTCAGAAAATTTCAAAACGGAGCCTGGCCCGACCGGGAAACCCTGGTTGCCGCACTGAACGCCCCCGAAAACGGCGCCTTGCGGGAGGCCTGGTGTGAATACGGCGGCGCCCGACTGGCAAAATACTGTGCCGCTGTCCGGGAGGCTGTTGACGAGGTTGACCCCGCTATTGAGACGCCCTTTATGTCGGTGGGCTATAACCATACCAGTTTTTCCGGCAATTATATCGAACAGTGCATCAAGGCGCTGCGTGCAAAGGAGACCCGCCCCGGTCACGGCTTCTGGTCGGATGCGGCCCCGCTGGAAATGTTTGAAAAAACCATGGAAATGGGTCGTCAGGTTGTGGATATGCCCAACGCCGAAACACTGGATATTGAGTATGAGGAGGAAAGTCATCCCTCTACCCAGCTGAACAAGACCCTGCACACCCGCCGGATGGAGCTCGCCCTCTCTATCTGGGGCGGCTGCAACGCCGTCGCCTTTAACCATGTCCCGGGCTGCGCCGGTCCCCATTTCTTTGCCCACGAGGCAAATGAGGTAAAGCTTCTGTCTGCTTTGCGCCCCTATTACGATCAATACCTGACCTTTGTAGACGGGTTGCCCCAGCAGGGTCTGTGGGGAGCCTATACCCAGTGGCGTGCTGCCCGTATGGCGGTCGATGAAAAAGGCTGGTTCCGCGAGACCGACCCGGATTACAACACCAATGTGTTTGTCAAGGAGTGGCCCTGCTTCGGTTTTCCTGTCACCTGCAATCCCTCCGGCGCCTGGGGCACCATTTTGCAGGGCAAAACCGCCGAGGTTCTGACCGACGCCGAGCTGGATGAAATATTTAAAAAGCCGGTCATACTGGATGGTATGGGTCTGGAAATATTGTGGAAACGCGGGTACGGAGAAAAGACCGGCGTACGCGTCAAATCCGCCTACGGCGGCGGCGTGGAAAGCCTGGCCGACAGTCCCTACACCGCACCCTTTACCGGTGCCATCCGCTACAGTTTGGAAGGTCTTTCCTACAACCTGGAGCCCGTTGCCGACGGGGTAGAGGTACTTGCCTACACCACCCGGCCCTACGGTTTTAAGGATGAAATCAATGCCGCAAAATACGGTAATGTGGTGGTGCTGGGCTTTGCCCCATACCAGTACACCGGCACCGTAGGCTATATGCAGCTGCGCCGCAACCTACACAGAGCGCTGGGCGCCTATGCATGGCTTTGCCCGGATGACGCCTATCAACCGCCCCGGGTCAGCTGCTGGGTGCGGGGAGATGATCGCCGTGCCGCCCTTTTGCTGATCAACAGCCAAAACGATACTGCCCAGGCCTTTGCCGCCATTTGTCGCTGTTCTGCCTCCAAAGCTGTCTTTGCCGCTCCCGGTAAACCGCCGATCACTCTGACTGTCACCCGGGAAGACGGTTATGCCCGGGTAGAGCTACCCGCCATGAATGCATGGGATATGGGCATCCTTTATTTGGATTAGTGTTTCAACCTTTCCCATACAGAATAAACCGATATCAAGTGTGTTTTGCACAAAGAAAAAAGGAGTATATCATGGATAACACTTTTAAACAACGTTTTGAGAATCCGCCCCAAAAGCTTGCCATCCGCCCTATTGTCCACAGCTGGGGCAGCGACCCCAAAAGCCTGCTGCAGGCCTACCGTGATTACGGCTTTGGCGGCGTTGTGACCAATGTTCCCTTTACGGACGGCTTTACCTCCAACCCGGAAAACCTGGCCTTTTTGAAAAACATCCTTTCCATGCTGGAAAAAGAGGACGTGGACTACTGGCTATACGATGAACCCGGCTACCCCAGCGGTCAGGCAGGCGGTCTGACTCTGGAGGGGCACCCCGAATTTTGCGCCAAGGGCTTTTATATGCACCGCCGCATTGCCTATCAGCCCACCCATGCCCATTTTTTGCTGGATGAGGAATCCGATAAAATTGTCTGGGCAGCCAAATACCCCCTGTATATCCCCCGGCTGGATGACAGCTTTGTTGTATTTGAACAGATGACCCCGGTGCCCTTTACCGCCACTGAGGTCAGCTGCGATCTGGGCGAAAAAGAGGTTTTGTTCATTTTCTGCGTAAAGGATGGCTACGAGGGCACGCATAGCACCCACAATGTCTGCTCCTTCCGCAAAAACATCAATATCATGGATAAGGCTGCCGTTCGCCGTTTTCTGGATGTGGCGTATGAGCCTATTGCAGCCGAAATGCCCACAGCCTATCCCCATGCAGGCGGCGTTTTTACCGATGAGCCCAGCCTGCATGTAGAATACGGCCGCGACTATGAGACCTGGCCCTATGCCCTGGCGCCCTGGGTCGACGGACTGTTTGAGGCATATGAAAAAATGTACGGGGAGAGCATTTTGCCCTACCTGCCGTTACTGTTCGAAGGCGGTGACGAGGGCATCCCTGTTCGTGTCAAATTCTACGACCTGGTCGGCGCGCTGGTTGCCGAGGCCTACTCCGGCCAGCTGAACGCCTGGTGTGTCGCCCACGGCAGCCGTTTTTCCGGTCACTACCTGCTGGAGGAAAGTATTCTACAGCATGTCAAGCAGTACGGTAACTACATCAAGGTCATCTCCTCCGCAGGCTATCCGGGTGTGGATGTGCTGAACTGCTTCCCGGAGATTTATGAGTACACCACCGGCAAATATCCCCAGATGGCAATGCGTAAAAACCATGCCGATGGTATGATGACCGAGCTATGCCCCTTTATGCAGGCGGATGAATTTGCCAAGCATCCCGTAGATAACATTATCCATACCGTCAATATGCTGTATATGAGCGGCGTCCGTGTACCCCACAGCTACTTCTCCCCCAATTTGAACAGTTGGAAGGGTGGTACGCTTGGTGAATCTCACGAGGGCTACACCGACCAGGAGGAAAGCCGCTGGCTGAACAACTATGTCGCCCGTCTGGGCGTTATGCTGGAGGGCCTTTCCAACAACTGCGGCACCTTTATGTATTACGGCATCGAAAATACCCAAGGATATGTAAAGCCGCTATACTGCAGCAATCTGTTTGCCGTGGATGACCCCACCGATGTCAACACCAACGCACTGCTGAACGCCGTGTATGAAAACGGGAACGACCTGTATATGGCCGATGCCGACGATCTGGCTGAGGCTGCCCGGACCCTGGCGGAGACCGGCGTGCCCACCATCAGCGGTTACCCGGTGCACACCGTCATCGTGCCCCGGCTGACGGTCATGCATCAGCGCGCTATGGACGCGCTGAAAGCCCTGCAGAAAGCCGGGGTAACGGTGCGGTTTGCAGATGCCATCCCCACTGTCAATGCCGAAAACGGCAAGCCCTTTGAGGATACCGAGGAGCTGATTGCCCTGCCCTTGGCGGAGATGCCCGCCTTTATGGACACCCGCAAGACGGGTAAAATGCAGCAGCATGCCCGGGGCGGCGTAGTGCTGCATAGCAGCTTTGTACGGGGTAATGTCGCCATTGAAATGATGAGCAATAAATCCCGTACCGACGCAGCCGTGGTGTGCGACGCAGAGGGTGCCACCCTGTGGAACCCCATGGATGGCACGGTCACCCCGGTTTCTGTGGGCGCGGAAATCACCGTACCCGCCACCAGAGCTGTCTTTGTGTGCTACCCCGTAAATGCCTAATTATCCGGTAAGCCGACAGTCCTTTCTGCCCGCCACAACTCTTCGGAGCTGTGGCGGTTTTGGGTTTTGTTATTTTTGACTGATTATTTTTAAGTTATTACAGAACAGTGACATTCTAATATAAAGCTTCGTCACTTTAAACAACTGTTTTTAATAGTATTTAGTCAGATTAACAAAAGTTATCATTGTGAACAAAAAGAGTCAAGTCCGAAATTGTGTGTA
>DCHC01000040.1 GCA_002314755.1 Faecalibacterium sp. UBA1762 | reverse complement strand
TTGAATTTTTAGAGGTTACCTTAATCAATCTCCAACATCGGATGAAGAATATCCGGTTCATTTTTCATATTATACAACTGTCGGTGGTATTCTGTAAAGAGCAAAGACGAAAAAAAGTTGTGATTTTTTCAAAATGGCAAAGAAGTATCCGAAAAATGGAATTCCTGTAAAATTTTCTAATTACTGTTGGCAAACGGCTGAACTTTTGTTATACTTAATAAAAGCCTTAGGGCAGTAATAATCTATGAAGGATGATAGTAAAATGGGATTGTTTCGGTTCAATTACGATAAAGAAGGTCCGGGTGTGGATAAAAATGCGCCACCCAAAAAAGGCATTGCCCGTTGGTGGGAGGTTTTTGTCCGCGATTTTTCAGCACTGATGTTAATCAATATACTGCTTATTGTGTGTGCATTGCCCTGCATTGCCTGTCTTGGTACCTTTTACCTGGGTTGCGAAAGCGGACAGCCCACGGTGTTGCCCCTCGTGCTGAATCTGCTTGCGGCAATTCCCTTTGGACCGGCAGTTGCCGCTATGTACCGTCTGACGATGCAGATGGCCCGGGATGTACCGTTTTTTACCTTCCACGAATTCAAAAAGGCTTATAAGCAGGATTTTAAGCAGGGTGCTGTGTCCATGGTCATTCTTGCGGCGCTTTTCGACGCTATCCTGTTTAATATTTACCTTTTGGGTACAGTGGAAAGCTATCCCCAATTTACCCTGATCATGCTGATGTTCAGCATTGTGATGTGGTTTGCGCTGCTCAATGCGATTTATCAACAGATTGCTATGCTGGAGCTGACAATGGGCAATATTTGGCGCAATGCGGTGCTGATGATCGTGGTCTCCGGTTGGCGTGGCTGGATCGTTGTACTGATTGATACCGTGCTGTTTATCGCGGGACTGCTGTACGGACTGTTTGTGTTACCGCTTTTCCTGTTTGGCTTTTTCGGCTTTACGACCATGACGACCAACCTGATCTTCTGGCCGCGGTTTGAACAACTGTTTATCACCAAAAACTTTGAACGCAAGCAGCGCCGCAGCGCAGCTGAGGAATGGGGCGAAATGGCCGAGGAAGAAGAGAAAAAGGCTGTCGAAAAGGCCCCTACCGCAGAGGAAATGTGGGCAAAGGAGTTTCTTGCCCAGCGGGAGACGGCGGCTGACGGGGAAGAGGAAAATCCGGAAGGAAAAGACGCGGAAGAGTAAAAATAACCCTTGACAGAGATAGGGGTCGGTGGTATAATTCTAAACGGAAATGAAGTAGCAGGGCTTACCGTCCGCTCACCTTGACTGTTTCTCGGCCGGGTTTATCAGTGTGAATACCAGGCGCAAGCCTGTTTTTGCGATGATTGAGAGCATAACGGTACTCAGCTGTTATGCTCTTTCTTTTCATAAAATTTAATTTCGGAGGTGTTTTCCCATTAGCACAAAGATGGAACTGGAGCTGAATGAAGAGATCCGCGACAAAGAGGTTCGGGTCGTTTCTGACGAGGGTGGGCAGCTTGGCGTGATGAGCGCAAAGGACGCCTGGCACCTGGCACAGGAAAAAGGTCTGGATCTGGTCAAAATTGCGCCGCAGGCCGTGCCGCCCGTGTGCAAGATTATGGACTATGGCAAGTATCGCTTTGAGCAGCAGAAGAAGGAAAAGGAAGCCAAGAAAAATCAGCGCGTGACCGAGATCAAAGAAATTCGTCTTTCTCTGAACATCGATACGCACGATTTTGAAACCAAGGCTGCACAGGCAGCAAAGTTCCTCAAGGGCGGCGATAAGGTAAAGGCATCCATCCGGTTCCGCGGTCGTGAAATTGCACACGCAGCGTCGGGACAGGAAGTGCTGGAGCGCTTTGCCCAGACTGTTGAGGGTGCAACAGTGGAGAAGGCACCCAAGCTGGAAGGCCGTAGCATGGCAATGTTCCTGGTTGCCCAGCAGCAGAAAAACACGAAGTAAAATTAAGGAGGATATCAACAATGCCTAAGCTGAAAACTCATACCGGTGCTAAAAAGCGCTTCAAACTGACCAAGAACGGTAAGGTTAAGCGTAACCGTGCTTACCGTCGTCACATTCTGACCAAGAAGCCCACCAAGCTGAAGAGAGGCTTCCGTAAGGCCGTGTACTCTGATAAGACCAATGTGGCTGCTATCAAGAAGATGCTGCCCTACGCCTGATTCACTCATATTTGACAGTGGGTCTATTACGATTTAGAATGAAGGAGATTTAACGATATGGCACGTGTAAAAGGCGCGATGATGACTCGCAAAAGAAGAAAGAAAGTCCTGAAGCTGGCTAAGGGCTATTTCGGCAGCAAATCCACCCATTTTAAAATGGCCAAAGAGCAGGTCATGAAAGGCGGTAACTACGCCTTTGCTGGCCGCCGTCAGAAAAAGCGTGATTTCCGCCGTCTGTGGATAGCCCGCATCAATGCGGCTTGCCGTCCTCAGGGTATCAACTACTCCACCTTTATGAACGGTCTGAAGAAGGCCGGTGTCGAGCTGAACCGCAAGATGCTCAGCGAGATGGCTATCCACGATCCGGATTCTTTCACCAAGCTGGTTGAGCTGGCAAAGAAGAAGGCTTAATGATTTCAAAAAACATTCGCCACACGCACACCCGTGCGTGTGGCATTGTTTACATATACGGAGTTTTATTCTTCGGTAAATCGCACGGCTTTCAAGGAGAAGGTGCTGCCACTTGTTGAAGACCGTGCGATCTACTGAAAAACGGGGCGGAATGCCCTGCGAAAAAAGAGGGATGCTATGAATGCACAATTGATTACCAGCCGTGACAACGAAAAAATACGCAGAGTGTGTCGCCTGTTGGACGACCCTGCTGAACGGCAGCGAAGCGGTCTGTTTGTTGCGGAAAGCGCTAAGCTGTGCAGTGATATTTCGGCGGTGATTTCCCCGGTCGAAGCCTACTACACGCAGGCTGCGCTGGATAAAGAGCCCGGTCTGGCACAGCTGCCCGGCTTTCATTTCATCATTGCGCCGCATGTGGCCGAGAAGCTTTCCCGTACCCGAACATCTCAGGGGGTGTGGACAGTGTATCCGCTGCCTGAATATACACTTTCTTCCCTGACCGGCAGGCGGCTGGTGGCTTTGGACGGTGTACAGGATCCGGGTAATTTGGGTGCGGTGTTACGGTCAGCCGCGGCATTTGGATGGCAGGGCGTTTTGCTTGGACCCGGTTGTGCGGATGCGTACGGCATGAAAGCGTTACGGGCAGGTATGAGCAGCACAGTGAAGATACCGGTGGTTCGCAGCAGGAATTTGGCTGCGGATATTATCAGTCTGCGGGAGCAGGGATATTTAAGCCTTGCCGCACGGCTGGAGGATAGTCAGGAGCTGCCGCCGGTACCGTCAGACCGGCCGTGTCTGATGGTGATCGGCAGCGAGGGACAGGGCATCAGCCCTCAGGTGGCAGCGGTCTGTGACATCAGTGTGCGTATACCCATTGCCCCCGCAATGGAAAGTCTGAATGCTGCGGTTGCTGCTGCAGTGCTAATGTGGCATTACCGCGGATAAAAGAGTGTCTGACCTTGGGGGTTTTTGTCTTCAGAAAAATGACACCGTGCTTTGAGCTGAATGAATAATAAAGGTTAGAAGGGTGGGAAATACCATATGGATAATACGCAGCTGTGGCTGTGGTTGTCACAGGGATTGGGCCCCTGTGTGGATTGGCACGGGCTGTGGGAGCAATACGGCGATATCCGTGCAATTTGGGAGGACCGCCTTTATCTGTTGCAGCGGGGGTTGCTCACCGTGCGTCAGTCCGACAGACTTCTCACCACGAAAATTTCAGAAATGCAGCAGCGGTTGGAGCAGCACCGGCAAAAGAATATTCAGATTCTGACCTGGGAGCAGGAAAGCTATCCGGCCCAGCTTCGTGCCATTGATTCTCCTCCTCCGGTTTTATATGTGAAGGGAAACCCTGCCTGTCTGCAGAATTTGTTGATGCTGGGGGTGGTGGGAACACGCCATCCCTCTGCCTACGGGGTGGAGGCGACCCACGCGATCTGCAAGGGTCTGGCAGCCGCCGGGGCGGTCATTGTCAGCGGTTTGGCAGAGGGACTGGACAGTGAGGCGCATAAGACCGCCCTGCGTGCCGGTACTCCGACCGTTGGCGTGCTTGGAACAGACCTGGAAAAGGTTTTCCCCGCCAAAAACAGGGAGCTGCAGAATCTGGTTGCGCAAAGCGGCGCCATTGTCAGCGAATATCCCTGTACAGACGAGGGAGACCGGCCCAGATACAAGGAAAGCTTTGTACAAAGGAACCGCATTATTGCCGGATTGGTGCAGGGTCTGTGCGTCGCAGAGGCAAGGGGGCGCAGCGGGACCATGAGTACGGTACGGTTCGCTATGGATTACGGAAGAGATGTGTTTGCCGTACCGGGCAGTATCTTTTCTCCACTGAGCGAGGGAACAAACCAGCTGCTGAAGGAGGGGGCAAAGCCGGTCACCAATGCACAGGATGTGTTGGAGGAGTATAACCTTCAGATAGCTTTGCCGCAACCGGAGCAGCCGTCGGCGGTACCGGCGGAGCCTTTGGCCGGGGAGATGGCTGCTGTGTATGCCGCGCTGCCTGCTGCGGGCAGCAGCATAGAAATGGCAGAGCTTTCGTCTGCCACCGGCATTCCTACGGGGATGCTAATGTCGTTGCTTACCCGGCTGGAGATGCGGGGATATGTGCGCCAGCTGCCGGGAAGAAGGTTTGAAAAAGCGGTTTGATCTGCGAATGGGAAGCTGTGCCGGTTTTGTACAAAATAACATATTTTCTTTTCTTTGCAAAAAACGGTTGATTTTTCCATAGATTATCTATTATAATGACGCAGATAGACCAAGATGAACAACAGAGAGGTCGGTGCAAAATTGAGTAAATTAGTGATTGTGGAGAGCCCTGCCAAGGCGAAAACCATCCGCAAATATCTGGGAGACGGATACGAGGTCATTGCCAGCATGGGACATATCCGGGACCTGCCCAGTAAAGAGATCGGTATTGATATTCAACACGACTTTACCCCCAGGTATCTGAATATCCCGGGTAAGGGCGCGCTGATCAAACAGATAAAAGCTGCCGCAGCAGGAAGTGACTGCGTCTTTCTTGCGACCGACCCGGACCGTGAAGGCGAAGCTATCAGCTGGCATCTGGCACATCTGTTAAAGCTGGACCCAGCTTTGAACAACCGGGTCACCTTCGGTGAGATTACCCGTAAAGGCATCTCAGAGGGTATGTCGGCCCCCCGCAGCATTGATATGGATCTGGTGGATGCCCAGCAGGCACGTCGGGTGCTGGACCGGTTGGTCGGTTATAAACTCAGCCCTTTTCTGTGGAAAAAAATTCGGCCGGGTCTTTCTGCCGGCCGGGTGCAGAGTGTTGCCGTGCGGTTGATCGTGGATCGGGAGCGGGAGATTGAGCGGTTCAAGCCGGAGGAGTATTGGACGATGGACGCCTTGCTCTCCGGTAATGCCGGTAAAAAATTTATCGCTCATTTTTACGGAATGAACGGTAAGAAGCTGGTACCAGCCAATGCCGACCAGGTGCAGCAGATCCGCACTGCCCTGCAGGGAGCAGAGTATCTGGTCAGCCATGTGACTCAGGGCAAACGGAAAAAGAGCCCTGCACCGCCCTTTATCACCTCTACTTTGCAGCAGGAGGCAAGCCGTCGGCTGGGCTTTACTGCACAGCGCACCATGCGCGCCGCCCAAAGCCTGTACGAGGGTGTGGATATCGCCGGTATGGGAACCACAGGCTTGATCACCTATATGCGTACCGATAGTATGAGGCTCTCGGATGAGGCGATTACTGGCGCAAGAGATTTTATCGCGCAGCGATGGGGAAAAGAGTATCTGCCCGCCTCTGCACGCAGATATAAGGGCCGGGATACCGCACAGGACGCCCATGAGGCAATCCGCCCCACCAACCCTGCTTTGACCCCGGAAATTGCGGAGGCCAGCATCAGCGGCGACCTGGCTAAGCTGTACCGCCTAATATGGAATCGCTTTATCGCCTGCCAGATGGCAGACTGCCAGCAGAATACAGTCAGCGTGGACATTACTGCCGGAGATTGTCTGTTCCGTGCCAGTGGCTTTCGGATCACCTTTGACGGCTTTACCGCCCTGTACGAAGAAGCGCAGGATGAGAAACAGCAAAAGGAAACTGTGCTGCCGCCTTTAAGCGAGGGAGAAAAGCTGCAGCTGCTGGAGCTGAAGGATGAACAGAAATTCACCCAGCCCCCTGCGCGCTTTACAGAGGCGAGCCTGATCAAGGCGCTGGAGGAAAACGGAATCGGCCGTCCTTCTACCTATGCGCCCATTATATCCACCGTACTGGATCGGGGATATGTGGAGCGGGATCATAAGCAGCTGCGACCTACAGCTTTGGGCCTGATAGTCAATGATCTGATGAGGGAGCAGTTCCCCAGTATCGTGGATGTCAAGTTCTCGGCCCAGATGGAACGGGAGCTGGATACGGTGGAAGAGGGCAAAGCGGAATGGCATCAGGTGATCAGCCAATTTTACGACGGCTTTGCCAAGAGCCTTTCCGAAGCAGAACAGCGGATGAACGGTCAGAAGTTGAAGGTGCCGGAGGAGGAGACCGACGAGGTCTGCGAGCTATGCGGACGGCGGATGGTAATCAAATCCAGCCGGTATGGCAAGTTTTTGGCCTGTCCGGGCTTTCCGGAGTGTCGCAATACAAAATCCATTGTCAAACCGACTCCGGGTGTGTGTCCTGTCTGCACTGGGCGCATTCTGATCCGGCAGTCCAAACGGGGGCGTACCTATTACGGATGTGAAAACAACCCCACCTGCAGCTTTATGACATGGGATGAGCCGGTGGCGGAAAAATGTCCTGTTTGTGGCTGCTCTTTGCTGAAAAAAAGCGGACAACTGCACTGTTCCAAAGAGGGTTGTGATTATACCCGGGTACTGGAAAAAAAGGCAAAGACAAAACAGGTCAAAAACAAAACAAGTGAGGAGCCGGCAGACGAGAAGGAATAAACCGACCCGGCCGAGTGAGTTTTTATTTATGCAAGAGACTACTTTTCTAACAGAACAGACTGTTCAGATTATCGGCGCCGGATTAGCTGGATGCGAAGCGGCTTTGCTGCTGGCAGACGCAGGCGTTCAGGTTATTCTGTATGAGCAAAAGCCGGAAAAAACCAGTGCCGCCCATATCCGGATGAGCTATGCGGAGCTGGTTTGCTCCAACTCCTTAAAAGCGGATCGACTGGATTCCGCAGGCGGTATGCTGAAAGCGGAAATGCGTCTGCTGGGCAGCCATCTGCTGCCGGTGGCGGATACGGTACGGGTCGCTGCGGGCGGTGCCCTGGCGGTGGACAGAGAGGCGTTCAGTGATAAGGTGACCGCGCTGGTCGAGGCTCACCCCAATATTACGGTACGGCACGGCGAAGTGGTCGATCTGCCAAAGGCAGATGACCCGCTGACGCTGGTGGCAACCGGCCCGCTGACCAGCGACGCCCTTGCAGCGGCAATTGCGGATTACACCGGACAGGATCGCCTTTACTTTTTTGACGCTGCTGCTCCCATTGTCACTGCGGAGAGTATTGATCGGGAAAAGGTCTTTGCTGCCAGCCGTTACGGCAGAGGCGAGGATGATTATCTGAACTGTCCCTTCGATAAGGTCGGGTATGAGGCGTTTGCCGTAGCACTAGCCACGGCAGAGCGAGCCCAACTGCACGAACCGGATACCATGCAGGTGTATGAAGGGTGTATGCCGATAGAGGTGCTGGCCGCGAGAGGACCGGATACCATGCGTTACGGTCCCCTGCGCCCGGTGGGTCTGGTCGATCCGGCAACCAACCACAGACCCTGGGCAAATGTGCAGCTTCGCTGTGAAAACGCGGAAAAAAGTCTGTACAACCTGGTCGGTTTTCAAACCAATCTGAAGTTCGCTGAGCAGAAAAGGGTGTTTTCTATGATACCAGGTCTGGAAAATGCCGAGTTTGTCCGCTATGGTGTGATGCACCGGAATACCTTTTTAAACAGTCCCCTGCTTTTGAACCGGGATCTTTCGCTGAAGAGCGCGCCTAACCTGTTCTTTGCCGGTCAGATCACCGGTTTTGAGGGCTATATGGAGAGCGCAGCTTGCGGTTTGCTGGCGGGTTGGAATATGCTGCGCCGTTTGCAGGGCAAAGAGCCGATGGCATTACCAGCCACCACCATGCTGGGGGCGTTGGCGGCATACATCACCACCGAGAACAAGGATTTTCAGCCTATGGGGGCCAATATGGGGCTGCTGCCTCCCGTAGAGGAACGACAAAAGGATAAACGACTGAGATATCTTGCGGTGGCGGAAAGAGGTATTGCCGATTTAAAGATATATCTGGCACAACTGTAACTGGGCAGACAGTCAATATTTGACATTCAGTGGGAAAGGAATGGTCAGAACGATGAAAATTATTGTAGATGCTTTTGGCGGCGACCATGCTCCCCTTGCAGTATTGCAGGGTGCGGCAGAGGCGGTGCAACAGCTGAATGTGGAGATTATCGCGGTAGGCGATGAAGAAAAGATTCGCGCCTGCGCAGAGGAAAACGGTATTTCACTGAAAAATATTGCAGTTCGCCACGCAGGCGATGTGCTGTCCATGCACGATGACCCCACCGATGTCCTAAAAAAGAAACCGGATTCCAGTATGGCCGTAGGTCTGAAAATGTTGAAGAACGGGGAGGGAGATGCCTTCGTCAGCGCCGGTTCTACCGGTGCGCTGCTGGTGGGGGCAACACTGCTGGTAAAGCGGCTTTCCGGCATTCGCCGCCCGGCACTGGCGACGGTAATCCCCGGCTTGAACAGACCCTATCTGCTATGCGACTGCGGTGCCAATGCGGACTGCCGCCCCGAGATGCTGGTGCAGTTTGCCCGTATGGGTACCGCCTATGCGCAGGTTGCCCTGGGGGTGGATAACCCGACTGTTGCTCTGGTGAACAACGGCAGCGAGGAGAGCAAGGGTGGTCAGCTGCAGCTGGCGGCGTATCAGCTGCTTGCCCAAAGCGGTTTAAATTTCATCGGCAATATTGAAGCACGGGAGCTGAATGCCGGCGCGGCGGATGTGGCAGTTTGTGACGGCTTCACCGGCAACATTATCCTAAAGCTGACAGAGGGCGTTGCCAAAATGATGAGCAGTAAGATAAAAGGCGTCTTCCTCTCTGGTTTGGGCGGGAAGCTTGCGTATCTGTTGACCCGTAACCAGATGTATGCCTTTAAGGCTTCTATGGATTACACTGAGTACGGCGGAGCCCCGATACTGGGTGTTACCTCGCCGGTGATCAAGGCACACGGTTCCAGCAATGCAAAGGCCTTTAAAAATGCTATCCGACAGGCTGCTGCCTGTGTACAAGGTCAACTGCCGCAGAGAATTGCAGAATCTATGGCGACGGCGCAGGAAGAGGAGCCGATGGACCCTGTGAACACTTTGGAATGAGGCATTATCCGGATAAGGAGGACATAAAAGCATGACAGAACTTGAAAATAAGATAGGCTATGTCTTTAAAAACGACCTTTTGCTTCAGACTGCATTGACCCACACCAGCTTCGCCAATGAGGATAAGCACCGCACCCATCATAATGAACGGCTGGAGTTTTTGGGGGACAGTGTGCTGAGCGTGGTGGTCAGTGAATATCTGTTCAGTCATAATAAGCAGCTGCCGGAGGGTTATCTGACCAGAATACGGGCAGCCCTGGTTTGTGAGGGCAGCCTGTTTGAATTTGCCATGCAGCTGGGGCTGGGACAGTATCTCCGGCTTGGCAGAGGAGAGGAGAAAAGCGGTGGCCGTACCAGACCAGCTATCTTGGCGGACGCCTTTGAGGCACTGATTGCGGCAATCTATCTGGATGGAGGTCTGGAGTGTGCGCGGGCGTTTATTCTGCCGTACATTCAGTCCGCCCAACCCATGGAGCAGGATTACAAGACCCGTCTGCAGGAGGTTATCCAGAAGAATCCGGAGGAGCGGGTAAGATACGAGGTGGTGGATTCCTCCGGACCGGATCATGACAAGCATTTTGTGGTCGAGGTACACTTGAATTCCAACTGCATCGGCCGCGGAGAGGGACACAGTAAAAAATCAGCAGAGCAGATGGCGGCTAGAGAGGCGCTTCACCTGATGGGAATCAACGATACCGATTTCTGATACCGTAAACGGCACGGCAAACCTTTCGTAACAGTTTCATCAACAGCGGCGAAAGGCTTGCTGCGCAGTACGGCGCCTGTAAAATGCAGGCAAAATAACTTGTAGAGTAAAGGAAGAAAGTTCAGTGGTTTTAAAAGCTTTAGAGATACAGGGTTTCAAATCCTTTCCGGATAAGGTGAAGATATCCTTTGACAGGGGCGTCACCGGCGTGGTTGGCCCCAACGGCAGTGGTAAATCCAATATTTCGGATGCAATTCGGTGGGTGTTGGGCGAGACCAGTGCCCGGCAGCTGCGCGGCGGCGGCAAGATGGAGAATGTAATTTTCAGCGGCACGGGCGGAAAAAATAAACGCGCGCCGATGGGCTTTGCAAGCGTAAAGCTGATTTTGGATAACACCGACCGTCTGGTCGAGGTGGATAACGATGAGGTTATCATTGGACGCAAGTACTACCGCAGCGGCGAAAGCGACTATTCCATCAACGGCCAAACCGTACGTCTGCGGGATATTTACGAGCTTTTTCTTGACACAGGTCTGGGCCGCGACGGGTACAGTATTATTGGCCAGGGACGTATTGCGGAGATTGTTGCCGGCAAAAGCGACGAACGCCGTGAAATATTTGAGGAAGCAAGCGGTATCGCCCGCTACCGTTACCGCAAGAACGAAGCAGAACACCGGTTGGCTGCCAGCGAGGACAATCTCTCTCGACTGCGGGATATCTTAGGCGAGCTGGAAAGCCGTGTCGGTCCCTTGGAAAAGGAGAGTAAAAAAGCACAAAGCTTTTTAGAGTATTCAGCTCGCCGTAAAGAGCTGGAGGTTACCCTGTGGATGGATAATATTCAGCGTGCCAAGGAGGCTGTCCGTACCCAGCAGCGCAAGATGGAAATCGCGCAGGGGGACTACGACGCGGATACCCGTCAGATTGCCAGGCTGGATGAGGAGATGGACGCGCTGCGGGCAGAAAGCGAAAAGCTGATTCTGTTTGCGGATGAATGTAATCGCGCAATCCGCTCTATCAGCGAGGAGCTGGCTGGCAGTGATTCCCGCATTGCCGTACTGCAAAATAATATTGAGCACAACGAGCAGGCAATACAGGAATATCACCGTCAGATGCAGCAGGAGGACGCAGATGCGGATTCCATAGCTGCTCGCATCGCCGATGCGCAGGAGCAGATCTCAGGTGCGGTTGCGCAAGTGGAGGAGTACGAAAAAAATATTGCGGAGTGTACTGCCCGGTTGGAGGAACTGACTGCACAGAATCTGGCCAGCGGGGAGCGCCGTAGCCAGCTGGCGGCACAGCTGGGGCAGCTGACGGAGCAGAGAACCAAATTGCTGGTGGACCAGTCTGCCGCAGAGGCAGCGGCTGCCGCTGCGCAGGAACGTTTGCAGGCGGCAAGCCAGGAACTGCGCGCCGGCGAAGAAAAGGTTGCCCGGCTGAAGGAGGAGCTTCAGCAGACAAAAACGCTGGATGATACCCTGCAGGAGGATATCACCCGGTTGACCAATATTAAAAACGGCCTGCAGTACAAGCTTACTTCTCGCATGTCCGCCTTGCAGAAGGCACGGGAAAGTGCAGATGCGGTGCAGCAGGAAATTCAAAGCTGCGAGCAGCGCATCAAGGTGCTGAAAGAGTTGGAACGCAGTATGGAGGGGTACCCTAATAGCGTAAAAGCGGTGATGAAAGCTGCTGCGAACCATCAGTTGCGGGGTATTATCGGTACGGTGGGTTCCTTGCTTCAGGTTAAGCCCGGCTACGAGGTCGCCGTAGAGACGGCGCTCGGAACTGCCATGCAAAATGTGGTGGTCAGCGGCGAGACCGCTGCCAAGGCAGCTATTGCTTTTCTGAAGCAGAGCAATGCGGGCCGTGTCACCTTTTTACCGCTGGATACCGTGCAGCCCCACAGACTGCCGGATTCCTGTCAGGGCGATGTGATGGCTGCCAGTGACGCAGTTATTTGTGATGCAAAATATCAGCCTGCCATCTCAAATTTACTGGGAGGTATCGCCATTGCGGAGGATATGAACGAGGCCTCCGCCCTGGCACGCAAGCAGAATTACCGGTTACGTGTGGTTACACTGGACGGGCAGGTGATCAATGCAGGCGGCTCTTTTACCGGCGGCAGTGTTGCCCGTTCGGCAGGTGTGTTCAGCCGAAAACAGGAGATTGTCGAAATTGAGCAGAGACTGCTCAAGCTGGATGAAAAAAGTAAGGATGCCAGGGAGGAACTGCACCGTGCCCAGACCGATGTGGACGCGCTGCAGGCGGAGTTGACAGCCACGGACAGCGAGTTGATCACCGTAAACGGTGATAAAATCCGCAGTGATATGGAACTGAACCGCCTGCAAAATGTTTTACACCAGCAGGGGGAAATTTTTGAACAGTTAAAAGAAGAATGCAGCCAGCTGACCGATGCGGTGGAGCAGAACGCCCGGAACGGGGAAAAGGCCGCAGCCGATATTGCGAGTGCCGCGGCGCAGATTCAGCATTTGGAGCAACAGATGGCAGTGATCGACGGCAATGAGGATTTTGCCGAGGCGAGAGGAAAGCTGTCCGACCGGCTGACCGAGCTAAAGCTGGCAAGTATGGCATGCAGTAAGGATATTGAACTGCACCGGCAGACGGTGGAATCTCTGCAAAGCCGAAGTGGACAGAGCAGCCAACTGCGCACAGCCCGTATGGAGGGTATAACCCGTCTGCAGCAGCTGATTGAATCTGATCGGCAGGAAATTGATGGTGTCGAGCAGCAAAAACGGGATATTCAGGCCCGGATCGAAGCAAAAGAGGATGAGATCCGAAAGGCTGCCGCCATGCGCATGACCAAGGAAGGTGAGATTAACACTCTGAACGTAAGCCAGCGCAGTGTGGCGGATCACCGTGAGGAAATGAGCCGCGAGCTCGCCCGTCTCGCAGAGCGTCAGGAAGCTTTGAAGGGTGAGTATGAGGCCACGGTCAGCAAGCTATGGGAAGAGTACGAGCTGACCCTGACCGATGCGGCAGGCTGTTGTGTGAAATTCGAATCAGTTACAGAGCTGCGCCGTCAGGTGGTGGAGATCCGCAGTAAGATTAAGGCGCTGGGCAGCGTCAATGTGGGTTCAATTGATGAGTTTCACGAGGTAAATACCCGTTACCTTTTCCTGAAAGAGCAGGTCGGCGATGTGGAGCAGGCAAAGGCAGAGCTGCAAAAGCTGATTGCAGAGCTTTCCGGCGAGATGAAAGAGTTGTTCAACGACAGTTTTGCCCGTATCAATGACCATTTCGGCCGCATCTTCGCCGAACTGTTCGGCGGCGGTAGTGCCCAGTTGGTTTTGACGGATCCGGAAAATATTCTGGAAAGCGGTATTGATATTACGGTGGCGCCTCCGGGCAAGATTATCAAGAATCTGAGCAGCCTTTCCGGCGGCGAGCAGGCACTGGTGGCTATTTCCATCTACTTTGCCATTCTGGCAGTCAATCCCTCTCCCTTCTGTGTACTGGATGAGATCGAGGCTGCGCTGGATGATGTCAATGTGGTGCGGTACGCGCAATATCTGCACCGCATCTCGGATAAAACACAGTTCATTGTCATCACCCATCGTCGCGGTACGATGGAAAGCGCCGATATCCTTTACGGCGTTACTATGCAGGAGGACGGTGTCAGCCGAATTTTGCGGTTGGATCCGAAAAATGTGGATATTAAGATGTTGACAGATGTTAAGTAACAGAAAACCGAAGGAGTATCAAGATGGGTTTGTTTGAAAAACTGGGACTGGGGCTGAAAAAGACCCGGACGGCTTCTTTTGATTCCATTAGCGACTTGATGCAGGCGGAGAAGATTACCGATGAGTTTTACGATGAGCTGACCGAGCAGCTGATTTTGGCGGATACCGGTGCCGATGTGGCAGAGGAACTGACCGAACAGCTGCGCGAAAAGGCCCGGCACGAGAAGCTGAAAAACGGTGCCGAAACGCTGCAGGCGTTTAAACAGCTAATCGCGGATCATCTGCAGGCAGATGCCCCTATGGATTTGTCCGGCTCTCCGGCTGTTATTCTGGTTATTGGGGTAAACGGTGTGGGTAAGACCACATCCATCGCCAAGCTGGCGCATCTGTACAAGGAGCAGGGCAAAAAGGTACTGCTTGCCGCAGGGGATACCTTCCGCGCAGCAGCTACCGAGCAGCTGTGTACCTGGGCAGAGCGGGTCGGCGTACCCGTGGTCAAGGCGGGCGAGGGTGCTGATCCGTCCTCGGTCATCTTCGACGCGGTGACCAGTGCCGCAGCCAGAGGTACGGATATTGTGATTTGCGACACCGCTGGACGGCTGCACAACAAGAAGAATCTGATGGCTGAGCTGACAAAGGTACATCGTGTGGTCAGCAAGGCCTGTGACAGGGCCAGTTTGGAAAGTCTGCTGGTCCTGGACGCGGTAACCGGTCAGAATGCGATTGCACAGGCAAGCGAGTTTATCGAGGCTGCTGAGGCAACCGGTATCATCCTGACCAAGCTGGACGGCACCGCAAAGGGTGGCAGCGTAATCTCGGTCAAGCAAAAGTTGGGGCTGCCGGTTCGGTATGTCGGTGTGGGCGAAGGCATGGATGACCTGATGGCTTTTGACGCGCAGGCCTTTGCCGACGCGTTATTTAATAAAGAAGATTGAAACTGAAATAAGACGGGGTACGCTATATGTTGACAAGCAAGCAACGGGCATTTTTACGCAGTCAGGCAAATACTTTGCAGGTCGTTTTTCAAATCGGCAAGGGTGAGATTGACGAAACCCTGATCGAAAGCACCCGCAGCTGTCTGGCGGCACGGGAACTGATCAAACTGAAGGTGTTAGAAAACAGTCAGTACACCGCAGCGGAGGCTGCCGGGCAGCTGTGCGAGGCAATCGGTTGCGAAAGCGTGCAGATTATCGGTTCTAAACTGGTACTGTTTCAGCAAAAAAAGAAGGATTCCAGGTTTGACCTGAAGAACCTTTGCTTAAACGGATGAGAAAGACAGTATTGCTGTTTGGTGGGTCTTTCGACCCGCCCCATAACGGACATATGCAGCTGCTACGGGCAGCATTGCAGACGGTAAAGCCGGATATTGCGCTGGTAATGCCAACCGGTACTAGTCCCCATAAAATGGGCACACTGACCGGTGCGGTACAGCGTTATCGGATGTGCCAATGCTTTCGGGGACTGGATGCTCTGGTGAGGGTGTCTGCTCATGAGCTGCTGCAAAAAGGCAAGAGCTACACGGTGGATACCCTGCGCTGGTTGCGAAAAAAGTATCCCGGCGGCCGGATAGTGCTGGTGGTGGGGGCAGATATGCTGCTGGGCTTTGACAAATGGAAGGACTGGCGGACGCTGCTCGGTTGGGCAGAGCTTTGCTGTCAGGTCCGTTTGTCAGGTAGTCAGCAGCTTGCGGCAGTACAGGAAAAGGCGGCCTGGCTGCGCGATCAGGGCGGGACGGTAACGGTCTGCTTGACCGAGCCGGTTGTAATAAGCAGTACGGAGCTGCGGCAGAAAATTGCCGCGGGGGAGGATGTCTCTGACCTGATTCCGGCAAAGGCGCTGCGGATCATAGAGAAAAGCGGACTTTACCGTAAGCTGCCACCGCTGCACAGGTTGAAACGAACGGTTAAGGCCAATCTGAGCAAAAAAAGATGGTTGCATACCCGCAATGTGGCAGCCGCATCGGTGAGATTGGCAAGACAGTGGGGTTTGGACCCCCAAAAGGCAAGATATGCCGCATTTCTGCATGATTTCTTAAAAGAAAAATCGCAATTGCAGTTATTGCAGATTTTTGCCGATAATGGTATAATAGAACAATCCGCAAGGGAACATACCCCGGCCGCATGGCACGGTATGTGCGCGGCACTGGCGGCAAAAAGCCGTTTGGGAATTTTCGACGGGCAGATTTTATCTGCAGTGGCCTGTCATACCTGCGGAAAAGCCGGAATGTCCCTGCCGGATAAGCTGCTTTATTTAGCAGATATGATCAGCGCGGAGAGGGACTGGGACGGTGTGGATACCCTGCGGCAACTGTGTCGCACAAAGGATGCGGACACGGCAATGATTTGGGCCTTGCGCCATACGGTGACATACCTGACACAGCGCGGGGGAGAGATCGACTCGGATACATTGATCGCGTTGCAGGATCTGGAAAGCAGACAACACTAAAAGACGGTGCAACCGGTGACCGAGCTGAATAATCAGGGAACGGCACGCAGATTATGGCGTTGTATTTGATTGGCAAAAAAATAGTATTCTTCAAACAGGAAAATAACAAAACAGGAGACGAATTACCATGAGTCAGAATGATCAGTACCGCTATGTTTCCGCAGCGAGAGCAAAAAGCAAAAAGAAGAGCAGAGTGAAGGTAGGCAGGCTGATTTTTGCCATTTTTTTTGTGCTTGCGCTGTTGGCACTAGCCATTTTCGGAACATGGAAGATACTTAGCAAAAAGTTTACGCAAAGCTATATCAGACAGGACCAGGCCGGTCAGTTGTTGGCAGATGTTGTGGAGAGCACTCCGGATGAGTACAAGGGTGATTATGTCTCTATTCTGGTCGCAGGTATAGCCAATGATGTCAATGACCCGGACTATGACCCGGCCGAAAGCGGCGGCAAGGGCATGACGGATATTATTATGTATGTCAGCTATGATGTTAAGAACGGTAAGGTAAATATCCTGCAGATTCCCCGTGATACCTATGTGGGTAGTTTGACCTCAACTGGTAAGATCAACGCGGTATACGGACAGGGCCAGTATAAGGACAACCCCATAACTAACCTGGCAGAGGTCATAAATACCCAGCTTAAGCTGCCGGTTGACTATTACGGCACGGTAGATGTGGCCGCCTTTACCGAGATTATTGATTTGTTGGGCGGTATTGATATGTATGTTCCCTATGACATCTACGACGATGTGGGAAATACTGTCACCCAGGGCAGTCATCATATTGACGGCGCTACCGCCCGTTGGATCCTGCGTCAGCGTCACTGCTATGCGCAGGCAGATATCCAGCGCATGGAGACTCAGCAATACTTCTACGCGGCCTGTTTCCGTCTGTTTAAATCTTGCTCTGTACGCGACCTGACCAAGGTGTTGCTGCCCATTGTCTCTTACCGGGTCAACACCAATATGGATTTTGACACAATGTGCAGCCTTGCAGTCAGCTTCCTTAAGCTGGATTCCTCCGACATCTATCTGGATAAAGCCCGCGGCGGCTCCACCATGGTCAACGGGCAGTCTGTCTTTGTGCTGAATCCGGTACGTGTCGCGGCGCAGCTGAACGAGCGGTTCCGTCCCTACGGTGATCCGGTGGATTCCTCTCAGTTGGGGTTGGCCACGGGTATTGCTGTTCCTGTTGAAATTGAGGACAGCGGTAAATATTTGGTCAATATTATGGTAGAGTAACTGTTTTCAGCCTATATCTCGGATCGTCAAGACTATTTTCGTCGGTCCGGGTGCCGCTGCTTTAACTTAAAGCATCCAGAACTTCTACGAAAAAAGAAAGGGAGCAGATTGACCGATTATGGATTCCAGACAGCTTGCAGTAGATATTGCCCAAATTTTGGACACTAAAAAAGGTCAAGATATTAAGGTCTTAAAGATTGAGGAGCTTTCCTCCCTGGGTGATTATTTTGTCATCGCCGGCGGTAATTCCTCCACACAGGTTCAGGCATTGGCGGCCGAGGTAGAATATCAGCTGGGCTTAAAAAACATCAAGCCGTTGCACACCGAGGGCCAGGATACCCGCAACTGGATTTTGTTGGATTACGGCAGTGTCATTGTTCATGTATTTGACCCTGTGGCACGCAGCTACTATGGCTTGGAGCGCCTTTGGGCAGACGCGACCCCGGTGGAAGTGGAGCTGCAGGCGGATTAAGGCTGCCTGCTACTGAGAATAAAGAAAAAAGAGAAGTAATACCCATACCCTATATTTGAGAGAGGATTCAAAGATGAAATATGATATTTTGAATACCGAGAAAAAATGGCAGGACAAATGGGAACAGGATGGCATTTTTCATGCATCGGAAGACCATTCCAAGCCTAAATTCTACGGCCTGGTAGAGTTTCCCTACCCTAGTGGCGCAGGTATGCATGTCGGCCATATCAAGGCGTATTCCGGTCTGGAGGTCGTCTGTCGCAAACGTCGGATGCAGGGGTATAATGTACTGTTCCCCATCGGCTTTGACGCCTACGGTCTTCCCACCGAAAACTATGCTATCAAAACCGGAATTCATCCCCGCAAGGTTACGGATATGAATATTGAAAAATTTACCAGCCAGCTGCGCCGGGTAGGTTTTTCCTTTGACTGGACCCGTACTGTGGATACCACTCAAGAGGGTTACTATAAGTGGACCCAGTGGATTTTCCGCAAGATGTTTGATGCCGGGTTGGTGTTCCGCGCCACCACACTGGTCAACTACTGCCCCACCTGCAAGGTGGTGCTTTCCAATGAGGATTCTCAGGGTGGCAAGTGTGATATCTGCCATAGCGATATCGTGCAAAAATCCAAGGATGTTTGGTATCTGCGTATTACAGAGTACGCCGATAAGCTACTGGACGGGCTGAACGACGTGGACTATCTGCCCAATGTCCGGCTGCAGCAGGAAAACTGGATCGGCCGTTCCACCGGTGCGTTTGCAGATTTCCGGCTGGTGGACGAGGGTGGCAATGAGCTGGCTGAAAAGCTGCGGATCTACACGACTCGTCCGGATACTATGTTCGGTGTGACCTTTATGGTCATGGCTCCGGAGCATCCGGTGCTGGAAAAGTATGCCGACAAGCTGACTAACAAGGCTGAACTGGATGCATACAAGGCGGAGTGTGCCAAAAAGACCGAATTTGAGCGTACCCAGTTGGTTAAGGATAAGACAGGCGTATGTATCGGCGGTATCCGTGCCGTCAACCCTGTTACCGGCAAGACCATACCCATCTATATCTCCGATTATGTCATGATGGGCTACGGTACCGGTGCAATCATGGCGGTGCCTGCTCACGATGAGCGTGACTATGCGTTTGCTAAAAAATTCGGTATTGATATTATTGAGGTCATCAAGGGCGGCGATATCTCCAAGGAAGCCTATACCGGCGACGGGGAGATGGTCAATAGCGGCTTCCTAAACGGTATTGCCACCAAAAAGGAGGCCATCGAAAAGATGCTGGTGTACCTGGGAGAAAAGGGCGTTGGCGAAAAGGGCATTCAGTACAAGATGAAAGACTGGGCCTTCAATCGTCAGCGTTATTGGGGCGAGCCGATTCCCATTGTTCACTGTCCGGTGTGCGGCGATGTGGGCGTTCCCTATGAGGAGCTGCCGCTTCGTCTGCCTGCCGTAGAAAACTTTGCGCCCGGTGAGGGCGGCGAAAGCCCGCTTGCCAAGATTGACAGCTTTGTCAACTGCAAGTGCCCCCGCTGTGGCGGTGACGCCAAACGGGAGACTGATACCATGCCCCAGTGGGCAGGCTCCTCCTGGTATTTCCTGCGCTATTGTGACCCGTCAAACGACAACTCCTTTGCCGATCCGGAGCGCTTGAAATACTGGATGCCGGTTGACTGGTACAACGGCGGTATGGAGCATGTCACCCGTCACCTGATTTATTCCCGTTTTTGGCATAAGTTCCTGTACGATATCGGAGAGGTACCCTGCGCCGAGCCGTATGCCAAGCGTACCGCTCAGGGGTTGATCCTTGGACCTGACGGTGAAAAGATGAGCAAATCCAAGGGCAATGTTGTCGACCCCAATGATGTGGTGGATGAGTACGGCGCCGATGTGCTGCGTGTGTATATCCTGTTTATGGGCGACTACGGATCTGCCGCTCCCTGGAGCGAGAGCAGTATGCGTGGCTGCAAGCGTTTTCTGGAACGTATTTGGGGCCTGCTGGGTATTGCAGTTGAGGGCGAGGTAACCCCTGAAATTGAAAGCTCCATTCATAAGACCGTCAAAAAGGTGTCCGGTGATATTGAGGAGATGAAGTTCAACACTGCCATCGCGGCAATGATGGCCCTGCTGAATGATATTTACGACCACGGTTCTCTGACCGTGAGCGAGCTGAAACTGCTGGTGCGTCTGCTGTGCCCGTTTGCCCCCCATATCTGCGAGGAGATGTGGCAACAGCTGGGCGAGACCGGATACTGCTCGTTGGCTGCCTGGCCCCAGTGGGATGAGGTCAAGACTGTAGATGCCACAGTGGAAATTGCCGTGCAGATCAACGGCAAGGTTCGTGCAAAGATTATTGTACCCAGTGACGCGGATAAGGACGCTTTGATTGCTGCGGCCAAGGCAGACGCAACCGTTGCAGGTCTGATTGCCGGCAAAACAATTGCCAAGGAGATTGCCGTTCCCGGTAAGCTGGTTAACATTGCGGTCAAGGGATGAGCGGTATCTTTTACCACTGCTGCAATGCGAACAGAAAGTGATTTGGGAAAAACTGCAAACTTTCTTACAAAAAACAAAATTTGCAGTTGACATTGGGACAAAAATAGGGTATAATCTTTATGTTGTAATGTGCAGGACTATCTGTGCTACAAGAAACTCCTATTAAGGGAGGGATATAGATGTCGGAAATCAGAGTTAAGGATAACGAATCTCTGGACAGCGCGCTGCGTCGTTTTAAGCGTTCCTGCGCCCGCTCCGGAGTTCTTGCCGAGGTTCGCAAACGCGAGCATTACGAGAAACCTTCCGTAAAGCGCAAGAAGAAGTCCGAGGCTGCCCGCAAGCGTAAGTTTAAGTAAGCGGCGGGGTTGGTAGTATCCAACGCAAACGAAGGCGGGTCGTCATGGCCCGCCTTTTTTCTATCCTTTTGTTAGTTTCCCTGTAACAGACAGTAAAAATGTTTAAGCTGATTTTTTCTTAGCCGGAGAGTAGTGACATGTCTTTTTATTCTGTTTTTTGGCCTGATGCGGTTTTTCACCGGATCACCTCGGTTACGCCCCAGTACCTGCAGCAGCATAATATCCGTGCCATTGTACTGGACATTGACAATACGCTGACCGCCCATGACAGTCAACATCTTTCACCTGCTGTGGAGCAGTGGCTGGTGCAACGCAAGGCGGAGGGTATCCGGTTTGCGGTCAGCAGCAACAACGGGGAGGAACGGGTAGCGCCTTTTGCTGAAAAAATAGGGGTACAGTGGGTCAGCAAGGCTAAAAAGCCTGCCCGCTCAGGTTTTAAAAGAGCACAGGCGTTGCTTGGCGTTCCCAAAGAGCAGATGGCACTGATTGGCGATCAGCTGTTTACCGATGTGCTGGGCGCCAGGTTGTATGGAATTCACGCTATCCGGGTGGAACCCATGGCTCCGGATATCAAGTGGTTTATCCTGTTTAAACGGAAACTGGAAAAACCTTTTATACACAGTTATCAGAAACACGGAGGATGTTATTATGAGTGACAGGGCACTGTTTGGCCCGGCTGGCTGCGCTGTCAGTTTTGAAGAGATGGGATACAAAGGCCTGGCAAGTGTGCCGGAGTACCTGTCCCATTTTTCGCTGGACGCATATGAGTACCAGTGCGGCAGAGGGGTACGTACCAATGCGCAGACATTGGAAAAAATGAAAACCAATGCCGGAAGGTGGCCGGTGGTTTACAGTCTGCATGCCCCCTACTATATCTCCATGAGCTCACTGGAAGAGGAAAAGCGCATCGGCAGCGTGCGGTATATCATGGAAAGCGCCGCTGCACTGCGGGCACTGGGTGGCAAACGCATTATCTTTCATTCCGGCAGCTGCGGTAAACAAAGCCGGGAGTCTGCGCTGGCCTTGGCACTTGATACCATGCGACTTTTTGTGGACGCCATGGATGAAGGCGGCTACAGTGATATGACCCTGTGCCCGGAGACAATGGGCAAAATAAATCAGTTGGGAACGCTGGACGAGGTGCTGGCGTTATGCAAGGTTGATCCGCGTATTACTCCCTGTATAGATTTTGGACATTTAAACGCACGGACGTTGGGCGGAGTAACTACAAAAGCGGATTTTGCAGAGATATTGGATAAGATGGCCGATCGGCTACAGGATGATCGTGCCGCCCGGTTTCATGCGCATTTTTCTAAAATTGAGTACACCGCCGGGGGGGAAAAGCAACATCTGACCTTTGAGGATACTGTTTACGGTCCGCGGTTTGAACCGCTGATGGAGCTGCTTTATGAACGGGGCCTGGCACCCACTATTATCTGCGAAAGCGCCGGTACCCAAAGCGAGGACGCGGCCGCTATGCGTACATATTACTGCGCATTGGGGTGATATGGATTTCGGCGCATTTAAAACATAGGCAGTCATACATCATATCATTCAGCGGGCAAAACATATTACCGTTTTGTCTGCATAACAAAAAAGGATGCAGGAGGAAAGTAAAATGGATCGTATTGCAAAATTGCGTAGCCGTTTGCCCCAGGATTTTACCGCCGCATTGGTGACAGACGATATCAGCCGCCATTATCTGCTGCAGTTTGACGCCGGAGATGCCGGCGTGCTGCTGATTTTCCCGGAAGCCAGCTATTATATCATAGACTCCCGCTATATTGAAGTTGCAAACCGGGATGTAAAGGACGCAAAGGTGGAGTTGGAGACCAACCGCCCCCAGCAGCTGCGGGAGCTGTTAGCAAAGCACGGCGCGAAGCGGCTGATGGTTGAGAACACACTTTCTCTTGCCGGGTACACCCTTTGGCAAAAGGAGCTTGCCGGTGTGGAGCTGGTGACCGGGGACACCCTCACAGATGCGATCCAAGGCTGTCGCTGTATAAAGGAGGAGAGCGAGTGGAAGGATATCTGCACTGCGCAATCCATTACTGACGCGGCGTTTACCTATATTCTGGAACGGATTGAGCCGGGCCGAACCGAACGGGAGCTGGCTGCTGAGCTGGAATATTTTATGCGTAAAAACGGTGCAGCCCGCATGGCTTTTGAAACCATTTTGATCACCGGCGCAAAAACCAGTATGCCTCACGGTGTGCCGGGGGAGGAAAAGGTGAAAAAAGGTGATTTTATCACCATGGATTACGGCGCGAACTATAACGGCTACTGTTTGGATATGACCCGCACCGTTGCTGTGGACAGTGTTACTGAGGAGATGAAAAATGTTTACGATACAGTTCTGAAAGCGCAGCTCGCCTGCTGTGCGGCTGCCAAAGCGGGTCAGGTCGGAAAAGAGGTGGATAAAATTGCTCGGGATATTATCTATCAGGCAGGGTATGAGGGCTGCTTCGGACACGGTCTGGGACACTCTTTGGGTCTGGAAATTCACGAAAAGCCCGGCTATTCCATGAAGAGCGAGGCGGTGGTACAGGCCGGAACCATTATGACCATTGAACCGGGTATTTACCTTGCCGGAAAGTTCGGCGTGCGCATTGAGGATACGGTACTGGTGCAGGAAAACGGTATTGTCATCCCCGGCAATAGCCCGAAGGAGCTGATCATCCTGTAAAGATTGCAATCAACTGCTTGATACGCAAGAACAGAACGAAGGGTTTTGCCGGGAAACCGCTAAATGGCGGTGAAAAGGCATTTTCAGTAAAAAAATATGGAAAAAACGGCAGAAACTGTATTTTAACTATTGCTTTTTATTGCTGAAATGTGTAAAATAGATAGGGTCGTTTTAAAATGAATAATTTAAGTGTGTAAGGAGATATTATTGTATGATTACAGCAGGCGAGTTCCGTAACGGCGTTACCTTTGAAGAGGACGGCAAGGTTCTGCAGGTCGTCGAGTTCCAGCATGTTAAGCCCGGCAAAGGCGCAGCTTTTGTTCGTACCAAGACCAAGAACGTGATCACCGGCGCCGTCACCGAGACCAGCTACAACCCCACTGCCAAGTTCCCCCAGGCAGTTATCGAGCGTAAAGAGGTTACCTATAGCTACGCCGATGAGGATCTGTACCATTTTATGGACAACGAGACCTTTGATGATATTCCGGTCAATGCCAGCGATGTGCCTGAAAACTTCAAGTTCTGCAAGGAGAACGAGATCTGCAAGCTGCTGAGCTACAAGGGCAAGGTTTTCAGCGTTGAGATTCCCACCTTTATTGTGCTGACCGTCACCGCTACCGAGCCGGGTGTCCGCGGCAATACCGCTACCAACACCTTGAAACCCGCTACCGTTGAGACCGGTGCAGAGGTTCGTGTCCCCCTGTTCATTAACGAGGGTGATGCTATCCGCATTGATACCCGTACCTGCGAGTACATGGAGCGTGCCTGATTGTTCTGACCGATATGACACAGAAAGGAAGTATTCAGTATGAATCTGACTGAAAAAGCATCTTTTATCCATGGCCTGGTTGAGGGTATGGATTTTGATACCACCACAAAGGAAGGCAAAGTGATTGCCGCTCTGTTGGATTTAGTCAGCGATCTGAGCAATGCTGTCAGTGATTTGGCAGACAATGTGGAACAGATTTATGACGAGCTGGATGCCATCGACGAGGATCTGACCGATGTGGAGGATTTCGTCTTTGATGCTGAGGACGAGGATGAGGACGGTTGCGACGGCTGCTGCGAAGGTTGCGGTGGGGATGACGATGTCTACGAGATCACCTGTCCCCAGTGTGGTGAGGTCGCTTATCTGACTGCTGAGGAGCTTAGCGGCGATGAACTGAACTGCCCCAAGTGCGGTGTAAAATGGGAAGCTGAGTTTGAGGACGAGGATTCCGAGGAAGAATAATTTTTACTAAGTACAATTTGGCAGGAGGCAGATACCCGGAAGGGCGTCTGCCTCTTTTCACTGTTTTTGTACGGCGCGTGGCAATAGTTTTGGTCAAAATAATACAGAAAAGGGACCGTTTTTTAAAATCGCAAAAAAATGGCAAAAGAAAAAAGGGTTTTTACAATATTTAGCGTATAATAGTATAAAGGGATAGTTCCTGGTAAAAGCATAGACGGACTTATCACAGGAGGGGGGCAGAGCAGTGGCTATTCCGCAGCAATATATCGAAGAGCTGACAGCCCGTAATGATATTGTGGATTTTGTGGGCAGCTATGTTCAGCTCCGCCGACGGGGGCGTACCTGCATTGGACTGTGTCCTTTTCACAACGAAAAAACACCTTCCTTCAATGTCTATCCGGATAACCAGAGTTTTTATTGCTTTGGCTGCGGGGTGGGCGGCGATATCATTACCTTTGCAAAAAAAATAAATAATATCGACTATGTGGAAGCAGTCAAGCTGCTTGCCGCCCGCGTCGGTATGACCCTGCCGGAGGAGGATGACCGGGCAGGGGAATCACGTCGCAGAATACTACAGATCAATAAAGAGGCTGCGCGTTTTTTCTACAATCAGCTGATCGGAGAAAGCGGGCGGTCAGCCCGCGCCTATTGGCTGGGCCGCGGTCTAACCCCGGCAACAATCAAAAGCTTTGGGCTGGGCTATGCGCCGGATTCTTTTCACGCTCTTCGGGATCACCTGCGCAGTTTAGGATATACCGATGAGCAGCTTTTGGAGGCCAGGGTGGTATCCCGCAGTGAGAAAGGAAACATCTTTGATGTGTTCCGCAACCGGGTGATGACCCCTATCTTTGATCTGCGGGGGAATGTGATCGCGTTTGGCGGACGCGTTATGGATAATTCCAAGCCTAAGTATATCAATAGCCCGGAAACAGCCGTCTATAAAAAGAGCCGCACTTTTTTTGCATTGAACCGCGCCAAAAAAAGCAGTGACCGCCGGTATATTGTCTGTGAAGGATATATGGATGTAATGTCTATGCACCAGGCGGGTTTTACAACCGCAGTAGCAGGATGTGGCACGGCGTTGACACCGGAACACATCAAGCTGATAGGGGAATATGCTGACGAGGTGGTGCTGTGCTACGACGCCGACGAGGCAGGACAGAAGGCGACTGCCCGCGCGATACAGCTTTTTCAGGGCTCTCCGGTCAAGCTGACTGTTTTGACCATTCCGCTGGAGCGGGCAAAAGACCCGGATGAATATATCAAAAAGTATGGGGCGGAATCCTTTAGGATGCTGTTAGATGGCTCCAGCAATACGCTTGAGTATGAGCTGAAAAAGTTGAAGGATGGCTTCGATCTGACCCGACCGGGAGATCGCACGATCTATTTGCGCAAGGCGTGTGAGTTTTTGGCCAGAAAGGCAAATCCTACCGAACAGGAAGTGTACGGCGGTCATATTGCGGAGGAAACCGGTGTGGCACGCAATGCCGTTCTTACCCAGATTCAAGCCGCCAGACGTTCACAGGAACGGTACGATCGTCGCCGTCGGGAACAGCAACTGCTGGAGGAGGGGGTTTCCGGACAGATCAAGCTGCCGTACGGCGTTGGACCCAAGGCCTTAGGGGTGGCCTATAGCGAGCATCAGCTGATCACCCTGCTTGCAACAGGGGCCGGCCCACTGCAGTCTATTGTGCAGGCTCTGGAGAATCATACCTTTGTGGATGGTCAGATGCAGGCAATCTACCCTGTTTTGAGGGATCACCGGTTGGCAGGAGAACGGGTGGATCTATCCATTTTGGCGCAGCATCTGGACGAGACGCTGGTTACGGCACTTTCACGGGTGCTTGCGCAGAATCATGATCTGCCGCACACCCCGCAGGATGTGGATTTCTATATTTCCAGACTTCATAGTGCCGTACCAACTGATCAGCGTGTCAGCAATATGGATGACAATGCTCTGAACGAATATCTGGAACAGTTACGAAAAGAAAAACAGTAGAAACCAGCAGAACCGGATGTTTAACAAACATATAAAGTGAGGGGACAATTATGGAAACAGATAAGTTTCGCGAATTACTGGAAAGCGGCAAGCGTACCGGTCATGTAACGACGCAGGAGATCAATTCCGTTTTGGAGGAGATGAACATGGACCTTGACCGTTTGGACAAGCTGTATGAGCAGTTTGAAACCAACAATATCGAGGTCGTGGATGAGGCAGACGATGACAAACTGTTGGTGGAAGATTCCATGGATTTTCTCGCGGATGGTGCGATTGCAGACGGTATTGCCATCGATGACCCTGTTAAGGTCTATTTAAAGGAGATCGGCAGAGTACCACTGTTGACCAGTGATGAGGAGGTTCACCTTGCCACCGACATCATGAACGGAATGTCTGCGGATGAGGTACTGAGCGGCCCGAGAGACGCCCTTTCCGAAGAGGATTTAGATCAGATGAACCGGTACATTGCCGCCGGAGAACGTGCCAAAAAGCGTCTGTGTGAGGCAAATCTGCGCCTGGTTGTATCCATTGCTAAAAAATATGTTGGCAGAGGTATGCAGTTTTTGGATTTGATTCAGGAGGGAAACCTTGGTTTGATCAAGGCGGTGGAAAAATTTGACCCCACCAAGGGCTTTAAGTTCTCTACCTATGCTACCTGGTGGATCCGTCAGGCCATCACCCGCGCCATAGCGGATCAGGCACGTACCATCCGTATACCGGTACATATGGTAGAGACGATCAATAAAGTGAAAAAGGTATCCAGCCAGCTGCTGCATAAAAACGGCCATGAGCCCAGTGCGGAGGATATCGCCGAAGAGCTGGATATGCCGGTAGAAAAGGTACGGGAGATCATGCGTGTCTCGCAGGAGCCGGTCAGCTTGGAAACTCCGATTGGTGAGGAAGAGGACAGCCGATTGGGAGATTTTATCCCGGATGAAGGCACTCCCGTTCCCGCAGAGGCAGCCAGTCAGACTCTGTTGAAAGAGCAGCTTGCCAGTGTGCTGCAGACCCTTGCTCCCCGTGAGGCCAAGGTGCTCAGTCTTCGGTTTGGCCTGGAGGACGGTCGTCCTCGTACGCTGGAAGAGGTTGGCAAGGAGTTTAATGTCACCCGTGAGCGCATCCGTCAGATTGAGGCAAAGGCTTTGCGCAAGCTGCGCCACCCCAGCCGTAGCAAAAAGCTGCGCGATTTTTTGGATTGATTTTTTAACCAAATAGAAAAAGCCCGTTGTATTCGAATTTCGCATTGAATACAACGGGCTTTTTGGCTTGTGACAGGGTTGATATATCTGGACCCCCTTACCGAGGCAACATTTACCGGTACCGTCCGAAATCGTGAGCTGCCTGGTACATGGTAATGATGTTTTCTACCGGGGTGTTATCCTGTATCATGTGGGTGGGGGAAAGCATATATCCGCCGCCCGGCATCATGATGTCAAGCGTATCCTTTACCTCCTGCCGAACCTGTTCGGCGGTACCGAAGGAAAGAACACCGGCGGTGGAGATACAACCGTGGAAAGAGAGATTTTCTCCGAAATGCTTTTTCAGATAGGACGGAGACATATTTGCGGCCTCCGGCTGGAGGGTATCGACAGCTTTGACACCCATTTCAATAAAATCCGGATAGACCCAACTGGAAGAACCGCAGGTATGCACCATGGTGGGGATGCCGTAGCTGTCGGCAAGCTGTACCGCCATACAGTGCATCGGTCTCAGGGCCTTACGGTACAAGTCCAAACTGATCATGGGTGCAATCTGGGTGCCAAGGTCTTCGCCGATCCACAGAAAATCAATCAGTCCCTTCGCCCGGCAGAGCAGACGGTCCATAATGCCCAGCTCCATTTCAACCTTACGTTTTACCAGGTCAAGGGTGGCCTCATCATTTGTCATCAGATTGACCAAAATATCCTCCATGCCCATAACCCGACCCATAGAGTTGATGACATCCACGATACCGGCGCTGCCGACATATAGCGCCTTGTCGGCATGCGCCTTAAAGTAGGAGATACTGGTCTCGTAATCAAAGTCATCCGGCGAGGGAACCGGGTAGGCGGAGATGGTTTCAGGGGAGGCGTCTTTTAGCGGAAAATCGCAGAAATCGTCGTAGCCACCGCCCTCATGAGCAACCCAGCGGGTATAACATCCGTAAACAGGGTCCACCTTTCTGCCGGGCTTTTCCGGAAAAAGATTCGGTCCGGTGTAGGCGGGAGATGACGACCGAAAATCCACGCCCAAAGCCTGCAAAAAATCCTCTGACTGGTCCGGCTTCAAACCAAAAGCCTGCATTGTCCGGCCGAGAATGCCTGGATTGAAGGCAGTGTCGATAGGAATACGGTCAGTTTTCTCGTGGGCGAAGGTTTTTTGTACCCGCTTTTTTGATGTCATGGTTTCCGGAGCTTTCTGAATGAGCTGTTTCATATTCTTCTCTTCTTCCTTTTCCCTAATTTTTTTGCTTTTTTACAGACAATCCCCTGCCTGTAACCACCGTCATTCTATCACAAAGGGAAAAGGAGTACAAGTGATTTATACTAAAAGAGTGATGTCCCCGAAAAATTAGAATTTTTTCAAAAAACAATTGACATTTCTTTCTATAACGAGTATAATTTTATACTGTATCATAATGGCTAAATCTGCGATTAATGCCAAAAAACAGGCTGCGTTTTTGTGCAATATCGGCAAAAAAGGCATTTGTCAAGAGTGGCTGTCATGAAAAAAGCAACTGATGATGAAATTCCCGATCCGACCGGTTTTAGCCCGGAGGATCTCTTCGACCGGACGGTTTTAGCCCGCAAGGTCGTTGCGTGGAAGCCGGCCTTTTCGTTACATCGGGGTAACGGAAAGCGGGCAGTCCAAAGCAACCCGAAAAAGCGCCCCCCGTCAGGGCGGGTGACACTTTGAGTAAGGAGTGGTCGCATTACTATGGTTAATGTCAAGGACGTAACCCTGGGCAAAACAACGCGTAAAAGCTTCTCGAAAATTAAAGAAGCTGTCAGTATGCCCAACTTTATCGAGATCCAGAAAGCCTCCTACCAGTGGTTTTTGGATGAGGGCTTGAAAGAGGTTTTCCGCGATGTGTCCGCGATTGAAAACTTCAACAGCAAGCTGGTACTGGATTTTATTGATTTCCGCCTGGACAGGGAGCATCCCAAGTACACTATCAAGGAGTGTAAGGAGCGGGATGCCACCTATTCTGCCCCCCTGCATGTCACTGCTCGTCTGCTGAATAAAGAGACCGGCGAGGTGAAGGAACAGGAAGTCTATATGGGCGAGTTCCCGCTGATGACCGACAGCGGCACCTTTGTTATCAACGGTGCGGAGCGTGTTATCGTCTCTCAGCTGGTTCGTTCTCCCGGCGTCTACTTTGATATGACCAAGGACCGTGCCGGTAAGAGTATGTTCACCGGCAGCCTGATTCCCAACCGCGGTGCATGGATCGAGTACGAGACCGATGCACAGGATGTCTTCTATGTGCGCATCGACAAAAACCGCAAGGTGCCTGTGACAGTATTTCTGCGCGCGCTGGGCCTGGGTACCGATGAGGAAATCATCGAGTTCTTCGGTGAGGACGAACGTCTGACAGCCACTTTCTCGAAGGATACCACTCACACTGAAGAAGAGGGTCTGCTGGAGCTATACCGCAAGCTGCGCCCCGGCGAGCCCCCTGTGGTTGAAAACAGCCGAGAGCATCTGCACGGCCTGTTCTTTGATGACCGTCGCTACGACCTGTCCCGTACCGGTCGGTACAAGTTTAACAAAAAGCTGGCAATCAGTGCCCGTATCAAAAATCAGATTGCCGCAAAAGAGATTATTGCCCCCCTGACCGGTGAGCTGCTTTGCGAGCGCGGTCAGATGATTACTGCCCAAATGGCAAAAGAAATTCAGCAGCAGGGCGTTGCCGTGGTATGGCTGGATGTGGCTGGCAAGGAGGTCAAGGTGATCTCTAATGGCATGGTCAATGCTGCAGACTACCTGGGCTTTGATCCCAAGCCGTACGGCATCAACGAGATGGTCTCCTTTAACGCTTTGATGGAGCTGATGAATGAGACCGAGGACGAGGAGCAGCGCAAGGAGTTGTGCAGTGCCCGTCGTGATATCCTGATTCCCAAGCATGTCACCCGTGATGATATTCTGGCCTCTATCAACTATGTCAACTGCTTAGCCAGCGATATCGGTACCACAGATGACATTGACCACTTGGGTAACCGCCGTATTCGTAGCGTTGGCGAGCTGCTACAAAACCAGATGCGCATCGGTTTTACCCGTATGGAGCGCGGTATCCGTGAGCGTATGAACCTGCAGCAGGAGGACGGCGAGGCAGCCACTCCCCAAACCTTTATCAATATCCGTCCTGTCATCGCGGCAATCAAAGAATTCTTCGGCTCCAGCCCGCTGTCTCAGTTCATGGATCAGAATAACCCTCTGGCCGAACTGACCCATAAGCGCCGTCTGTCTGCCCTGGGCCCCGGCGGTCTTTCCCGTGACCGTGCCGGATTTGAGGTGCGTGACGTTCACTATACCCACTATGGCCGTATGTGCCCCATCGAGACCCCTGAAGGCCCCAACATCGGTCTGATTTCCTATCTGGCAACCTTTGCACGTATCAATGAATACGGCTTTATCGAGGCCCCCTACCGCAAGGTTGACAAGGCCACTGGCCGTGTCACTGATGAGGTGGTCTATATGACTGCAGATGTTGAGGACGAGTACTATGTCGGTCAGGCAAATACTCCCCTGACTGAAAACAACGAGTTTGCTGCCAGGCGTGTGGCCGTCCGTCACCGTGAGGATATCGCCGAGGTCTCCGGCGATAAAGTAGACTTTATGGATGTCTCTCCCCGTATGATGGTTTCCGTTGCTACCTCTATGATCCCCTTCCTGGAGAACGACGACGCCAACCGTGCGCTGATGGGCGCCAACATGCAGCGCCAGGCAGTGCCTCTGCTGGTTACCGAGCAGCCCATTGTCGCCACTGGTATTGAGTACAAGGCAGCCTGCGATTCCGGCGTTTGCGTATTGGCAAAGCGTGCCGGTGTGGTTGACAGTGTTTGCGCTGACTGTGTGGTGGTTCGCACTGAAAACGGCGAGTTGGATACCTACGAGCTATTGAAATTCATGCGTTCCAACCAGGGTACCTGCGTTAACCAGCGTCCTATCGTCAAAAAGGGCGAGCAGGTCGCGGAAAATCAGGTGCTGGCTGACGGTCCCGCCACCAAGGAAGGCGAGATTAGTCTGGGTAAAAATGCCCTGATCGGTTTTATGACTTGGGAGGGTTACAACTACGAGGATGCCGTTCTGCTAAACGAAAAGATGGTCCGGGACGATATCTATACCTCTGTGCATATTGAGGAGTACGATTGCGAAGCCCGTGATACCAAGCTGGGACCGGAAGAAATCACCCGCGATATCCCCAACGTGGGCGATGACGCGCTGAAGGACCTGGATGAGAACGGCATTATCCGCATCGGCGCACAGGTTACCGCCGGTGATATTCTGGTCGGTAAGGTTACCCCCAAGGGTGAGACCGAGCTGACTGCCGAGGAGCGTCTGCTGCGTGCCATCTTCGGCGAAAAGGCACGGGAGGTGCGTGATACATCTCTGAAGGTTCCTCACGGCGAATACGGCATTATTGTGGATGTCAAGGTCTTTACCCCCAAGAACAGTGATGAGCTGCAGCCCGGTGTGCGCCAGGTCGTTCGCTGCTATATTGCACAGAAGCGTAAAATCAGCGTTGGCGATAAGATGGCCGGACGCCACGGTAACAAGGGCGTTGTGTCCCGCATTCTGCCCCAGGAGGATATGCCTTTCCTGGAGGACGGTACGCCGCTTGATATTGTTTTGAACCCTCTGGGCGTTCCCAGTCGTATGAATATCGGTCAGGTTCTGGAGGTGCATCTGGGTATTGCCGCCAGGAAGCTGGGCTGGAAGATTGCAACCCCCGTATTTGACGGTGCGCACGAGGAAGATATTCGTGAGTGCTTCCGGATGGCAGGCATGAATGAAGACGGTAAGAGTGTCGTATACGACGGCCGTACCGGCGAGAAGTTTGACAACCGTATCACTGTTGGTATCATGTATTACATGAAACTGCATCATTTGGTTGACGATAAGATCCATGCCCGTTCCACCGGCCCGTACAGTCTGATCACCCAGCAGCCTTTGGGCGGTAAAGCACAGTTCGGCGGTCAGCGTTTCGGCGAGATGGAAGTTTGGGCTTTGGAGGCATACGGTGCCGCCTACACGCTACAGGAGATTTTGACAGTCAAGTCTGATGATGTGGTGGGCCGTACCAAGACCTATGAAGCAATCGTCAAGGGCGATCCTGTGCCCCGCGCAGGCGTGCCGGAGAGCTTCCGTGTGCTGATCAAAGAACTGGAGAGCCTTGGCCTGGATATGCATGTGCTGGACAGCAACGGTGAGTCGATCAACCTGAACCAGAACTTTGACGATGAGGAAGGTTTGATTGACGCCAGCAATGAAAAGCCGGGCGATAATGTCCTGTTGGAAAGCGAGCTGGATGACGGTTTCATGCCGGATGAAAATCAGCCGGAGGATATGGAGCCGGATGAGAACTTCCTGTTGGACGAGGATTCGCTGCCGGACGGTGACGATTTCGGTGGCGGCTTGGATTTTGGCATGTTGGATGACTGAAGCTGCAGATAAAGCATATTGAATGAACACCCGCCGCTTTTCCTGTATTCCGTAAGGTGTGCAGGAAAGGTGTGCGCAAACAAAATGTTGGGGGTTTTTGCATGGAATTCAATGAATTTGGCTCCATTAAAATCGGTTTGGCTTCTCCCGAGACCATTCGTGAGTGGTCTTACGGTGAGGTGACCAAGCCGGAAACCATAAATTATCGTACCCTAAAGCCGGAACCCGGCGGCCTTTTTTGCGAGAAAATCTTTGGACCGACCAAAGACTGGGAATGCCACTGCGGTAAATATAAGCGCATCCGTTATAAGGGCAAGACCTGTGACCGTTGCGGCGTTGAGGTCACCCGCTCCAAGGTTCGTCGGGAGCGGATGGGTCATATTGAGCTGGCTGCTCCGGTCTCTCATATCTGGTACTTTAAGGGTACCCCGTCCCGTATTGCGTTGATGTTGGAAATCAGCGCGCGCAATCTGGAAAAGGTACTGTATTTTGCCGCCTATATCGTTACCGATCCGGGCGCGACCTCTCTGTCTAAGATGCAGGTGCTCACCGAGAAGGAGTATCACGATGCACGGGAGATCTATGAGGACGAGTTCAAGGCAGGAATGGGCGCGGAGGCAATCCAGACCCTGCTGAAGGAGATCGATGTAGATCAGCTGACCGCACAGCTTCGTGAGGAGATGGAGAATACGAGCGGCCAAAAGAGGGGCCGTTTAGCAAAGCGTCTGGAGGTCGTGGAGGCCTTCCGTCAGTCCGGCAACCGTCCCGAGTGGATGATCATGAATGTCATTCCGGTTATTCCGCCGGATATCCGTCCCATGGTTCAGTTGGATGGCGGCCGTTTTACGACCAGCGATCTGAACGATTTGTACCGCCGCGTGATCAACCGTAACAGCCGTCTGAAGAGGCTGCTGGAGCTTGGCGCGCCCGATATCATTATCCGCAATGAAAAGCGTATGCTGCAGGAGGC
>DCHC01000059.1 GCA_002314755.1 Faecalibacterium sp. UBA1762 | reverse complement strand
TCCAAGCTCTCCCGGTGAAAGCTTGCAGTCAATACACCGCTCAGTTCCGCCCGACTTTTTAACCCGATTGAGTACAAAAGAGTATCTGATATCGTATTATCCTTACCAACAAACAGCATCACCTCATCAGAGGCCTCCGGCCATCTGCCGTAAACCACATCATACTGGTCTAAAATAATATCATGTATCAGCTCTCCGTTCTCACCGGGCAGCAGCTCTTTCCAAGTTTGCGTATTCAATAAATCGAAAAAGATCTTACCGTACCTAGTCTCCAGCAAATTTTGGTAATCTGTTTTCAACATAGATAGAATATCACTGAAGACAATCTCGCCGTTCGGATCCTTTGCATAGATATCCAGGTTGAGGCCGTAATCGTACGCTACCGCCGAAATATGCGTCTGCAGCTCTTTATCCGTTTCGACAAATTTCTTCAAGCCGGAAAGGTCAACCTTTCCAGAAGACGCCTCTTTTATTGAAGACGCAAAATTATATACAATGGAGGGGGCTTCACTATAGTCTCCCTGCGCGTTTTCCGTTTGCGTCATCAAATTATTCACAACGCCGCTCAGGCCGGAGGTATCCTGTTCAATCACCAGCGGATACCCCGAAAGCGTATTTTGCTGCACCTGACTGATGAAATTTCGTGCGCCGTTCGACAACGACAGGATTAATGCTATGCCGATAATACCGATACTGCCTGCAAACGCCGTCAGTAAGCTTCTTCCTTTTTTGGTCAACAGATTGCTGAAGCTGAGACCCAAAGCAGCAAAAAACGACATGGAGGTTTTTCCCCTGGCTGAGAAATCCCTTGTCTTTTTCGCTTTATTTCGCTCTTCTTCCGTAACCGGTCTGGTATCGCTAACGATTTTCCCGTCCAGAATACGAATGATCCGGGTCGCATATTTTTGTGCCAACTCCGGATTATGGGTAACCATGATGACCAGCCGCTTTTTTGCCACTTCTGCCAGGATATCCATAATCTGAATACTGGTTTCCGAATCCAGCGCGCCGGTTGGTTCATCTGCCAACAGGATACCGGGGCTGTTAACCAGTGCGCGGGCAATTGCGACCCTTTGCATCTGACCACCGGACAATTCTGCCGGTTTTTTTTCTAACTGATTGCCCAGACCCAACGCCGTTAAAACCTTTGCTGCCCTTTTCTGCGCTTCATTTTTTTTCATGCCGGACAGGATCAATGCCATTTCCACATTAGACAGTACCGACTGGTGAGGTATCAGATGATAATTTTGAAAGACAAAACCTACCGTATGATTTCGATAGCTGTCCCAATCTCTCGGTTTATATTTTCTTGTGGAGACGCGGTCAATTTGCATATCTCCGGTTGTATATCTGTCCAGTCCGCCAATCAGATTCAGCAAGGTTGTTTTACCGCATCCGGAGGGTCCTAAAATGCAGACGAACTCACTTTTTCGGAACTCGACACTGATATCCTGTAGCGCCTGCACCTTTTTGTACCCCGTAGAATAGACCTTACTTATTTTTTCTAACTTTAACATATTAAACCCTCGTTTACTGTTACTAACAGTCTCAGTATAACAAAAACAGAAACTTCACGCAAGCAATATACAGATCCTACACACATTTTACACAGTGCGAAAATGGGAATATAAAGATCATATATTTAGAAAAATCAATGCATTTATTATAACATTACACGGTAATAATATCAAGTTTAACCGATTATTCCGGGCAACCAATTTATGCATTTTTGATTATTCAGCAATGTAATGGTAGGTAAATCTGGCGCCGGGGGAACAGTCACCTTCCGTATACAGGGTGAGCATATCACCCTGCCGCAAATTGTTATCTGCCCATTTGAACCAAAGCTGAAACCGTTGCCTTTTATCAAGCCCAAGCGCCTGACGCGGCAACGCAATACGCAGCCGATTACTCGACACTGTCCAAGGACACTCCGCTGCTTTTTCCCAGTTCCATCCTCCAAGACTACGCTCCAGCTGAGCTGTTTTTCCCGGCGAGGTACGATTCACAATAAATTGAAAGCCTTCAAAGGTTGCTCCCGGCATGTCTGTACGTACCAGCAGCCTCATCCAGTCTTCTTCGCAGCAGGGTGAAAGCCGGTCCTGACAGACCGCTTCAAAATAGATGTACTGACTGTCATGCCCCACACCGGATTCGGTGATTGCGTTCCGACCGGTGTCACTTGCATAGTGATAATATCCCTGCGCGTTCCGCGGGCTGAGATCTTTACGGTAATCATAAAAACGCCGGGTGTTACTTTGCCAATTATCATCCGTCCCGTTCAGGCTAAGAAGCGTCTGCGGATGAGGTTTCTGCTTTCCAGTGCCTTTAAAACGGCGAATATTGGCGCAAAGCTGGTAATCAGGTCACCCTTGCTGGGCTCAATATCCCGGCTGTGCTCATCGTCAAACTCATCGCATATTCCGTTCTTCACGCCGAACCGTTCTTTTCGGTGACCAGCGATCCATTCGTTCCAGCCGGTTACAAACACAAATTCCGGGTCCACTTGTAGCGCTCTGCGCCACTGTTCTTCAAAATTTGCTCCCCACAGCTTGGCGTCCGGTCTGGGGTCAAACCCCTGGGATGAATAGGATCTGCCAAAGATATTCTCGCCGTTCATGGTACAGACCGACCCGCGTTCCAGACTCTCCGCGTTGATATTCTGTGCCACCCCCACGCATATCTGCTCCGGACTTCCGTCCGGGTTGGGATATACCGTCTGCGGATAAACAGAAAGCCACCCCCACATATTCTCTCGCAACGGAACCTCGTAATATTTTGGCTGACAGGGACGAAATGTAAAGAACTGAAGAATTTCTGCCTCTAACGGATCCGCCGGGTTCAAGGCGTCCGGATATGCCATAATTAAGGGTTTTCCTTTCCAGGTAAACCAAACGGACCGAAACAGACCCGGCTGATAGACCTTCCGGTACAGCTCTCTTAACTGTATTCGGTTCATCTCCCCGTTATCGGGATTATCCGGGTAATGTAACGGCAGAAGAAAAGCTATTCCGGGGACACGTACACCATCTCTTTGAGCGGATTCAAAGGTCCGACCAACAGCCATATATCCCTTTTCCCACATATCGGAACCGTTGGTATTATCAAAAAACACGGCGTCCACGCCGGCGTTTGCCAAAAGTTCTGCCTGTCTGCGTATCACCCAGCAGTCATCTGAAAAATAGTAACCGTAAACAGGCTCATTCCAGTGGCCGCAGCCGATCCCGTTACCGCTGCCCATACCGCACCAGCCGGGATGGTAGTAATCATTTTTTGCCTCCGGATACTGATCCATGACCTTTTGCATATTGACCGTACCCTGCCCGCGGTTGGGTGTTTCCCACGCCATATTCACCGCATTTTCCGGGTCGTCGTAGCGATCGTGCCAGGTCCAGTAAAACATACCGACAAATCTGTCCCGTTTTTCTCCCACGCTGCCATTTTCCGGCAATATTCGCCCAAGGCCGTCCACAGCACCCCAGGTATCCGGTCTTACGTTTCTGTCCATCGTTTTCCCCTTCATTTTCCAAAAACAATCCCATTATATTGTATCGCATTTTTCTTTTTTCTGCAACAAATTATAACTTGATATTTTGCTTTTGGAGCAATAGTATGATATACTAAGTATATGTCATTTGTTTCTTCTTTAACTGCGGTCTAATCATTATTCGTATCCTTAAAAAAGCAGGAGAATCTGAAAGATGAAGCAGATCTTGCTTATCGGACCTGCCCCCTGGGCAACAGGCGGAATTGCCAGTGTAAACCGGGATATTTTGCGCTCGCCTGTTATTAATGAAAAATATGATATTACCATGGTGGAAACATGGAACCATAAAAATTGGCTAAAAGCTTTTGTTTTTTCTCTGTTCAAAGTCCACAGACACAGTAAAAGTGCCGATCTGGTTCATATTGCTCTCTCGGCAGGGGGAGGCTGTTACCGGAAAATGCTATTGCAAAAGCTGATCCACCGTAAGCCCTATATTCTTCATCTCCATTCCGGGCGGTTCATTTCGTTTTATCGTTCCCAGCCCGCATTTTTTCGGCGATGGATCGCCCGTTTTTTAAATGAAGCAAAACGGATCATCTGTGTATCTCATACCGTTGCCGAGAGTGTCCAAAAGGAATTCTCAATTTCTGCGGACAATATTCTCTGCATCTACAACGGCGTACATCTGTCCGAAAAAAACGCTCCGAAGCAAACCGCCTCTCCATTTAATGTGCTGTTTATGGGCAGTCTGATCGCAAACCGTTGCATTGATGAGTACTTAACCCTGGCGGACAGCTTTCAAAATGACACCGGTATCCGGTTTTGGGTTGCCGGTGACGGCACCCGTAATGATTGGGATATGCATAATGTGACCTATGCCGGTACAGTACAAGGGGCGGAAAAGCAGTCTCTGCTGCAACAAACGGATCTTTTGATAGATGCTTTTTACTACGAAAGCTTTGGATTGGCACTTGTGGAATGTATGAATGCCGGAATCGCCATTATCGGCCGCAGGGCATGCGCTATTCCGGAAATACTGTCGGACGGAGAGTACGGCATATTGTTTGACAACTACAGTGAAATTCGTGACTCTATCTGCCTATTACGGGAAGACGCTGCTATGTTGGAAACATATCAAAGGAAAGCTTTTGAACGAAGCCTGAATTTTTCTATGTCCTCTTTTGAAAAAAGTCTTTCCCTGGTTTACGATAGCCTTCTATACCCCTCTGCTTCTCAAAAATAACGGTTGTTCACTTTTCTAATATGGAAAAGTCCGGTTTTTTGACAAAATAGTAAGATATCCGGTAAAGGAGTCCCATGGAAAACAAGAGAAAAATATTGATCATTGTCGAAAATCTACCCGTCCCGTTTGATACGCGGGTCTGGCAGGAGGCCACTACCCTGGTGCAACACGGCTATACCGTATCTGTTATCTGCCCAATGGGAAAGGGGTATGAGGCCGAACGCGAGCTATCCTATGGCGTCCATATTTTTCGGCACAGGCTACCGGAAGCCGGTAGCGGTGCCCTTTCATACGCCCGGGAATATGGCACGGCGCTGTATCATGAGATAAAGCTGGCACATACCGTCTACCGCGAAATCGGATTTGATGTCATACACGGGTGTAATCCCCCTGACAATATCTGGATTGTCGCCCAGTTTTTCAAAAAATACGGTGTCAAATATGTCTTTGATCACCATGACATCTGTCCGGAGCTGTTTGAAGCCAAGTTCGGCAAAAAAAGAGGTCTTTTCTACCAAAGTCAGGTTTGGTTGGAGCGGCAGAACTACCGGCATAGCACCGTCAGCTTTGTCACCAACAACAGTTATCGGGAAATAGCGATAACCCGGGGCAAAATGCTCCCGGAAAATGTTTTTGTTCTGCGCAGCGGTCCACGGGCAGATCGGATGAAAATATTACCCCGGACCCCGGAGCTGAAGCGCGGTTTTCCCTACATGGTCGGCTATGTAGGTGTCATCGGCAAACAGGAAGGTCTGGATTTTCTTTTAGAAGCTGCAGCCTGGATCAAGCAGCACGGCAACTCGGTCTTTTGGGGAATTGTCGGCGGCGGGCCTTATCTGGATACCGTAAAAAGAAAAGCAGCAGAAATGGGTTTGGACGACTGCGTCTGTTTTTTCGGCAGAACGGATGACGCCACCATGCTAAATGTTTTGAACACAGCAGATATCTGTGTCAACTGTGATGTCTACAACGCCATGAACGACAAAAGCACCATGAACAAGGTGTTGGAGTATATGTCTTTGGGCAAGCCGATTGTTCAGTTTGATATGACAGAGGGCAGATTCTCTTCGCAGGAGGCTTCCCTCTATGCGGAAAACAACAACGCTGTTGATATGGCACAAAAGATTTTGTGGTTGACAGAACACCCGGAGCAGCGAAGTGCTATGGGTGAATTTGGACGAAATAGAGTAAACGACGAGCTGAGCTGGGCACATACCGGCAAAGCACTGTTGGAGGGCTATGAAAAAGTATTCGGATAAGCTGCGGTGGTATTTTCGCCGTTTTACGGCAATGAGTCCGGCAGAAATATGCTGGCGGGTCAACCGGCAGCTGCTGCAGTTCCTTGACCGTCTGCGCTTTTGCAAAAAGTGCCCGGTCTATGAGGTCTCTTATCGCAGACGGTACTGCCTGCTACAGGCAAACGGGTCTGCTTTCTCTGTACAGCCACCGTATAGCTCTGCTGCTGCCGCACCGCCGATCTCTTTGATTGGCCCGTACGATTACGAGCAGTACAAAACCGATTGGCTGGCAGGCTTCTCTACGGATAACCGCTGGCCATTGGACTGCTCCTATCGGCTGGCCTATCGCAACCGCACCGAGATCGGAGATATCCGTCTGAACTGGGAGCTAAACCGTCACCACGCTTTTACGGCAATGGCAGGTAAAATATTTCGGGAACAGGATGATCAAATGCTCTCACAGTTTACCGCTATGTTTTCGGATTGGAACCGAAATAACCCGTTTCTCTGGGGGCCGGCATGGGTCAGCCCTATGGAGGTTGCCATACGGTGTATGAATTGGTGTTACTGCTATTCCTTTTTACCAAATGGACCCTGCTGCTCAGCTTTGCTTTCGCAACTGCAAAACGGCATAATCCAGATGACCGATTATGTATTTGTCAACCTGTCCGGCTATTCCTCCGCCAACAACCATCTCATTGTGGAGTTAGCCTGTATTGCCCACAGTGGCATCCTTTTTCACAATACAAAATGGACCGATACGGCAGTGGCCCGTTTGACTGAGGAGCTGCCACGTCAGAATTATGACGACGGAATCAATAAAGAGCTATCTTTGCATTACCATGCCTTCTATTTGGAGGCGATGATCCTTGTCCAGCGACTGCTGAAAAAAAACGGTCAAACCGTCCCTACCTGCTGGCAACCAATGCTGAATAAAATGGCAAATTACCTTGCCACCTGTGTGGGAAATCACGGCGAAGCAGTGGAATTCTCTGACAACGATGAGGGGCGGATTTACCTTTCCGGCCATGGTGTTACATATTACCGACAGCTTTTGGGTCTGTGCGGCCTTGTACTGGGCTGCAGATACGACCAGGAGATATTGGATGAGGATATCTGCTGCTTGTTCACACCGGACGAATTAGACGCCCACACCCTGCTGCCCGGATATATCGTACCGAAAATTTCCCACTATCCCACCGGGGGCATAACGGTTTTGCGTTCACCGGATGACCGTTTTTTAATTGGTATCGATCACGCTGCGCTGGGTTTTGGTACCATTGCCGCCCACGGCCATGCCGACGCTCTGAGTTTTCAGGTCTACGCAGACGGGAAAGCGGTCTTTGCCGACCCGGGCACCGGCGTTTACCACAGCCATCCGGAGCTTCGGAATGCCTTTCGGAAAACCGAAAACCACAATACCGTCTGTGTAAACGGACAGGACCAATCCCAAATGTCAGGACCCTTTTTGTGGGGGAAAAAAGCAGAATGTCTGTTGGAAGAGGTCAAAACCGGGGAAGGCTTTTTTTCATTAACCGCCTCCCACAACGGATACGCCCCAATAAAGGTCAGACGCTCCTTTATCTTTGACCGGGATACAATGACCGTGACCGATGAAATATCCGGTGATGCACCATCCACTGTCACTTTTTTGTATGATCCGGACAATCCTGCCGTTCGGATGGATTTGTCCGGTTTTCACAAACGAACGGTTCCCTATTCTCCCTCGTTCGGTTTTGTCTCGCAATGTACTGCATACACAAAACCGATCAGCAATGGAAAAAACGTTGCCGTTCTTCATTTTAAATAACGATTTTTCTTCAAAAAAGGATTTTATATGGAAGACCTTATCAGTGTGGTTATTCCGACCTTCGGGCGTACGGATACCCTGCAGCATGCCGTTTCCAGCGTAATGACACAGACTTACCAACATTTTGAAATACTCATTGTTGACGATAATACGGATCCGGAAATCAGTCTTGAGGTTGAGAAAATCGTTTCCCTGTTTCAGGACAACAGAATCCGCCGTATCAAAAACGAGAGGAATTTGGGCGGTGCACTATCCAGAAATGAGGGAATTTATGCCAGCCGCGGAGAGTATATCGCTTTTTTAGACGATGATGACCGATTTTATCCCGAAAAGCTGCAAAAACAGTTGGCATTGATAAAAAAAAGCCCCGATATCGCAATTGTTTACAACTGGGTAAGGCTTGTGCGAGAAGGCGGAAAAGTATATAAGGTTTTTCGCAAAAAACACCGTGGAAACTGTGTTTTTGACGCTATGAAGGACTGCATAGCCTCCACTTCTCTCTGGCTGTGCCGGAAATCCGCCTTACAGAGCGTTGGTTGCTTTTCGAATACTCCCTGCAAGCAGGATTCGTATCTGCTTCTGAAGCTAATGCTGCATGGCTACCAAATTGACTATGTCCCGGAGGTACTGTCTGAATACAGTTTGTTTGTGGCCGACCGTATTTCCACAAAAGGACATCCCGTCCGTATCGCCGGAGAAGAGTATTTGCGGCAGCTGTGCCGCGACCATTATGACCTGATTACCAAAGCGCAGCAGCAGGAAGTGGAATTCTACGCGGCTACCCGTTTGATAGAGCATTATCTTGCCATTAAGGACACCGAGAAAATCAGGGAATGTCTTTTCTGCCTTCTGCGCCGTCCTTTCCACAAACAAAGCCTACGCGCCTTTGTCCACTGTCTGCGCCTTTTTAAAGAAAAGAGGTAATGAACTATGCTTTTTATCATTCCGGCCCTTCTCCTACTTATTTACAGCCTGTTCGATTTTAAAAAAGCTTATTTCCTTTATTTGCTTTACAGTGTCATCTGGGCCCCGCAGGCAGAGGTCGTCACAATCGGCGGTTTCCATGTCATTCTGAATATGATTACCAGTGCAGGCTTCCTGTTTTCGCTTACGTTATATTCCTGGCGTAAAAACAAGGGCCGTACCGTAAAAGGAGTCTCACTAAAAAGCCTTTTACAAAAAGACACGATGCCCTTTCGTTTTGCTTTTCTCCTGATTGGTCTATCCATGTTTTTATCCTGTTTTTTTTCAGTCGGCGGATTTGTCGAGGAGTTTCCCCGCATTGCCAGTAAATACCTGCAGGTATACATCACGATTTGGATTACCTGGTATGCCGTAGAAACTCAGGAAGAATTTGAGTGGGTCCTGAAGGGGCTGATTCTGATGTTTACGCTTGCCGGTATCTACGGCATGCTGGAGTATCTAATCCAGTCGAACCCTCTTTATGAGTATAAACAAACCATTGCTCCAACGATGCTGCCTTCTCAGACCTCAGCCATGAAACGCGGCTATCAGATCACCTCCTTTTTTGACCATCGCCTTGGAGCAGGCCTGACTTTGGCGTTATACCCAACGTTTATTCTGTCCCTGCTAATCAACCGTCCGAAGCTGTTGCCGTGGAAAAAGCTTGCCTGTCTGTCTGCTTTTCTGTGTGTCATCTGTCTGATATTGAACAAAAACCGTTCAGCCTATCTGTTTTTTCTGCTTGCCATTCTCCCCTGTATCAATCTGAATAGCAAGGCTTTCCGAATTCTTGCACCCATCGGTATTGCGGCCTTTATCGCAGCCTTATTCCTGGTTCCTCAGTTAAAGGATCTTCTGTTCAGCCTCTTTGATACCGCTGCGCAAAAAAGGGTCAGCGGAAGCTCTGTCTCTATGCGCATGCAGCAGTTTGAAGCCTGTTTGCAACTTGTCAAACAGTCTCCTGTTTTTGGCCTCGGTGAAAAATTTTCCGACTATATTTCCAACAAATATACAAAAGCCGCCCTTGGCTATGAGAGTGTTTGGCTGGAGCAGCTGGTAAAACACGGCATTGTCGGTATTATCGTTCAGCTAATTCTGATGGTCTACATGACCATACTACTTCCTCTTCGTACACGTTCCAAAGAACTACTGTTTTTAGGAATTGCTTACTGGGGCAGTTACACGATATCTACCTTCTTAGCTTTTCGTCTGGACATTTTTTACTTCTTCCTGTTTTATCTGATCAAGAGCTGTCTGTATCATAACAACCCCCAGAAAAGCAACCTGCAACATGAGGGAACAAATATATGAAAAAGATTGGTTTCTATTCCTTCCGTTCCGATTCTAACAGTTTTATTGCCACACAAAAATCATTATTACAAAAAATGGGTTATCAGGTTGTAGAACTTTATCCGGATCATTCTGTTAAAACCGTTTTGCGGCGCACAAGAGAAACCCCTCTTATCTTTTTTCACTGGTTGGAAAATGGCAATAGCAAACACTACTTTCAATGGCTTTTCTTACTATTTGTCCTCCGACTTCGCGGGATAAAGCTTGTGCCGTTTTTTCACAATAAAGGTCTGCATAACGGTTCTGAGGCAAAAAAGCTGGTTGCGCTTATTTTTTACCGATTTTTGCTAAGGATTTCCGCAGCAACCGTACTGCTCAGCCAAAGTTCAAAACAATACCTGCAGCTTCTTGCCGGTAAAAAAGTCGCCGATCGGGTATTTTATATTCCCCATTCAAATTACATCAATGACTACCCGCTCGATCCTCCGGACACGGTTAACCGCTCCCGGGATAAAATGAGGGTTTTGCACACCGGCTTACTGAAGCCATATAAAAATCTGGAGATTATCCTCGCCCTTTCAAAGCAGTTTGCATGGGCAGATATTGAATTTGTCATCCATGGGTATTTCAGCAACCCGAAATATCGCGAAAACATTGAATCCCAGGCCGCCGAGCTGCCCAATGTGCAATTGATTCCGGAATATATTCCGGAAGAACAACTGCCGTGGGTAGTTTCCGGCGCAGATCTGCTGCTCTTGCCATACAATGTAGAAAGTGCTATGAATTCTGGCGTTGCCATTCTCGCCTTCTCCAACAGAAAGCGGGTTCTTGCTCCGGCTATCTCAACTGTGTTGGAATATCCGGAGGATTTAAACTACCTCTATCGGTACTCCACACCGCAACAACACTTAGAGCAGCTATCTGAACAGTTGTTGAAGGCCTACACGGAATGGAACCAAGACAGGGTGGCCTTTGCGGAAAAAGGGGATATTCTGTATCATTTGGTAGAAATCCAAAATTCACCGGAAAAGGTTATAGCAGGCTATACGCAGCTCTTTCAATCACTGTTCCCACCTAAATAAGTTCTCTCAGCTTATCAGTTTTGTTGCCTCTTTCACGCTTAACGGCGCCATGCGGGCTTTGTGCTGCTCTACAAATGCCGCTACCCACCGGGGGTCTTCCTTGCTGTAATCCCGCAAGCTCCACCCGATAGCCTTATTGATAAAGAACTCATTGCTGCCCAGATTCTTCTCAATGATTTGCCCCAGCAGCAGCGCGTCTGTCTTTTCTTTATACTCCTGCTGAAAGTCAATTGCCACCCGGCGCAGCCAGATATTTTCGTCTTCAGCCCAGCGGAGCAGTACCTGTTTCAAACTTGTATCCTGCAAAACCAGCTCTCCGACAAATGCGTCCAGGGTATCCACGGTCTCCCACCAGCTCTTTTGTGTAATCAGCTGCTGTAGTTTTTCTAAATCCTCCGGAACAATCTGTCTGCGGTGCTTTTGCAGATACTCCAGCGCAATATACTGCGCTTCCCGTTCCGGCGTCTCCCACAGATCAAAAACCAGCTGCCAATCCAGCGGAAGCTTTGCGGTTTGCTGCAAAAAAGGCCGGATCAGCTCTTTCAGCTTTGGTTTGGGTATGCCCGCAAACGGAAACAGCTTTTGCATATACGCTGCCATCTTTTCTGCCTGGTCCGGGTCGACATTTTGGGTTAGTATTGCCCTTAACTCTTGTATCATAGTCTTTTGCTCCCACTTACTAATACCATTTACTATAGCACACTATCTTCAAAAAATCAAAAAGTGCGATAGATCATCATTTTAGAAATTTAGGCGGCTCTTTTTTCTTTCGCTCTATGGTATAATGATGCCGGAATAAAAAGGCAGGTGGAGGAATATCCCATGATATTTGATTTGCAGCATTTTTCCCTACAGGACGGTGAGGGCATTCGTACCACCGTGTTTTTGAAGGGCTGTAATCTGCACTGCTTTTGGTGCCACAACCCGGAATCCCAAAGTCCGCTGCCGGAGCTTGCATTTTACCCGGATCGGTGTATTCGATGCAGTGCCTGCCTGCAGGTTTGCCCGGCGAAAAAAGACGGTCGGCTTGCACTGCATACCCAGGAATGTACCCGGTGCGGAGGCTGCGCGGAAGAATGCTATGCCGGGGCGCTTCAGCTGATGGGAAAGGAAATGTCCGTCGAAGATATCATAAAGGATATCCTGCAGGATAAGGATATGTATCTGTCCTCCGGCGGCGGCGTGACCTTCTCCGGCGGGGAGCCGTTTATGCAGCCGGAGCTTTTGCGTCAACTACTACAGGCCTGCCGACAAAACGGTATCTCCACCGCGGTGGAATCCGCTCTTTGTATCCCCTACCAGGTACTGGAGCCTTTGCTTCCCCTAATAGATCGGATCATCTGCGATATCAAAACTGCGGACTGTGACGCACACCGGCGAGCAACCGGTCAACCCAACACCCTTATCCTGCAGAATATCCGCCGCCTTGCCTGCGATGGGAATAGTCTGCTGATTCGAACACCGGTTATCCCCGGGTTTAACGATGCTCCCGAGGCAATAGCCGCAATTGCCTCCTTTGTTGCCTCCCTACCGGGGCAGCACCGGTACGAGCTATTGCCCTTCCGCAACCTGTGCAAAGGCAAATATACCGCGTTGGGACGCCGGTTCGCCGCATCGGATTACCAAACCCCATCCGCCGAAACCATGGATACCCTGCTCGCCACAGCCGCCGGATGCGGCATTCGATGCCGTATCAACGCCGCCTTTATTTAACCGAAAACGGAAAGGAAATGAAAGATGCTCATATATGACCGTCAAAAAACAGCTGAAGAATTACAGCTGTATTACGATGCCTATCCGTCAGATTGGAGCGAATTGAATTCCCGGCTGGAGGAGCTTTATCGGAAGGGGGAGGGTCAATCCGCCTATGAGAGAAAAGCCAACAATATCGCCTACCTGTGCGACCACTGCCCGGTAAAGGTCTTTCGTCACACTCCCTTTTTTCACGACTTTCTCTGCGGCAGACCCCGGTACCTTTGGGGCGGTCAGCTTGGCGGGGGCGCATTTTTGCAGATGGCGACTGCCGCTGAATGGCTGGACCCCTACAAGGATGAGATGCTTTCAGATATGGAGGCCGGCAGGATCCTGTGCTGGAATAACCCGGTCAGCTTTGATCACTACTCCATCGGATACGATACCGTTTTGTCACAGGGCTTTATCGGAATTCTCTCCCACGCCGAGGCTGCGCTGATCCGGGTGACCGATGACAAAACCAAAGCCTTTTTGACAGCCGCGATCCGTAGCTGTCAAGCACTGCTGCGGCTTGCCCACCGTTTTTCCGAAGAGGCCACCCGTCTGGCGGCGCTGGCAGAGGATCCGGAGGAACGCCAGCACTATCTGACTGTCGCACTTCTTGCGGACTGTGTTCCGGCGCATCCCGCCAAAACCACCCTGGAGGCTTTGGCGGCCATTGTATTCTGCCGGGAGACCATCGGTACCCTGGAAGGGATCGGCGTCAGCACCTTCGGTCATCTGGACCGCATGCTGCAACCCTTTTACGCCGCCGACCTTGTCGCCGGTCGACTGGATGAAAACGGTTTGAAAAATCTGTTTCATCTGCTGTTTACCTATACCGACACCCGGTTTGATGTACATAACGGCTTTCATGAAACCTCTACCACTGTCATTATCGGGGGCTGTGACACAGCCGGCAATACGGTATGTAATCCGGTTACCTTTGCTGTTCTGGATACGGTGCTGGAGGGCCGGTATGTCAATACCAAGGTTAACTGTCGTATCTCCTCCGCCCACCCCATTGAATACCTTCAAAAATATGCTCGGGTTCAGGTCGCGGAGATTCCAACCATCGTACTGCAAAATGATGACGTTATCATTCCCGCCCGGGTAAAATGCGGCGAAGCTGTCACCGATGCCCGTAGCTATGTCAGCGGCGGCTGCCATGAAATCACGCTGCAAAACTGCGAGGTCAACCACCGCGCCGATACCTGGATCAACCTGCCCCGGTTGCTTTTGGACACATTAGAGCAAAGCACTGCCCCCGACTTCGGGGCGTTTTATGCCGAGGTTCTTGCCCACATCAAGGAATTTCTGCTATCTGTCATGCAAAGGAAAAACCGGTACGAGGCGGTTTGGTCACGATACTGTCCCCTGCCGCTGGTTTCCGCCACCATAGACGGCTGTCTGGAAAACGGCCTTGATGCCACCGACGGCGGCACAAAATACGCGCAGACCGCCCTTTCTCTCTTGACCCCTGCCACCCTGGTGGATTCTCTGTGGGCGATCAAAACGGTGGTATTTGAGGAAAAGCAGCTTACCCTGCCGGAGATGAACCACCTGTGCCAGACCGATTTTGAAGGTAATGAGCGGCTGCATCGGTACATCATTAACCGTCTGCCCAAATACGGCACCCATAACCCGGATCTGGACTCCTTTGCCGCCCGGCTCCTGCGGGATATTTCCGCTCTCTACCGGGATGAAAAGGGCGATCTATTTAAAAATGCCAGAGGCGGCAGCTATCTGCCGGCGTTTTACATTCACGACTGCTTCCGCCCGCTTGGTTACGCCATCGGCGCAACACCGGACGGCCGACGGGCGCATACTCCCATCTCCCGCGGGTGCAGTCCCAGCGAGTTTATCGAGGTAAAAAATCCTGCAGATATTCTGCACACAATCGGCGAATTGGATCTTACCGATTTTGCAGATTCCTTTGTCACTGAGCTGACCCTGCAGCGTATGGAACCGGAAATCGGCGTACCGGTCATTGTTGCGTTGATACAGCTCTTTTTACAGATGAAGGGTTCCTCACTGCAGTTTAACCTGTTGAACCACGATATCTTGGTAGACGCCCGTGAACATCCCGATCAACACCGTGACCTGTGCGTACGGGTCTGCGGGTACAGTGCGGTGTTTGTCACCTTACCCACGGATGCGCAGGATGAGATCATCTCCCGTGCGATCCGGTAACGACCATCCAATAGAAAACACCTTTAGAAACCGCAGGCATGACGCGCTGTGTTGTACACTTCAAATAAACCATCGGATTGAAACCGGAACAAGAAAATGTGACAATATCATTGTCGATCGGGACTCGCAGAGCGTGTAAGGGAGTTTCAGCAACTATCAGAGAGTCTCAGAGAAAAATCAGAAAGAGGATATTGTCATGGGAAGCGAACTGCAGTTATCCGTTTCGGTAATACAGAAGTAGAGATATTCTCCGGAATCGACGAGGCATCCTTACAGACAATCTGCCGGGTGCTGCGATATGTTGAATGACTTTACTGGCGCCGAATGTGTCTTTATTGCCTGCGGCAACACCGATTTACGCCGCGGGATCGACAGATTGGTCTCCATCGTACAGTCTCAGTTTCAGTTGGATCCGTTTACAAATACGCTGTTTCTATTCTACGGCAGACGCCGGGATCGAATCAAGGCGCTTTACTGGGAGAAAAACAGCTTTGCGCTTCTGTATAAGCGTATGGAAAGCGGCGCATTTCAGTGGCCGAGAAGCGAAGACGAAGCGCGGAAGCTCGACAAAACACGTCCGAACCGGGTCGAAGCCCTACTGCCCGAGCACGCACTGGAAAGCTTCAGAACATGAACATAAACCTGTAAAACAGGTATCTCATCTCATCCTTTTCGACAACGCCGTTCACCTTTCGACCGGTGTTGCTTTTTTGTGCCTTCTTTCCTCCGCGAATAGAGTTGGACGCTTACGTTTTTCTATCATCTTGGTTTGTTTTTCCGTCAGCATCCCATAACACCTCTTTTCCATAAAAAACAGCTGTGGAGGCTTTCCGCAGCTGTTTTTTTCGTTATTTCTGCTTCAGCTGCGCATTTTGAAACGCATGGATGATCTGTTCCGCAGAGGCGTCGGTAACCAGATACCTCTTGCCCTCTGCCGGCAACAGATACCTGCCTGCTTCTTTTGCAACTGCCAGCGGTTTTCCGCCTATAGTATCCGAAACCGTGATCTCTGCCGGCAGTTCCACCGCCAGTCTGCAGCTACCGGTACAGTGCCAATAAACGACCGTTTTCCTACCGTTGCGCTCCAAAAGATAGGCAGAAATATGCGGAGGGGCAACGAGACGGGTAACCGGACAAAGCTCGTATTCCCCTGTTTCGTTGATCAACAGGGTATGCTCCTGCGCGGTATTGCGCAGCTGCTCTTTTTGCTCTGCCGTCAGCCACTTGCGTGCCCGCACATCCTCCCAACGGCGCATAACCTCCAGAATATCATCCATACGGGGGTGGGCGTCAAACAGTGTCAAATTGGTCTGTACGGTTGCCGGGCAGTCCCATCCGGCCGCAACAGAGGTGCCGAATTCATAATGGTCTGCCTGAATACCGTCGTCCTCCTCCCGGGGCGTCCAAAAGCCCCACCAGCCAAAATCCAACCGGGTAAAATCCTGCTGCATACGGGGCGCTTCCTCGGCGGGGTAGTCGATAATTGCCTGTTTGAATTTTTGGGGCGGCCATACATCAAAGGCATTGGCGCCGGATTGAAAATGCCAGCTGAAATGCGCCTTGGCAGCGCCCTCGCAGAAAATCGGCGCCTGATTAAATTTCCGGACAACTCTGTACTGGGCCAGCGGCACCTGATATTCATAGGGTGCGTTGGTGCCCTCACTGCCGTCCATATAACAAAAGCAAAAGCCGGCATTATACGCATCTGCAATCTTTTCTGCAACCTCATCCTGCAGGTCGGTATCTTGGTCAATGTAACAGCTGGTGCCGCCAAACTCGGAAATATGCAAAAGACCGCCGATCTGACCTGCCGGGTGTTCCTCCGGCAGGGTATTCCATGCGCACCGTTCAATGCCGGTAAACCTGCAGGGGCGGGTAGTGATATAATCGGTGTAGCGAATCAGTTCGCCGCCGAATTTCAGATACCGACAGAAGTGGTTTCGCACCGTTCCCGCCGGATTTTCCAGTACATACAGCTCGGTGTCGCCGTCTTTCAGCGGCCGGGCAAGAGTAAAATGCTTTGACAGACCCAGCCGCGGGTCCGCATGGGGCACTACATATCGGCTTTCCATACCGATATGCGTCTGTAAGAAGTGAAAACCCGGAGTAATGCCCGCGGCTTTTATTTTATCCAGCACATAAATCAGATCGGCACGGCCGTTGGGGTACTGCTCATTGTAGTCATAATCCCCGCACAGGCTATACGCGTTCCGCTCCTTAAAAACGGCAGTATAGTAGACCAGCATCAGCCGAAAGCCGCCCTGCTTTGCACGGGCAATGTGTCTATCCACATTCGCAGCGCACAAATCCCCTGTCCAATAGACGGAAGCGTTGATCAGTTCCCCTCGGCGACTGGCAACTCCGTCTGGCAGGCCAAAATCTTTTTCCACCTGCTGCACACAGTCTAATAGCATATCCGGATGGCTGACCGCCAGCGCGACCGTACAGCCCTCCAGCTCAATTCCCTCTACCGCATCCGCCGTCAAAACACGGCAACCCGGGCGGCGCTCGCTGTCAATTCTCGCCGCAGGCGAAGTGGCAAGCAGATTGACTGCCGCGGTATCATCCCAAAGCACATTCATCCATTCGCCGAATTTCTCCCGGTTTTTTAAGGCCAGCTGGCACAGTCTCAGCTCTGCAACCGGCGGCAGCTTCATAGCGATGTTGTCATACCAGGCAGGGTCACAGACAAATTCCTGCAGCGTAAAAGCAAGGTAGCTGTCCCGCTCGGTCACACGAATCAGCGCCTGCACCGGCACCGTTTCAAACCTGACCAAAAGGGTATGCTCATCCTGTAAGTCAACGCTGACCGCCGAAAAAACCGTTCGCTTATTTGGGTGAGAAAGCTTCACCTCATTTTGAAAAGGTCTTTCCTGTGTCACGGTAAAAAGTGCCAGCTGCTGGGCCGCATCCAGCAGCTCTTCACCGGTCGCCAGTAATGTCAGAGAACGGGGTCGGCCGCTCCGTTGCAACACCAATTTACATAGCCGGTTTTGAATAATGATACCCTCTTGATCGATATACATTTTCTCCTCCTGATAGCTTTCTTTCGTTTTTTTCCGGTTGCATTTTACCACGCCCAAAACCGCGGTGTCAAGCAGTTTGGCGCAGATAGAACTATCCCCATAGCAACAGAAAAGCCGTACAGTAATCACCTGTCTGTACAGCTCTCTTTTCCTGTTTGTGACCTATTATCTCAACACCGCCTTATTTCCCAGTGGAGATCGCATAATTATCTTTCACTCCCCATCCTTGGAGTAATACTTTTCATAACGGGAATATCTGTCATATTTTTCATATTTGCCGTATCTGCCATAGCGATGGGGCACCGTTTTGGGATCAACCTTGTTGACTATTGCCCCCAGGACAGGACACTGAGAAGCTCGCAGCTTTTCCAGAACATCCTTTGCAAACGGGTATGCGATCTTTCCGGATTCCAACAACAATATGCTTGCGTCACACATAGCGGCAACCACCGCTGCATCCGTCACCAAACCCAGCGGGGCAGAATCCACGATCACATAATCATAGGCCTGTCTTGCCGCGTTAATCATCGCTTTCATTCGTTCACTGCCCAACAGTTCGCTGGGGTTCGGCGGATTTTTTCCGGCAGGCATAATATGCAGATTGGTATCCTTAATTTGATAAAGCGCGTCTATCGCATCGCACTGACCGCTTAAGTAGTGGGACAGTCCCGTTTTTGCAGCCTTATTTAACAAATAACTTATCTTTGATTTACGCAAGTCAGAATCAATCAGCAAAACCTTTTTCCCCAACTGCTGCATAGCGTGTGCAAGATTGATTGATACGCTGGATTTTCCCTCGCCGGAAACACAGCTGGTTATCAATATTACCTTTTTCTCCGCACCGCTGAAGAGAATATTGGTCCGCAGTGTTTTGATTTCCTCTTCAATTTCGTAGGGCAGCTCTTTAAAAATCATCGAAACCGTTTCCATTGATTTTCTGTTTCCTTTCATTCGCTTTGCTTGTCAGTATTGCTGCAAAGAGGAGGGATTTTCAAAAAAGAGTGTATTCCATTCCGGAACTGAAAGCTTTTTTCGCAGATATACTGCTGCCTGCGCCAAATTTGGGCAACGCACATCCATACGGTGCGCATCTGACCCCAGTAAAAATACGCTGCCCTGTTTCAGCAATTGTTTACACAGCCTTTTTTGACCGATTCCTTCCTGACCTAAGACCGATTCTGCGTTAACTTGAATTTTTGCCCCTGCAGCATGCAGTCTGCAGGCAAGCTCCGGCTCTTTCTGTATGGCCTTATAACGCTCAGCGTGGGCAAGTAACGGAACATAATCAGCAGAGCATATTTTCTTCACAATGCCCAATAATTCCTCTTCCCGACTGCTACCAGAACATTCCACCAGTAAATAGCGACTCTCGCCCAGAGTCAACAGGGAGGCAGCAGGCAGTTCGTTTTCCGTTACAGAGGCTTTCTCTGATACCGTCTGATTGTCCAGCAGCGGCAACAACGAGCTGCCGTAATACTCTCTGCCCAAAAATAGCTCAGGTACACCGCTCAAAGCAACCTTCAGCAACCGTGCAAACTGTCTTCGGACGTCCTCATCGGAGGTTTCAAACATACCTTTTCGCCAGTGCGGTGTAAGGTAGATTGTTCTTACCCCCTGATCCCTGCAAACCTGTAACAGATCCAATGCCTCCTGCAGGTTTCTGGCTCCGTCATCTACATAGGGTAACAGGTGGCTATGAACATCCGTCAGCCCGAGAACCTTGTAGCTTTTCACAAAGCCGCCTCCCTCGCTTTTTGCACGGCACCTTACGCCCGTGCTGCTTTTCCTTTTTTGCTTTTTTTCCCGACCTCTGCTTCCAAATAGTCTAGTGGAATTTCTGCCAGGGTAACCAGTCCAAGACGCTTTTTAACATCTTCCGCAGTTTTTATCGTATTGTCTGAAAAATGCAGGATGACCACGGCCGCTGAGGAAAACATCACACCAAGAAAAGCCGCTATTACGGTGTATAAAACCACATTCGGACCCACAGGTTTTTCAGGAACCGTTGCACGGGAAATGATGTAACAGTGACTGGTTTCCATCAGCTCCGTCACAACCGCTACCAAAGAATCGGCCAAAGCATTTGCGATTTCCGCGGCTTGCTCCGGATCCGTATTCTTAGCTGTAATTTCTAAAAACCTGGTTCCGATGACCTGCTCTGCGGTTACATTACTTAGCAATTGCTCTTGGGAAATGTTCAAACCCGTCTTCTGAACTGTACGGTCCAGAACAGGCTTGCTGACAGCCATGACCTCAAAATCGGAGATCAACTGGGACCCGATGGTCAACTCGTTCAGGGAAACAGACTCACCGGTCCGGTCGTAAATGTAGAGCGTCGTCTTGCCCTTATATGTGGGTTCGATAAATAAAAGAGTGCATGTCATCACCGCCAACGCCAAAATAGCGGCAGACGCAACAATCCACCAAATTTTAGTAAAAATAGCCTGAAGAACCTCTTTGACACTAATTTCCTCATTCAGCAACTCTTCATCCATAATCTTTTCCTTACGCGTAATACGCTTTTCTTTTGCGGCAGACAGTCTGTCGCATAACCGATTTTCCGTTCGTCGACCAACCGTACCCGTTACATCGCCCCGTTTTTATGCAGCGTGACATATACTGTCCTGAAAATTAGCTTCAGGTCCAAACCGATACGCCATTGTCTGATATAGTCGACATCCATCTCAACAACTTTTTCAAAATCTGTTATCTCACTGCGGCCTCTGGTTTGCCAAACACCGGTCAACCCCGGCAGAAAAGCCAAACGCGCTTTGTGGTGAGGCTTGTATTTTTCCCACTCATCCAGCGTAGGCGGTCTGGTACCTACCAGGGACATAGACCCCATCAATACATTAAAAAACTGCGGAAATTCATCAATACTGTAATCCCGAATAAAGTTTCCGATTCCCTTTTTGACCGTCCCGTCTTCCAGCTTTTTGGCACCGATGATGCGGGGGTCGTAATCCAGCTTGAACATCATGCCGTCTTTGACACGATTGTGGCTGCGCAGCTCATCTTTGGCAGCCTCAGCATTCATCACCATAGAGCGCAGCTTATACATCACAAAAACTTTTCCGTTACGTCCCACTCTTTTTTGCCGAAAGAGAACCGGCCCCGGCGATTTGATGTAAATAATCGGCCCGAAAATCAGAATGACAATCAGCGCCATAACACTGCCGAATAAACCGGCGAAAAAATCCATTGCTCTTTTGCATTGATATGCCAATCCGGATATGCTATTGAGACAAACGGTCAATATCTGAACCCCGTTGACCGTCCGATGCAATAACTGATATTCTGTGTCTAAAAACAGTTCTTCACACTGCGGTACGGTATGTAACGTCACCCCGGTCAGACACAACTGCTGCAGCTCCTGCCGGTAGTCTGTTGCGTTGGGAAGGATCAGGTAAACCTCATCTACCCAATGCAAGGTCACATAATCAAGAAAAGAATCCCGGTCTGCGACAACCGATATTCCATCTAAAACTGCTCCCCGTTCCGCTTTACTGTCCAATAGAATCATTCCGCTAAAAAAAGGTTCCTCTGTCATTTTTCCGGCAATCGCAGAAACATCCTTTTTATAATGCGCAGAATCAGTTAAAAGCAATCTGCTGATCTTACTGTAACTTAGACGCTTACGGATATACATACGGTAAAGTCCCTCCGGGCAACAATTAATTATCATCTTTCATATTTTACTACTTTTCCGTTTGCTATGCAACAAAAAAGCACATAACACCTATTTTATTTAGTTCTTGATTCGTTAATCCGGTTTTTTACAACCTGTTTTTGCTTATTTCTGCCGCGACCGTCCCGACACTTGTTATTTTTTTGTCATGTTGCACTAATTTTTCATAAAAGTTGCAGCAAAGTGTTGAATTTTGTTGATTCTGCCGATTCTCTCTTGTTTTTTTCTGAAAAATGAGTATAATAATAGTTGAAAATATTTATACTTGATGATATATTTCTGCTATGCGAAAACCGTCACCCCGGATAGGTCAGTAAACCCTTTGAGGTATGCGTATAGTATCCTTTTATAAGCTTTTTTCTTTGGCTTAATTGCCATGTTTTCTCTTTCTTTTTTCCATAGGAACACCCGGCAACTCTGTTTGAAAAGCAGAATTGCCGGGTGTTCCGCATTTATACAGTATTTCAATCAATACCCCATTGCTGCAAATACTGATTACGGGCATCCACCTGCGTTTGAGTGACCGTCGCCCCACGGGTCGCCTTATCCAGGGCACTGGATACATTTTTGCGCCGGACAGAGCTGATGATACGGGCAATCCAGGCAAACGGCAGTAAAAAAGGTCTTTTGCGCAGATAGGTAAATTCCTGCTGCAGACAAAGCGTTTCCCGTGCAGGAAACAAGTAAACCATAAAGTTGCGCAGCACAAGACCGACCCGGTTCCGGTTGGCGGAAATCTGCTGAATAACCCGATTGTTGTCATTCTGCGCGTTCGTCTCCCCAAACACACCGTTCGCAAATATCTGTTCGGTAGCAGTTTGATAAAAGTGATCCTGCAGTACGGCTTTTTCACCGGGCAGTGACAGCTGGAACCATTTTTCGCACAGGGCAAGGCAGCTTTGCGCAAAGGCAGTTATCTGAAGTTCCGCCAGCGTCTCCCCTATCCACTGCCAATCCAGCTGCGGCTGTTGCGCCAACATCGCCACATCCATAAATTGTCGAAAGCCCACACCGCAGTTCAGCAGATGCTTACGCAGATGAAGCAATACAAAAACAAAATGGTAGCTGATATCCAACCGGTGCTGCACAAAACCGTCCACCGGAACTGCATACCGCCATGCCCTATGCAAAAAGGCGGCGTGCTGCGGCTCCACTGTCAGCTCTCTTTCATCCATCATACCGGCGTGCAGCTCAAACAGCATATTTTTTACACTGTAAACCCACTCAGCACTGCCTTTATCCAAATTTTCCATACCGAGTTGCTGTAAAATGGCGTCCACCCTTTTTCGGTCGGCAGGATGTACCAAAATATCGGTGTCGCCCATTGAGCGCAGATACGGCACCGGATAATATGCAGCAAGCTCGATTCCTTTGAAAATCAAAAACGGAATCCTTTGCTGCTGCAGTGCTGCCTTGATTTGCTCTACATACCAAAGACGGTTGCGATATCCCACCAGATAGGCGCTGTTGGCTTTTTCCAAAAACTGAGCCACAGGCAGCAGCGCAGGCTGCGCCGAAAGCAGCGGGTGCAGCTGATGATATAATATGCCGCTGGCCTCATGGTTTTTTGCCAGATTCAATAGCTTTGTCCAGTCGATTTCATTTGGTAGCTGCTGAGTTTTTCTGCAGTTTAAGTAATCGGCCAATACCAAGAGGAGAAACGCCTGTTCTTTGTCCGGCAAACCTGCCACCACCTTTTCTATAACATTGCCCGGAGGGGGCAAGTCCCTTTTTGTCTCATTTACCATTATTCCTAATGCTGTTGATAATACTGCCGGTACCAGCGGGCAAAGCTTCGCAGCCCGGTCCGCAGATCGGTATTCGGCTTAAAGCCGATATCCTCCTCCAGCGCCAAGGTATCCGCATAGGTAACAGGCACATCCCCCGGCTGCATGGGTATCAGCTGTTTGTGGCTTTCAAAATCAAAATTCGTAGGCAGTACTCCTGCGGCAACCAGCTCCTGCTGCAGAATATCCACAAAATCCAGCAAATTTTCCGGGTGACTGTTACCAATATTGTAGATGCGGTAGGGCGGCAGCGGCAGACCGTCCGCGCCGTTTTGCTTTTCGGGGGCGCGCTGCATAACCCGTTCAACACCCTCTATAATATCGTCCACATAGGTAAAATCCCGCTTGCAGTTGCCGTAGTTGAAGATCTGGATCGGTTGCCCTTTCAGCAGCTTATCGGTAAAACTGAAATAGGCCATATCCGGGCGACCGGCTGGCCCGTACACCGTAAAAAAGCGCAGGCCTGTACAGGGAATATTGTAAAGCTTGGCGTAGGCATAGGCAAGCAGTTCATTGCTTTTTTTGGTGGCGGCATACAGCGAGACAGGATTGTCCACCCGATCCTCGGTAGAATAGGGCACCTTGGGGTTGCTGCCGTATACCGAGGAGGAGGATGCATACACCAGATGTTGTACCGGGTAGCTGCGGCAGGCCTCTAAGATATTGTAGAAGCCGATGATATTGCTTTCCATATAGACATCCGGGTTAGTAATGGAATACCGCACCCCGGCCTGTGCCGCCAGGTTGACGACAACATCAAACCGGTACCGGACAAACAGACTGTCAATTAGTGCCCTGTCTGCCAGGTTGCCCCGGATAAAGACCCATTTGTTCGCAGCACTTTGCTCTGCCAGGGCTTGGATACTGTCCAACCGATACTGCTTTAAAGAAACATCATAATAATTGTTGCAGTTATCCAGCCCCACCACGGTACAGTGCTGATGCGTCTGTAAAAGACGGCTGGTCAGATTTGCGCCGATAAATCCGGCGGCACCTGTGACGAGAATGGTTTTTCCGTTGAGCTCTGTATTGATTGGTAACATTACTTTGTAAACCCCTTATATTCCCGTTTGACCTGTTCATAGCTTGTCAGGTTGCCGATATCGTACCGGCTTCCGGGCATCTCCATAGCGTATACCGGTGACCGGATACACAGCCATGCAACCAAACTGCCGGGGGCGTCTACCCCGCACCCGTCGGCAATTGCCGCCGATATTTTGCGGGCGTCCTGCCGGGTGTAGTAGTAAAACGGCGGGCAGCACCACTGGGTTTTTGGTTCCTTTGGCTTTTCTTCCATAGAGATCACCCTGTCACCGTCAAGCTGCAGTACGCCGCGCTTCACCAAGCTTGCTTTTTCGGGTTCCCAGTACCGCATAACGCAGGAGGCTTTTTTTTCAAGGCAGAAATTCAAAAATCTGACAAGAGAAAAATCCAGTACATTGTCCCCTGCAAGAACCATGAAATCATCATCAAGCCGGAGAGAGTTGATAGCAAACTCCATATCTCTGACCGCGCCCAGGCGAGTCTCGTTGGTGATGGTGCCGTCATCTACGACAGAGACCTTATATTCTTTTTGCTCGGCCCATTCCTGAAAACATTTTGCAAACTTGTGGTTGGAGATAATGATAAACTCATCAATCACATCCGCCGCTCTGAGATCGTCAATCAGCCAATCCACAATGGTTTTTTCACCAACCTTGAGCAGCGGCTTTGGGAAGTTTTCGGTCAGAGGATATAAGCGGGTTGCGTATCCCGCTGCAAGAATCAGACATTTCATCGTCTCACCTCATTACAGCAACACACCGTCTGCCGTATGACAGATATGCGCGGAATATTTACCCTGCAACTGGGGAAAAGCAGCCAGATACTGCTGCTCGACCTGCTGCAGAATTTCCTGCTCATAGGCGGGGTCAATAAGCGCCATGCAGCAGCCCTTGAACCCCGCGCCGGAAAACCGTCCGCCGTAAATACCCTTGGTTTGGGTCATAATTTCGTACAGTTTGATCAGCTCCGGCGAACCGGTCTGCCAGTTTTCAATGCTGCTTTTTCCGCTGGCAAAGCAAAGCTGACCAAACAGTTCAATATCACCCTGCCGCCAGGCCTGCACACCTGCCTCAACCCGCATAAACTCGGTATACCAATGCTCTGCCCGCAGGGCAAAGGACCGGGGCAGCCGGTCTTTGTATTGCAGATACACCTCATACGGCACATCCCGCAGATTGGTCTGTTCAAACTTGCCGTAGGGCAGACCGGCCAAAGCCAGCAGACAGTAAGCAGCACTGCGGCATTCATCCACCCGCATATTAAATAGAGAGGATGCCAGCGACCGCTCTAACCCGGAAAAAAAGATGGCAATCTCATATGGTTTCATGGCAGGAGATTGGGGAATCAGCTCGTAGGAATCATCCCGGGTATCTAGATACAGCAGCTTATCTTTTCGGCAGTAGACCTCGCAGGATTGGTCCAGTTTGCCGCAGGAAACCCCGACATAGGCGTTTTCCGCCTCCTTGGAAATGGTGATTAGCTCCCTGTCGGAAAGGACAATGCGGTTCAGGTGAGAAAGAGCGGATAAAAATGTGATGATAACCGCCGCGGAGGAGGAAAGCCCGCCGATGGGCAGCTCCCCGTCGATGATGGCACAGATGCCGATACGCAGCGGATAGCGGGCGTTCAGCGCAATGGTTGCGCCGCGCAGATGATCGGCCCAGTCGTTCTGCTTTTGTGCCGGGGTAGAGTTTACATGCCACTGCGCCCGTTTGGAAAACTGCAGCGAGGCGATCTCCACCACGCCGTTCATTTTAGGCCCGTAGGCAATGTGAATGCCCTTATCTATGGCAAAACCGGTAATTTTGCCTAACTGGTGGTCACTGTGGGCGCCTATAGGGCAGATACGGTAGGGCGTAAAGGCGGTGTAATCCGGCACTTTGTTATAAACCCTGGTGAAATGCCGGACGGCATTTTGCCCTGCGCCTGCCTCTGTAAAGCCGACCGGCGTATGCTGCGCCGCCTGCTGCGGTTGCGGTTGCTCTGCTCGGGCAAAAGCCTTGGTGCGGGCGTCCAGCGGTACCGGTGCGTCGCTGGGTATCAACCAGTTTTTGCCCTGCTTGACCGCACCGGCAATGCGACCATCACGGCAAAGCGCCGTCACCCGGCGCTGGGTCAACTGCCAGTTTGCGGCAGCCTCGTATACATATAAGTAACGGATAAGAGTCACCTCCGATAAAGAAATATCATAAAAAACTCTGTCCCAGACTAACAAATTGCGTTTGCCATGGTACAGAGTACAGTATAACATATCACTGACGTTTTGTCGAGTTGTTTTGGGATATTTCGTCTCTTTTGTTAATTTATTTATCGTGTTTCGACGAAAAGCAACATCCGATTAGGGGTAACTGGCGGTAGATTCCGCCGCTGAGCTGCCCCCTGCCCTTTCAGCATTTCAAAATCTTTTTTCTGATTTTTTGATACAAGGGGGACTGTTTTACATTGGGAAACAAAAACAGTAAGAATGACAGTATTCTTCTGACGGAATAAGTAAGCAGAATAATTTTGTACTGCTTATCATAAACGGTATCAGAAATCATAAAATAATATTTCCACCAAAGCTGGAATGCACCGTAAGGATAAAAGTTTTTCCAAGGTTTTTGGGGGGAAGTATAATGGATGATTATCTTCTGTTCTATTGCCTGTTCTTTTTTGCGGAACGGTAGCAGTTGAGAAACAAAATTAAAGGAAAGTGCTGTCGGCAATATTTTAAACTTATCATGTAACAGCCCGTTAAAGACGTCCTGATCAACTGATAAAATCTTATCCGAATACGCTTTGATATAGTCAAGAATGCTCTGCTGGGTAACCTGTTCTCGAATCAACGGCAGGTTCATAAGCAGAACCCCGGAGTTGATACAAATATCATCTTTGGCCATACCCAATCTTTCCAGATCTTGAGGGTTATTTATTTCGACCATGTCCGGTACTGCCACATAACATTTTCCGTCAAAGTTCTGTTCATAATACTCTTTCAGGGAGCCGTTTACAATCAGGTCCCCATCCAGCCAAAGTACTCTGTCTACTGTTTCCGCCAAAAAATCTTGCGTGAACAAGCGGATATAGCTTTCCTTTGAAAAATGTCCGGTTACCGGGCAGTTCGCCAAAACTGTCGGATCGATCTTTTGAAAAACAAAACGAAAACAATCATCCTGCAGCTCTTTTAGGGATGTAATGTTTTCCTCGGTCAGATCGTAATACAAAACAAACACCGTTATCTCACCGGGATTGTTTACTTTTAGCGATTGCAGCATAACCTTTGTCGGGAGAGCATAACCATTATTAAAGGCTGTCAGAATATTCATCATTTTTATAGCTCCCATTGTCAATGCAGATTGTTAAAGTCAAATCCCCATGTTTAAAGTTGGGTTTTAAAGTAAGCTACGGTTTTTTGTATGCCCTCTTCCAGCTGAATAGTCGGTTGCCAATTGTTCAGCTCTTTTTGGGCGAGGGAGATATCCGGTTTGCGCTTAACAGGATCATCCGAGGGCAGCGGTCGAAAGACAATTTTGCTTTTACCACCGACCAGCTGCAGCACCTTTTCGGCAAGCTGCAGCATGGTAAATTCGTGCGGGTTGCCCAGGTTGACCGGACCGGTAAACTCCGGACGGCTGTGATTCATCATCCGATCAATTCCGTTTAACAGGTCATCCACATATTGAAACGAGCGGGTCTGGCTACCGTCACCGTAAACGGTAATATCCTGCCCCCGAAGAGCCTGCATAATAAAGTTGCTGACCACCCGGCCATCTGCCGGATCCATATTAGGGCCGTAGGTGTTAAAAATGCGAATTACCTTGATGCGGGTACCTGCCTGACGGTGATAGTCAAAAAACAGGGTCTCGGCACAGCGCTTACCCTCATCATAACAACTACGCAGACCGATGGGGTTGACATTGCCCCAGTAGCTTTCGCTTTGGGGATGCATGGCAGGATCACCGTAAACCTCGCTTGTGGAAAACTGCATGATGGTGGCGTTATTCTCCGTCGCCAGATCCAGCATATTAATGCTGCCCAGCACGCAGGTTTTTACGGTTTCCATCGGGGTTTTGGCGTAAGCAGGGGGAGAGGCCGGACAGGCGGCATTGTAGATTTGGTCTATGTCTGTCTTGAACGGCTGTTGAATATCATGCTTGACAAATTTAAAATTGGGCAGCTGCAGCAACGGGGCAATGTTTTGCATACGCCCGGTGTACAGGTTATCCATACAAATAACATAGTTGCTTTTATCCTGCACCAGCCGAGCACACAGGTTAGAACCGATAAACCCCGCCCCACCGGCAACTAAAATGCGTCGTTCCATAAAAGTTGATTCTCCTGTTTGTTTAAAGTTCGGACACAAAGGTTAATGCAATACCGAAATATCGGTTGAAGACCGTTGATTGTTCTGCTGAACCCGCTTTGCCATTTAGAGTTGATATACATCAGCACTGTCCTGATATTATATACAAAATGAACTATAGCAACAATAAAATACAAAAGTTCCGTTTGAAAAGCATGTTAACTCTTTGTTGCTGCCTTAACCGCGGCCATTTTACTCGTGTCCACTTGACGGATAATCAGCTCCCGGTTTCCGCAGCCGATACATCCTTTTCCGCCCTCGGTACGGACGATACCGTTCTCATCTGTCACCTGTTCCCCCTGCATCATACGCAGATAGGAGGGCTTGATATTCAAGCCCTGTGAACGCAGGCTCATCTCGCATTTGGGGCATTTAATCTCGTACAGCACGCCGGTGGGTATGAGGGAATCCAGATCGGTTATCGGCTGGCCGATAGCCTGGTAGGGATAATCCTCCCGCAGATAGGCCGGGGTGGGGGTTCCCTGTTTTTCCTCTGCTGCCGGGGTCATTATCGGTTGTTTTTTTCTGCCAAACATAGTTCTGTTCTCCTTCTTCTGCTGCCGGTAAGGCGGAAAACTGAAAAGTGTATACAATACACTTCAAATAGTAGATTGTGCACTGCCGTGCCGGGCAGGCAGTTTATCTGCTGTGTGCGTCTTTTTCTATTCCCGTCATGGGACATTCGCTGGTGTGTGATTCATGTTTTGCCCGCTGTTTTTTTGTCGGGCAGCTTCTTTTTGCCGCAAGCCCCATAGGCTTATTGCCCGCCGACCTGTGCGGCATTCTGCAGCTTTTGCTCGGCGTCCTCGCCGTTAAACCTGCCGTTTACCTTCTCCGGATTTTTGTAGGTGGGTACTGCCTTACGCAGTGCCCGTTTGGCTTCGCCGTCATCACCGCTTTCGCAGGCGGCATGCAGCAGTGCCAGCTTTTCCTTTAGCAGATCAGGTGCAACGGGGGTGTCCTTTTCGATAAAAATCAGGCTGTTATCGGTTCTTGTCAGACTTTCGGAATCGACCAGCAGCTCCTCATACAACTTTTCGCCGGGTCGCAGACCGGTTTCAATAATCTCGATTCCCTGCGCACCGGAAAGGCGGATCATATTCTCGGCAAGCTCCAATATTTTAACCGGCTTGCCCATATCCAGCACAAACAGTTCGCCGTTGTTGGCCATTGCGCCGCTTTGCAGCACCAGCTGGCTTGCCTCCGGTATGGTCATAAAGTAGCGAATGATCCTCTTATCGGTTAGGGTAACCGGCCCCCCCGCCGCAATCTGCCGACGGAATAACGGTATCACCGAGCCGGCGCTGCCCAGCACATTGCCAAAACGGGTGGCGCTGTACTTGACTTTGCCTGTGGTGGCGGCGCTTTGGACAATCATTTCACACATACGCTTGGTCGCGCCCATCACATTAGTGGGGTTGACAGCCTTATCCGTGCTGACCATCAAAAACCGTTCAACACTGTACTCCTCGCACAGATCCACTACATTTTTACAGCCGAATACATTGTTTTCGATTGCCTCAATACAATTATGCTCCATGAGCGGGACATGCTTATGGGCTGCGGCGTTGATGACGATCTGGGGGTGATAGGCTTCAAACACCCGGCGCATGGCGGCCATATTGGTTATGGAAACGATTTCAACTATCGCATCCAGCTCGGGCCCGTATTTCATGCGAAGCTCCTGCTGCACATCGTATGCACCGTTTTCGTAAATATCCAGAATAATGATTCTGCCGGGCTGCATTTTGGCAATCTGACGGCATAGTTCGCTGCCAATGGAGCCGCCGCCACCGGTAATCAGCACGGTCTTTTCCTTGTAATAAGCTGTTGTGCGCTCATCTACAACCTGCTGCTGCTTGCGGAACAACAGTTCCTCTACATCAAACTCACGCAGATGACGTTTTCCGCCTGCTGTCTGCATCACGGGGAAGTCATAGACCTTTATTTTGCAGCCGTAGTCCTTATATCGGTCATAAAGCCGCTTTTTGGTCTCGGAATCCGTATTTGGTATGGCAAAGACAATCTCCTGAATTTCAAAGCCGGAAAGCCGCTCCGGGGTTGCCTCTTCATCTGAAAAAACCGGAATGCCCTGGATCTCCTTACCGACCTTTTCGGGGCTGCTGTCGATAAAGCACCGGGGGGTATACATGGCAGCAGAGTTGTTGAACAACTCCTCCGCCAGGCTGACACCAACCCTGCCCGCCCCCAGAATGGCGATCTTGATCTGTTGCCCTTCGTTTTTTCGGTTGCCTTTTAACCCGGCAAAGCGATGCAAAAACCAAAGCATCAGCCTGCCCTGCGCGGTTTCGGCATTTGCGCACTTATATGCGTAGCGGTATGACATACGGATTGCCAGCGCTCCCAATAGATTTAGCGAGCTGATGGATAACGCCCGGGCAAAAGTAATATTCTGAATCGGAATAATTCTTCCTAATAATACAAAAGGTATAAATGCTATGCCGTCCGTGCAGAGCAAACGGATATAGCTTTGTATTCCGCCATACCGCCAGATTTGACGGTAGATGCCCCCAAACCATCGAGCTGCAAAAATAGTCAGTAGCGCCAGTGCCGCCTGCTCTGCCATACCGTAGGCTGTTAGGTCATCTCTGCCTTCGTAAATAACAAGCAGCAGTACCGCAACGGCCAGAAAAATAACGAAATCGCACAGAATCAGCCGACCTGTTCGACTTTTGCCGGATTCCGGTAATCCGAGGCGCCTTTTTTGTCTCTCATTCATATTTTGTCCTTTTCCTGAAAAAACCGCTTATTTATGTCCGATTTTTCTCAGATGGATGGAATTGCTCTTTACCGAGAGCAAATAATTACCTATTTTCACCTGTAAATTTCATTCACTTTGCGTAATGACCGTAAAAGCCATAGATATTACTTATTATATTGGTTTGTTACCGTTTTGTCAATTACTGCCAAGTCTTTCTGTTAGTATTTTTGTAGCTTTTTTGTGGCTATTTTTGTTTGTTTTGTTCAATGTCTTTTTATAGTTTGTTGATTTTGCGGTGTGAAGGCTTCTAAGTTTACAGTTTTGCATGATTGATCTGCATACACATATTCTGTCAGTTTTAGAAAAAGGAAGCAAGTATCCCGCGTAATTCCTGTCGCAGAGGCGGCGTATTTCTCTCATATTTCTGATACTGAGCAGTTGGAGCTGTTGTGTACAGAAAATACCTGTACGCTGCTTTTGGATATGCCTTTTTTTCGAGCGGACGAAATTTGAGCTTAATGAGGTGATCTCATAAATAATGGATCACCGACTGCAGGTCATTCTGGTATACCCGAAACGGTTTTGTGTCAGTTGTAACAACACCGTTACTGTAGAAGGTTCCAAATACTTGGAACGGTCTGGGCTGGAAAGCTTCCTGCTGTTGGGTGCGGATACCACCAGTGAAATGACCGCCGGAAAAGAGACTGAAACCCCCGTTCAGGCCGATGTACAAATGCTTTTGGTTCCGGATAACAAGGAGAAAACCTGGCGGAAACTACAGCTAAACCGTAATCCTATTGGAGAGATTCCTCTGCTGAATATGCAGGATAATCTGATCAAGACTTTTTTCGGTCAACTGCTTTTGTCTTTGCTTACGGCAACGGCGACGAAGAGGGTTGTGAGAATACCGTTCGTGCTTTTTCCGATTTTTTGTACGACCAGCGTATCAATGGGTATGCCGCAGTCAATACAGATTGTATTGTCCTGCTGGCGAATGCTTTAGGCGGGGTGACTGTAACCATACCGGGTGACTTTACCGCCGAGCGTCCCGAGTGAAAAACCGGCGCCGTTGTTACCCTGGACGGCAGGACTCTGAACTGTTGATTCGCTAACGGTACGATATCAGCGACCGGATAAATCCGACCCGTGTGCGACGTCAGCTTGCCTATATTGACGACCTTCGGGCGAAAGACACCCCGCACGATTCTGATTGGACCGAAAAGTTTTATGGTGTTTTTGTGGGTAAAATGATTACCAATTTCTCTTCCGGTACCGCCGGAAAAACATAAAACAAACGGAAGAGCTACTCTTACCTGTGGATTGTGACAGTTGACGGTATGAATGAAGTATTAGGTGGGAATTGGGCTTTTTATTCCGATGGAAAAAGACCGACAGACACGGTAATCTCTTTATTCCACTACCTGTTTACGGTTATTTTTATATATAAAAGACCATTATGTTTCTATTTTATCTTCTGACTGGCATTTAACAAACAATGAATATAGAGAAACCCAACGAATATGGCTTTTCGGAAAAGGCAGGGCAAATCAAACCCTGTCAGAATAGCAGAGGGATGAATATTGACCTGCTGGAGGTCTTCTACATGATGGTTTCGTATTTGGGGAAGATTATATTTTGTGCCCTTTTAGGTGTGGCAACGGCATTTTTCTACACTTGTTTTTATATTTCACCCACCTACACCGCAAGCTCCAGCATCTATATTGTTTCGGTTTCCAATAATGCGGTTATCAATGTATCCGATCTTCAACTGGGCTGTACCCTATTTCCCGACTATCATTTTTGATGAAGTTGTTTCCGAAGCGTTTGATTTTCTACCGGATTTGACCAGTGTGAATACTCGCCCTAATATTATTGAGAGTGCTTTGGTCCCCGCAGCAACATCCGGGCCGGATAATCCTCGCAACACCTTACTTTATGGTGTGATCGGTGCGGCGCTGGCGATTGCCATTGTCTTTTTGATTTATCTGACCGATGGTATCTTTGTTGTACCGGACGATATTACTTATTATTACGGTGTACATCCCCTGTCGACCATTTCTGAGGGCGATTTTGGGGAAGAAGTCGGGTGAAGAAAATATCACCGCTGAGCAGCTTCCAGATACGGATACGGTCCCAATAACTGTTATGGATACGGTAACAGTCGTGCACAGACGAGAAAACATGTCAAGAGGAAAGAGAAACAAGCGTGCTTCAGATATATTGGGAAAATCTTTCATTATACCCTTTGAGGTTGTTGAGTCTTTTGTTCAGTTTCACTTGAATTTATGTTTTTGCGGCAGTGAAGTGAAATTCGTTATGATGATCAGCTGTACCCCCAATGGGGGAAAAGTGTTTTGACCTTACGGCCCTGGAAAATGATGGATGAGCTGGACACCCCGTTCTTGCTTGTAGACGCAGATTTTCGCAATTCTGTGATGCGGGGAAAATTTAATATTATCGCGTCAATCATCGAGAAGATTATCAGCGGCGAAGCTTGTCTTTCCGGCTATACCGGGTTAGAGGATGTTATCTACAAAACGAATATTTCCAATACGGATATCATGCCGTTATCAACTATGTCGCAAACCCCATTATGATGTTAAACAATCCGCGTTTGCGCAGATGATAGAACACCTTTCTGAATAGTACACCTATATTATGATTGATACCCCATCTTCTGCCAGCGTTGCGAATGCCCTTTCTATTGCCCTGTGCTATGACGGTACAATCCTGGTTGTTCGATGCGGGGCAACGCCCTACAAGCCTATGGATTATTCCGTGCTGGCTCTACAGCGAATAGACACTCGCCTGTTTGCTTTTAACAACTTAACCAGGGATTATACTATTTTGATTGTTTAGTATTCCTGTGTTACTTACACGCCTATTTTAAATACTAAAAAAACGAGCCGACAGACAGATAACACTCTCCATTTGTCGGCTTGTTTCATCATATTTAAATATTACATGCAATGGTAAGGTTGTTTTTTCAAGTTTGAAGTAAGTTCTGTCTTGCTGTGTGTGTTATTATTAAACGATCCGCTTGCTATCTGCTCTGCTATAGCTCAGATTTATCTGATTCTGAAGCTTTTTCTCCGTTGGTCTTTCTTGTTTTCGTTACTTGATATTAGGACTTCGTGTCCTAATAGCCGGGATATTAAACGCTTAAAATATTAGGACCTCAAGTCGTAATATTCTTGGTGTATCAGTAAAAATATTACGACTTCGTGTCCTAATAAGTTAATCGGAGCTTATGTTCTCTTTTTCATTTAACCAGGCTAAAACCAAATCTTTCAGTTCTTTTTCCAGTTCAATCGGAACACTGAAGCTTACATTGACCTTTACCGTTTCGTAGCTTAAGACCTCATCGATCATAGCAGTGCTCATAGTCGGAATAAGCTTACCCATTTGTTTGCTGCGTAATTTGTCAGACCAATGCTCTGCCAGATACTTTTGAGTTTCTTCCGGAAAATCCACAAGCTTGATTGCTGTGGCAATTGGCAACTTTTCCTCATCCACAAGTTTCAACAACGGTTCAGAAATAGTTGCCAATTTGATATACCGAATAATTTGTCGGCTGCTCAATTGGTAATCTTCGGCGATGATATCATAGTTGGAACGCCGCACCCCGTTAGCGCTTCGTTTTTTTCGACCGGCTAAAACGTACTTTTGATAAATACTTTTTGCCTTTTCACTGGTGGTCAGATTGCGCTGTACCCAGTTGGAATCAATAACAATCTCTCTTGCTTCACTTTGGGTTATGTCCGACAAAACCGTCGCGGCAATTTTGGCGTACTCTTTATCGCCGGTTTTTTCATACAAAGCAGTATATGCGCGCAAACGGTTATGGCCGGAAAGTACAGTAAACTTATCTTGACCGGGTTGCTTCCAGACGACGATCGGATGCAAAAGCCCGCTGGATTGTATGCTGTCAATCAATTCGATGAACTTACCATCAGGAAGAGGTGCATAAAAGTTCCACTCTGCCGGTGCGGGTTGCAGTCGCTCTAAAGGGATCAATTCCAACATACGGGAATCCAGGCTTTGAGCTGCTTCTATACCTGCCATTAAACCCGGTAGGGTAGCTGCTCCGCTTTCCGTGGAGGGAGCAGTAATCTCCTTTTTCCTCAGCTGCATCTGCGGATAACCTCCTTGGCAAGCAAACGGTATTCTGTGCTGATACGTGCGCCACTGGAATAATCCAGAACCGGACGGTTTTCCCATTGTGCGTTTTGCAGCTTTGCGTCAACCCGAATAATCGTCTCAAAAAGCATATTACCGTAGGACTCCTTCAGCTGTTCCAAACTGGTCTCACTAATCAAACGGTTTCGGGCATCAAAACGGTTAATCACTATTCCGGCAATTTTTAAACCGGGATTATAGGGTTGAATGCCCTGAATAAAATTAACAACAATACCAAGACCGTCCACATCAAAACTGGCGGGCTGAACAGGAATGATACAGTAGTCGCTGGCATTGACAACATTAAAATTCAATAAGCTCAAATTGGGGTTTGTGTCCATGATAATATAATCGTAATACCCTCGGTCCGCAACGGGTCGAATAATACCGCGAACAATATTTTCACGGCTGACCTTGGTAAAAAGCTGCATATCTAATGTTCCCATGGTCACATCAGCAACAACCATATCCAGATTTTCATATCTGGTTTCCTGAATAAAAGCATTCAGATTCTGTTCCTGCAGTACTGCTTTGCCAAAATTCATTTCACTGCGGGGCATATCAAAGCTGCTGGAAAGATTGCGTTGAGCATCACAGTCTACCAACAGAACCCGCAAGCCCATCTCGGCCATTGCACAGGCTACACCGCCACAGACACTGGTTTTTCCACAGCCACCCTTATTATTTACCACACTAATGATTTTTGTGTTATGAAAATCTGGATGATACACCTCTTCAACATCCAAATCCAATTGCTGGCAGATTACTTTTAAATTTTCCAGATCAGTACTGCTGCGACCGGTTTCAAGCTGCTTTAGGGTATTTAAATTGATTCCGGTTGCTTCTGCTAACTCTTTTTGTGTCATGTCCAACGATAAACGTTTATCTCTCATTTTTTGATAATCTAAGCGAATCATACAAACCTCCCGAAATATAGAGAATGATATTCAGTTATAACTAACGGTTATAACCGTCCGCAAGTATTATAGCAAAGCATATTCAGAAAATCAAGATAAATGTGAATATTTAGGGGTAAAATGATTGGGAAACTCTTTTGTACGGTAGTATAGAATGATCGTGTATATGAAAACCTGTTCAATTTATCAATATACATAGGTAGAAAAATGGGTAAGTACATCTTATTTAGGGTATATGGACCATGATATCGGAATGAGGAAATAGCTTCGGAGCTAATGTGTAGAAAAGAACGTGGCTATTTTGGCAATGTATGTTCGTAAAATAACGGGTGAGTAAAGATGAATAACAAATAAAATTTTAAAAAAACTGGATATTACGCAGTTTCAATGAAAAGAACCAAATTAATGTGTAGAAAAAAACATGTCTATTTTGTCAACATACCCTTTGTGATTATCTATTGATTTCTGTTGCAAAAATGAAGAAAGAATAGCGAAACGTATAATCGGAAAAGACTATGTTAAGAAAAAGCAGTTTTAAAGGTGGCTATTTGTTGATGTATTTGTTATTGTTTAGTCTTATTTATTAGATGTATAAAAGAAATGTGTAGATGAAAACGGGATATCGTATAGAGAAGAACGGGATATTGTGTAGAAAAATACGGGGCAATTGTGGAGGGGAATACCGTTATTGTATAGAAAAAAACAGACTGTAAAAAAGCACTTAATAAAAAGGTGAGAGGAATTATGTTGGAGAGATTTTTGTTAATATTCTGTTTTTTGTTAGGCTGTGATGAAAATGTAGAGGATGCAGGTATTTGTTGATGTATTTTTCATTTTTATGTTCTTGTTAAATAATAAAGTAATATAGCATTGTGAAGGGAAAAACAGGGTTTTGTGTAGGAAAAAACGGCTTAATGTGTAGAGATATACGTGCTATTGTGGAGAGAAACACAGCCTTTCGTGTAGAAGAAAACGTTGTATGCCAATGAATGCAGGTGATGAAGGTAATGTGAGATTGACGAAGCTAATTGGTTGCAAGGTTAAAACTTTTTTCTGGTGAACAGAAACATTAGGGCTCCGATTTTCCTTTATCTGGAATTAATGTCGAAACCCGAAAGGTTTAAATCCGACAGAGGAGAAATGAGATTTCGCAATAGTTATAACCGTCGATGATGTTTTGTAATGGTCGGAAATACAAAAAAACGCTATTGTGTAGAGAAAAACAGGTTTACATGAGCCTAATTCTCTGTTACAATGTGTAAGAAATATAGAAGGATCTACACATTTACCTGTTTATTACAGGCTTTGGGTCAATGATGTGTTGTATAGGAAGGAGACCTTACTGTGGACGAAGAAGGTTATCTGAGAAAATATAATTTGATAGAAAAATCCAAGTCTTTGGTTTGGGCAAAGTTTCAGACATATACTGCTGGGGAATTGCGGTTGGTTGATGTATATTTGTCTCGTATCAATCCCCGGGAGGAGGCAAGTTGTGAGGTTAAATTTTCCCTTGCGGAATATGCCCGGCTTGTGGATTTGCAGAATCCGGACCCCCGGGTGGTAAAGCCGCAGTTAGACCATTTTTTGGGTAATGTGGTTACGCTTACGCTTCCGTGGAAGGGAAAAGACGCTTTTGTAAAATATGTGTTATTTACCAAGGCTCGTTGTGAGCAGGATGAGCACGGAAAATATTGGATAACCATAAGTTGTAACCCCGATTTGCGTCAGGTGTTTTTCAATCTGGCAAGCGACGGTTATGTTCGTTATCGATTGTCCTGTACGATAAATATGAAAAGCAAGTATAGCATTAAGCTTTACTGCATCCTGTTGGATTGGGCGCACAATCCGGATGGCTGGAAGGTTGAGCTTCCGGTTTTGAAAGAGAATATGGAAGCTTTGGATAAGAGCTACGAGGACTTTCGAAACTTTCGCAAATGGGTTTTGGATGTGGCGGTCAACGAGATCAATGAATTGTCTGATCTGACGGTCAAGTATGATAAAATAACGGTTGGACGCAGAGTGGTTGGGATACATTTTCATATTACCCGTCAGGTGCCCAATACAGTTACGGTTGGTGATAAAACCGGTGTCGGAACAAATTCAGAGCGGTTTGTTCGATTCACGAAGAATTTGTTTACCCTGGCAGATGCGGAAGGTTTGCTGCAGTTGGTACGCAGAAAATTAAAGGAGCTTCATCCGGGTATTCCCGCAGATAAGCAGGAGGAGGCTGAGTGGGATGTGCTGAGTAGGGCTTATAATTACTTGATGCCCGGCGGTTTACGCACAAAGCAAGGGGAGGAAATAGAGAACCCAATGGGCTATTTGTGGGCGATTTTGAGCAGAGGGGATAAGGTGGGAGATTATCTGCCGACTTTTTATGAGGGAGAGTTTCCGGTTATGGATATGACCGAGGAAGATTCAACTGCTCAATAGTCGGTTTTGGTAACATATAGCTTTTTAGGCGTGGTTTTCAATTTTTTTACGGTATTATGTGGAAAGATGTAGTGGAGTATGCTATACTTAGGCAATAAATCGGAAATTAGCAATCACCAAAAGTATCTCCTAAAGACGGATAGGCAGAAAGAATCGATTGAGCTCTGACGGGAAAGAGGGAAAAACATGTTTGAATGTAAAACACTTTTGATAACCGGCGGTACAGGAAGCTTTGGTAATACCGTACTGAAGCATTTTTTAACCAGCGATATCGGAGAGATCCGTATCTTCAGTCGTGATGAAAAAAAACAGGACGATATGAGGCATGAATTGCAGGCCAAAATGCCGGAATATGCGGCAAAGGTTCGGTTTTACATAGGTGATGTGCGGAATCTGGACAGCATCCGTCCGGCAGTACGTGGGGTTGATTATATTTTTCATGCTGCGGCGTTAAAGCAGGTGCCCTCCTGTGAGTTTTTCCCCATGGAGGCGGTCAGAACCAATATTCAGGGTACGGATAACCTGTTGACTGCGGCAATTGATGCCGGAGTGGAGAAGGTGGTGTGTCTGTCCACCGATAAAGCGGCTTATCCCATCAACGCCATGGGAATATCCAAGGCCATGATGGAGAAGGTGATTGGGGCCAGGGCAAGAGAAGCAGCCGGAAGGACGACAATTTGCTGCACGCGCTACGGCAATGTGATGTGCAGCCGTGGCAGCGTGATTCCTCTGTTTATTGATCAGATCACCTCCGGAGCGCCGATCACTGTAACGGACCCCAATATGACCAGGTTTTTGATGAACCTGGATGAGGCTGTAGACCTGGTAATGTTCGCCTTTCAAAATGCGCATCCGGGTGATTTGTTTGTTCAAAAGGCAGATGCCTCTACGATTGGAGACCTGGCAAAGGCGGTTCAGCAGCTTTTCGGAGATACCGGTATCCGGGTAATCGGTACAAGACACGGTGAAAAACTGTACGAAACCCTGCTTACGGCAGAGGAGAGAACCCGCAGCGAGGATATGGGGAACTATTTCCGTGTCAGCGCGGACGGACGGGATCTGAATTATGATAAATATTTTGTCAGCGGAAAGGTTCAGACACAGGCGGATGACAGTTATACCAGCCACAATACAAACTTGTTGGATGTGGAGGGTGTAGTGAAAAAGATACTTACAACAGATTATGTGCAGGAAATGCTGAAAAACAGATAAGCGCCTGTCCGAATAAAAGGGGAGACCTGCGGAGCGAATCCGCAGATGAGGAAAAATCTGAATGAGAAACAAAGAATACTATAATAAAGTCGCACAAAGACAGGAAATGTTGGATTGGGTGGAAGGCAGCAAGGATGCGTTTCGCCAAAAGATGGAGATGACCCGTCTTTCCAATAATTACAGCTGCACAGATTTCTCAGAGATTTTGGGATATGACAGTCAGTTTGCCTACCGGAATATGTTTATCAAGGACCGGCAGAAGGTGACGCTGGATTCTTTTTTGCGGTTTTGTTATCAGTATGGGTATGATGTACAGTCAGTGTCCTCTCTCGCGCCGCGTCAAACCGACCGGGAACGGGTTATCTTAGAGATGGCGGCAGTGCTTGCCTGCCTGCCGCCGGAGGGCCTTTCTCACCTCTCAGACAAGATAGAGGGGGAGAAGGCTTTTTCACCTGAAATGCGTAGAAAATTTCTGCAGTGTTTGGAACGGTTATACGATTTAAACCGTGAGGGGGATATCGGTTCACAACAGCCGGAAATGCAGGAAAAGGAATAAGTGAGAGATACGCATAGAACCGGAAGAAAAAGAGATTATCACGCCGGGGAAACCGGCGTGATTTTTTCTGGAATAGAGGAAAGAATAGACTAATAGAATAAAAAAGGGGTGCAAGCCAAAACAATCGAAGCATTGTTACCAAAACGGTGTCTAAAAACTGTTTTGGCGGTTAAACTGTAAAGTTACCGCATATCGTATAAAAAACGAAAACAGACGGCAAAGAGCGGGCAATGGAGGGAGCATGACCGTAAAAGAATATACGCTGCATGGCTGTCCCATGTCGATTAAGATCGCAGTGACCGCAGATCTGCATGAAGGATGTCCGGATAAGTTGTTGAATGCCCTGTACCGCGTGCGACCGGAGCTTATTTTGGCGGTCGGAGATTTTTTTGAATTGCTGGATCCGGAAGCTTCGCCGGAAGAATTGAGCACTCTTGAGATGTGGGTTCAGACTGTTGCAGACAGATTGGGGTGGGTAGGACATCGAAAGAATGCATATCCGGAGAACAGTCTACGCTTTTTTTCAAATGCTACGCAAATCGCGCCGGTGATATATGCCCGAGGAAATCATGAGCAGTTTTTTCCGGAGGAGCTTCGCAGTTTTTTTCGGGAGAAAAAGATTCCGGTTTTGGAAAATCAGGATATGGAATGGAACGGAATCCGGATAGGCGGGACGGTACGGGAAGTTGACGGAGTATGGCTTTCGACTTTTGCCGCGAAAAGTGGCTATAAAATACTTCTTAATCATAAGCCGGAGCAGTTTTCTGCCCCGACAAAACTTGCTTCCGGCGGGTATCTGCCACCGTTATCCGAGTACCCGTTTTCTCTGGTGGTCTCCGGCCATGCTCATGGGGGACAGATGCGCCTGCCTTTTCCCGCTTACGGAAAGAAAAATCAAAGGGGGGACTGCGGGATCGGTGTTTTTGCGCCCGGTCAGGGCTTTTTCCCCCGTTATACCAGAGGTGTTTATCAAAACCGACTGGCGGTCAGTGCCGGCTGTGCAAATACGGTAGGGCTGCCCCGTTTCGGTAATCCGACCCAGTTGATGGTATTAAAGCTTCAGCCTTAGTTTTTCGTATTTCATGAAATAACGGAGAATGGAAGAGAACGAGAAGATGGAGAACTTTGATGGCGGATTGCAGTTTCTGAAACAAAAGATTTTTGAGCAGGATGACTGCGCCTGTTTTATTGACAGAGAACGCTACCTGGTACAGGCAGAAAGGGAAACAACGCCCGTGCAGCGTCAAAAACCCGATTTTTACGCAAGGCTGTTGACTGGTATGCTGGATCACGCGTCTGTACCGGTGGAACCGGAGGATATTTTTGTGGGCAGAATGGCAGAAGAGATTTCGCCGGAATATCCTGCCCCTTCTTCGTTGCTTTACTCCACCGGACACATGAGCTTTGACTATGCCCGGATACTGAAGGAGGGGCTTTCCGGCATTCTGCAGCAAATCAAAAGGCAGGCGGCGGTTTTCTGCGACAGAGAATCCAGGGAGTACGCCCAAAACGCCCAGATCGTAGTGGAGGGCATCCAGCGGTTTGCATTAAGATACGCTGATGCAGCGCGCGCAGTGGGTAAATTCCGGGCTGCCGAAGCATTGACAAGGGTGCCTTACGCGTCTGCCTACGATCTGTTTTCGGCGTTACAGGGAATATGGATCCTGCATATGGTGGCGAGCTGCTATGTGGGCAGCCGAGATTACGCTTTTGGGCGCACGGATGAGATTCTTCTACCCTATTATGAGAAATCCCTTGCGGCAGGGGAGACAGAGGAGGAGCTGGAGCAGCAGCTGGCGGCATTTCTAGTCAAGCCTAATGAGATCTGCGGGCGGTGCACCCACAACTACAAAACCAAGTCGGTACCCAGCCTTGCCTCAAAGCAGTATATCAACATCGGGGGAGAGGAGCCCAATGTGGTCTCTTTTGCCATCTTGCGGGCGCAGCAAAGGGTCAATCTTGCCCAACCGGAGGTGACCGTGCTGCTGGATGAGACAGCTGACCCGGCGTTTACCCGGCTGGTATTTGAAACATTGGCGGTCGTTACCGACAAAATGAATGTCTACAACTATCCTATGGTACGGGATATGCTACTTAAAAAGGGGTTGCCTGCTCCGCTCGCAAAGAATTTTACTTACTCCGCCTGTTGCACACTGGACCTGAATTACCATAATATCCGGGAGGAATACTATATTCCCTCCGTACAGCTGTTCTGTCAGACGCTCCGGCAAAGAGAGTACAGTGATCTGGCAGAGCTGGTTGAGGCATTTACAACCGCACTGGAGCGGAATCTGCAGGAATATCTTGACGCTACTCCGCCGGTTTTATCCGGTGAAAAGGGGGAAACGGATAACCGTCGGGCTTTTGTCCTGGACGGACTGCTAATCGGCCCCTGTGCGGATCGCTGCCGGTATCCGTTGCGCGGTGGACTGGTTGTTCATCTGCACAATCTGTTCTTTTCTGGAATCGCGACTGTGGCAGATTCTTTGGCAGCAATAGATACGCAGGTATTCCGGGAGAAAACCCTCTCCTACCCGGAGCTGTTGCAGGCTTTGGATGCAGATTTTGAAAACACACCCCGGTTGCTGCAACTCCTGCAAAAGCAGCCCAAGTTCGGCAATGATCTGTCGGTGGATGGTTATGCCGCCTTAGCCGGAAAAGCGTTTTTGACAGCGATAAAAAGGGTGGAGGAGAACCTGACGGTTCTGCCGTTTCAGCAAAGAGTCCTCATCCCCTCGTTTTACTCTCTGGAAAGAGACAACACCTGGGCGGAGCAGATCCCGGCGACGCCGGACGGCAGACGCTCCGGGCAGCCTTACAGCGAAAACCAGTCACCGAGCTATGGGGCAGACCGTCAGGGGATTACCGCATTGCTGAACAGTGTGGCTAAGTTACCGTTTGCCGGTACCGGGGCAGGTGGGCTGAACCTAACCTTTGGTGCGCCCCAAACGGCGGCCATCTTGCAGGCGCTGGTGTCCGGATATTTCAGGCAGGGAGGTCTTCATGTCGGAGTATCTGTGATACAGCGGCAGCAGTTAGAGGATGCAGTGCTGCATCCGGAGAAATATCCGACACTGACAGTTCGTCTATACGGCTTCAGCGAATATTTTATTAATCTGCCGCCCTGGCAGCAGCAGGCAGTGTTAAACAGAACCGTTAATTGAAATTATGTCTTATAAGTAGATGAAGAGGAGGCTTAAACAATGGAACTAATGACCAAACGGTTGCATATCCGGCTACTTTCTGATGAAGAGATGCGCGTATTGAAAGTAAGTGAGCCGAACCCGGAGATGCAGAAGGCCTATGGGGAGATGCTGCAGGGCTGCGAGCAAAACCCGTCTCAGCGGCACTGGTATGCCGTTTGGCAGATGAGCATTGCAGACGGAACGCCGGTGGGTGACCTGTGCTTCAAAGGCCTTTCTGACCAGGGAGAAGCGGAGATCGGTTACGGCACCTATCCCGGATATGAGGGAAGAGGTTATATGACCGAGGCGGTGATCGCCCTGACGAAATGGGCAGCAGGGCAGTCAGGGGTAAAAGAGGTGCAGGCAGAGACCGAGCTGGACAACCTTGCCAGTCAGAGAGTTCTGGCCAAGGCCGGTTACCTGCCTTGCGGAAAAATGGGGGAGGAAGGACCCCGTTTTACCTGGTGCGGTGTGGTGAAGGGGTGATAAAAAAGCGGACAGAGGCTTCTGTCCGCTTTCCGCAAAGTGTTATTTGCTATTTACATACCGCTTTAAAGCGGCAAAGCTTTCATCGCTGATCGCATGCTCCAACTTACAGGCATCCTGAACGGCAATCTCACGACCCACACCGATTTTTACCAAAAACTCTGTCAGTACGGTGTGCCGTTCGTAGATTTTTTCAGCAAGTGCAGCCCCTTTTTCCGTCAGCAGGATGGAGCCATCCGGTTGAACGATGAGGTAGGCGTCCTGCTTCAGTTTGCCCACAGCACGGCTGATAGCCGGTTTACTGAAAGCCATTTCGGCTGCAATGTCTACGGACCGAACAGCGGGTTGCTTTTTGGACAAAATATAGATTGTTTCCAGGTACATCTCTCCGGATTCTAACATCAGCACGGCGGGCTACGCTCCTTTCTGTTTCGGCCTTTTGCCGATATTATAGCATGGCATGCCGGGGAAAGCAATAGTCGGCAGTACCCAAAGACCGGAAATGGCTGTAAAACAGCTTCTTAAACAATGAGAACAAAGGATGTTTTCACATAGAAAAGACAAAGTCGAAAAGGAGAAAATACAGATGATTATTACAGAAAAAAGTACATTATCGGAATACCGCAGCATACCGGAGCTGGAGGAAATCAGCAGGTATCTGTTGTACTGGGGGGATGAGCCGGATCGGCAGATGGAGCAAACCCCCTTTGAGGTACTTGGTCAGATGGGCTGGAACGTGAGCGGCATTTTGAAGGGTGCGGTCCGGGTTCGACAGCAGGCAGAGATGGGAAAGCTTTTGTATCCCATTTATTCCGATGCGGAAATCGCGCGGGGTCGGTCGCGATTTCCGCATCGGAATAAATG
>DCHC01000032.1:19996-20572 GCA_002314755.1 Faecalibacterium sp. UBA1762 | reverse complement strand
GCTTGCCGGTGCCGTTCCAGCCGGTATTGACCAAATAGGCCTTTGCACCGCTGGCCTGCATCTTCTTGACCAGCTCCTCAGCGTACTTGGTGGGGTGCAGTTCCAGGAAAGCCTGGCCAAAGCAAGCGGAAAAGGTGGGGGTGGGCTCGGTAATGCCGCGCTCGGTACCAGCCAGCTTTGCGGTAAAGCCGGACAAGAAATAGTACTGGGTCTGCTCCGGAGTCAGAATAGAAACGGGAGGCAGTACGCCGAAAGCATCAGCGGAAAGGAAAATCACATTCTTGGCAGCAGGCGCGGAGGAAACGGGACGAACGATGTTCTGAATGTGGTTAATGGGGTAAGAAACACGTGTGTTCTCGGTAACACTCTTGTCGTTGAAATCGATCTTGCCGTTCTCGTCCAGTGTAACATTCTCCAGCAGCGCATTGCGCTTGATAGCGTTGTAGATGTCAGGCTCAGAATCCTTATCCAGGTTGATGACCTTGGCGTAGCAGCCGCCCTCAAAGTTAAAGACGCCGTTGTCATCCCAACCGTGCTCGTCATCGCCGATCAGCAGACGCTTGGGATCGGTGGACA
>DCHC01000032.1:0-19842 GCA_002314755.1 Faecalibacterium sp. UBA1762 | reverse complement strand
TCATCTCACCGCCGTACCAAGTGTTGATGATGACCTGCTCACGACTGGTGATGTTGAAGACGACTGCAGTCTCAGAGTTGAGGCCCAGCTCCTTATAGTTCTCTACCTTGGCCTTGGAAGCGTTATACACCACAAAGTCGGGCTCAAACGCAGCCAGCTCTGCCTCGGAGGGGATGATGAACATGTTCTTGATAAAGTGTGCCTGCCATGCCACTTCCACAATGAAACGGACAGCCATACGGGTATCCGGGTTGGCGCCGCAGAAAGCATCTACAACAAACAGCTTTTTGTTGCACAGCTCATTGACGGCAATCTCCTTGACAGCCTTCCAGGTTGTCTCGGAAGCGGGATGGTTATCGTTTTTATACTCGTCAGAAGTCCACCAAACGGTGTTCTTGGAGTTCTCATCCATGACAATAAACTTGTCTTTAGGAGAACGGCCGGTGTAAATACCGGTCATTACATTGACAGCGCCCAACTCACTGACCTGTCCCTTTTCGTAGCCTACCAGGCCCTCTTTGGTCTCCTCAAGAAACAGCTCCTCAAAAGAGGGGTTGTGTACAACTTCTGTCGTACCGGTAATGCCATACTTGGTCAAATCCAGCATTATTAGTTACCTCCGTATCAGTATATTTTATGGTGAAAGTTAAGTCCAAGCTATTGGTACCTAAAAATCATTCCAATTTAGCATTTTACCACAAATGTCCGAAAATGTCCACTTGTTTTTGTAAAAAAAACGTGTCACAAAAGGACAAATTATGTATCCTTTTTGTTTCGGGTTTCTTTGGTAAATCAGGCTGTTTCTCCCGATTCAATAAGGTCTTATGTACCCGCTCGGTTCAGCTGTTCAAACGCTTTATCAAAAACATCACCGATGGATTCGTGAAAAACCAAGTTTGCATTGGCGTCGTAGCCGGTTGCCTCTTTATTGATGATCACCAATCGGCTGCCGGAATAATACCGTACAAAGCTTGCCGCGGGCTGTACCGCAAGTGAGGTTCCGCCGATGATCAGTATATCCGCCCCAGCAATTGCAGATATTGCCCGGTCGATCACCTGCTCATCCAGCATTTCGCCGTAAAGGGTAACCTTTGGCTTGATGATCCCTCCGCAGCTGCAACGGGGAACCCCCGGCTGGGCAAGACATTCCGTGCCGAACCTTTTGCGACAGCTGCGACAGAAAAACTCGTTGCTGCTGCCGTGCAGCTCCAGCACATAGCTGCTGCCCGCCTTCTGGTGCAGACCGTCTATATTCTGGGTGACCACCGTAACCTGTTTACCATGCTGCTCTAACAAAGCGAGCGCCTTATGGGCACGGCAGGGCTGAGCCTGACCGGTAAAATAATCCCGGAAAAAGCGATAAAACAGCGCAGGGTCGGTATCAAAGCAGCCGCGACTCAGTATTTCCTCCGGCGGCATGCCGTAGTTTTGCGCGGTACGATAGATGCCGTCCGGGCTGCGGTAGTCCTTTAAACCGCTCTCGGTGGAAACCCCAGCCCCTCCGAAAAAGACTATTTTTTCGGACTGCTGCAGCATATGAGCAAATTGACTGTATGGTTCCGTATTTGCTTCCAATGGTTATCACCTCTTTATTCTTTTTCCGGTCATTTCAGACAGTAACCTTTTTCTCCCTGCGGGCGCGGAAAAAATACAGGACGACCGAGCCCATATCCAGTGCTTCACACAGAATGCCCGCCCAGGAGCCAATTCGGATATTGTAGACCATCCAAGCGGGTGACGTTCCCAGCAGCTGAGCTTTTTTGATTTTGATGATATCGTTTGTCCAAAGAGATAGGGTGGAAACCGTCAGCGCGATGGCCGGGAAGAGAGAAAAAATGTTCTTCCATAGTAGTGCGGTCAAACCGGCAATCAACACCAGCAACAGGTACAGCACCCATTTTTTGCTGACCCACGGCTTTTGAGAATACTGTAACAGATTGCGCAGCAAAAGAACGGATTCCATTGCCATACCCGACCATTCGCCCAGCATACCGTAGTGGGTCACAAACAGCACCGAGCTGATCAACCAGAACATAACCAGCGTTTTTTGTTTCTTTAACTGAAAAGAAAAGATCATCGCTGCCGATGCAGCAAAGCCGATAATTTGTCCAACAGTTCGCAACATTTCTTCCGACATTCCTTATCACTTTTATCTTTGCAGCATCCGGCTTATTACGGCTGCAGACCGCATAGCTTCAGATAACCAAGATATGGCAACACGCCCGAGGTACCGTAATGCAGACCGCTACGCTCACTGCCGTCCCTGCTCATCCATTCATAAGGGGTACCAAGCCCCATATTATCCCGGGTATGGCACAGAAAATCCTGTAAAATCTGTTCGGCAAAGTCAAGATCCGTCAACCCGACAGTATAGACAAACCATCCTAGCGGAGTAGCCCAATAGGTGCCGTTTTGGTATAGATCCACCGGTACGGTACAGCGGGCCCATGCGGTCACACCTGGTACAGCGTCCTCCTCGTGCAGAATGTGCCGGATGTATCCGTGAACGCCCACACCGTCCTGATAGGCTTTTTTTAAGGTCTGACTGGTAAGAGCTTTTTGCCTGTCGTTCAGCAGTCCAAGATAGACTGCAAAGGCGGTGCCCCAAACATCATGCTGCTTTTCTGCAGCATCACAACACCAGAACCAGCCGGTGGCCTCATCATAAAAGACACGTACGATCTGACTTGCCAGCTTTTCGGCACGGTCGGCATAGCCCTGACCCGGGAAAAGCTTTTCCAATACCTGCATGGCGTTCCACCGCAGCAGGGAGGCAAAGAGCAGTCTGCCCTCCATGGCGACACTGTCAACAAACCCCCAGTTGACCGCAAATTTTTTATAGGGGCTGTAAACCAAATCGGTTTCCGAATCGATATAATAACCTTCGGCAGCCTTTTTAATGTGGTCAGTAAGGCGCACACCGGCATATTCGTTTTGCAAAATGGTAGTATCGCCTGTTTGGCTGACATAATCTCCCACCATTGCCACAAAATAATAATTATCATCCAGCGGGGGCAGATTGCCGTAGATGCCGTCGCCTTGAAAATCGGTATCACTGTAGGTTCCGGGGAAAAAGACCGCGCCGCCGGTGTAGTTGATGTGGTCGGTAACGACATAGGGCGGTAGCTCTAACCCGTGCCGCAGAGGGCGGGTTTCGGGACCGTTTTGACCATAGGTGGCAATAAGCTCCAAATACCGGCGCAGGTTGCTATCCTTAACCAGATGGCTCCCCGCCATCATTGCAGAATCCCGTACCCAAAAGGCATAGTATTTTTCATCCCCCGAAGGCAACAAAAAATCCATCGGCTGTTGTGAAAAGGCAGCCTGCTTGGTGTGGGTACAATCGGCAATTGTTTTTTCTGCAAGTTGTTTCAGCTGCCGCATCAGTTCTGAGTTCATATAGATATAATCCTTTCGGTTGCTGTGCGCTTATTGCAGGCGGTCATCCACGCCGTCCCCGTTGACATCCGGGACAATCTGCGGGCCAAGGCTTTCGCCCTGGGGAAAATCCGGATGCTCACCCGGTAGCTGCGGTCCGCCGCCCAATACCTCACTGGTGCGCACGCCGTTCTCTCTGCGAGCGATCTCCACATACTGGGACAGCACCTCCTTCACCTTTTTCGCGTGCTTAATATGCTTCAGCTGAATGACCGGTTGGCTGGCATCATTGGAGATGATCTCCAGTGTGCCGGTTCCCGCCATCCGCTCGCCCAGGGTTTGGGAATAGCGGATATCCCGAATACGGTAAAGACGAATCTCATCCTCCTGACGGGTAAAAAAGCCATTTGCAGCAACAGCTTGCTGGGGGTCAGCGAGTACAGGGTAAAAGACCATGGCAACGCAAATACAGTCTTGCGTACCCGATCCTTCCAAATCACTTTTTCCTCTTCAATAGCAACTGCCAGCTGGCCATTCCGAAGCTTGCGCTCTTCCTGTTCCATACCTTTTTTCCTATCCTTTCTGTTGTTTTTCTGGTATTTGCTCCATATATTCTCAGTTTACAGTATAGCATAACCCCATACCGAAAATCAAGAATACGGAATTTCTTTTTAAATGTTTACCGCAGAAAAGTTTCTTGCATTTACCGTCACAAAAGCGGCTGCAACAGGACAAAAAACAGGACATATCCAAACGGATATGTCCTGCTGTATAGGCGGAAAAAGGAATTATTTTACCATGCTGGCAACTTCGGAAGCAAAATCGTCACTGCGCTTCTCCAGGCCCTCGCCCTTCTCAAAACGAGCAAACTTCACAATTTCAATCTTGCCGCCCAGCTCCTTAGCGGTGTTAGCGGTATACTGAGCAATACTGATCTTATCGTCCTTGACAAAGGCCTGATCAACCAGGCAGTTCTCTTTGTAGAACTTACCGATCTTGCCCAGCACCATCTTCTCGATAACCTGCTGTGGCTTGTTGGCGGTCTTGGGATCATTCTGGATCTGAACCATCATGATCTCCTTCTCCTTGTCAATGACCTCAGCGGGAACCTCAGCCTCGCACAGGTAGCCGGGGTTGACGGCAGCGATCTGCATAGCGATATCCTTGCCGTAGGCCTCAAAGCCATCCTTGTCAGCAACATCGGTATCAAAGTTTACCAGAACGCCGTGGGTGCCGCCGCCGTGTACGTAGGCGACACAAGCGCCCTCATAGCGGACAAAACGACGGATCTTGATATTCTCGCCGATAACCAGTATCTTCTCCTGCAGGGCCTTCTCAACAGTATCCTCGCCGATCTTGCATGCCATCAGGGCATCCACATCAGCGGGGTTCTGCTTCATAATAACTTCAGCCAGCTCGGCAACAAAAGCCTTGAAGGTGTCGTTCTTTGCGACGAAATCGGTCTCAGCGTTGACCTCCAGCAGAACGCCCACATTGCACTTGGTGCAAGCGGTGGCATAAACCATACCCTCGGCGGCAATACGGCCAGCCTTCTTGGTAGCGGCAGCCAGACCCTTCTCACGAAGAATCTCGACAGCCTTGTCATAATCGCCGTTGGCATCGGTCAGCGCCTTTTTGCAGTCCATCATGCCACAACCGGTCTGCTCACGCAGGTTCTTAACGTCTTGTGCGGTAAAAGCCATTTTACTTTCCTCCGTTACTCTCTTTTTTCAATACCGGCAAACCGAATACGCAGTCATGGCTGCGCATTATTCGGCAGCAGCCTCTTCAGCAACTTCCTCTGCACCGTCTGCAGAGCCCTGACGGCCCTCCATAACAGCGTCAGCCATAGCGCCGGTAATCAGCTTGACAGCGCGGATAGCGTCGTCATTGCCGGGGATAACATAATCGATCTCATCGGGATCGCAGTTGGTGTCGACGATAGCGACAATGGGAATGTGCAGCTTGCGGGCTTCGCTGATGGCAATATGCTCCTTGCGGGAGTCAACAACAAACAGAGCAGCGGGCAGCTTCTTCATTTCCTTCACACCGCCCAGGTACTTTTCCAGCTTGGAAATCTCCAGCTCCAACTTGACAACCTCTTTCTTGGGCAGCATAGCAAAGGTGCCGTCCTCACGCATGGCCTTCAACTGCTCCATACGCTCTACACGGTGACGAATGGTGCGGAAGTTGGTCATCATACCACCCAGCCAACGAGCGTTAACAAAGTGCATGCCGCAGCGCTCGGCCTCTTCCTTCATGGACTCCTGAGCCTGCTTTTTAGTGCCGACAAACAGGATCTCGCCGCCGTTGGCTGCGGTCTCCTTGACAAAGTTATAGGCCTCATCCAGCTTCTTCACGGTCTTCTGCAGGTCAATGATGTAGATGCCGTTGCGCTCGGTGAAGATGTAACGAGCCATCTTGGGGTTCCAGCGACGGGTTTGATGACCGAAATGAACACCGGCCTCCAAAAGCTGCTTCATAGATACGACTGCCATAATTTTTTCCTCCAAATTTTTGTTATTCCTCCGTGATACCCGGGGTTCCTTACCACCTTTCGGCACCGGCTTGGATAGTATCACGTGCGTAATGCCTAAAAATTATATCACAATAGTTTTGATTGTGCAAGTGTTTTATCTGCACATTTTTTCTTTTCGCGAAAAAAACGAAAAAAAAAGCCGGTTATGCCTGTTATCAAGGCTATTTTGCAGCTATCCCCAAAAATGCCGGACCAGCCGACGCAGCTTGCCCGCGGACTCCTTTGCAAGATTTACCGGTTCGGTGCTGACCATGATCACATCTCGCCCAAAGGAGATGATCTCCGACCAGGGTATGCGCACATCTTGCTGCCTGCCCAGCAGCCCGAACATCCTTGCCCTACCGAAAATGACCAGGCATTTTACCCTTGCCTCCTTGGGATCAAACTCCAGATCATCCACCGTGCCGATGATGATCCCTTTTTCCAGATTAATCACGTTGCGTCTGGAAATTTCCCGTAAAGTGAGCATCGCCTTTTCCCCCTTTTGTATTGGTACTCTTCTCTTTTATCCTATGCTTACGGGACTATCGTTATCTCCCTTTTTCTGCAGTTGGAAAGTTTTTCCCGTCCGTACAACCGGATAAGCTGACTATATTTCTGTAAAAAGGGCACACTTTCTGTAAGAATAGAAGAAAGGCTGTGAAGGATATCTACAATCACAAAGTGGAGCTGAGTGGGTTTGACACCGCCACGCTGCCGGTATTGACCGAAACGGAAAAAAGCGGGTTGCTGCGGACCATCCATACCGGCGGTGAAAAGGCTGCCGCTGCGCGGGAGAGGATGATCTCCGGAAACCTGCGGCTGGTTTTAAGCGTAGTGCAAAAATTTGCCGGTCGTACAGCAGACCCGGACGATCTGTTTCAGGTGGGCTGCATCGGACTGATGAAGGCGATTGACAATTTTGATACCAGTCAGGGGGTACGCTTTTCCACCTACGGCGTGCCCATGATCGTGGGAGAGATCCGACGGTTTTTGCGGGATAACACTCCTTTACGGGTCAGCCGCAGTATGAGAGATCTTGCTTACCGTGCCCTGCAGGTGAGGGACCAGCTGCAAAAAAACACTGCCGGTGAGCCAAGCCACCGGCAGATTGCAGAAATATTAGGGGTGAAGGAATCAGATGTGACCACCGCGCTGGAATCCATCAGCGAGCCGCTCTCTCTGTTTGAAGCCGTCTATAGCGAGGGTAACGACACCGTCTGTGTTATGGACCAAATTGGGGACGCCAACGGAGAGGACAACTGGATCTTTTCCATCCTGTTCAGGCAGACGGTAAACGATATGTCCCAGCGGGAAAAGAATATTCTCTCCCAAAGATATCTACAGGGGAAAACCCAAACGGATGTAGCCCGGGAGATTGGTATCAGCCAGGCACAGGTCAGCCGACTGGAGAAAAATGCTCTGAAAAAAATAGATACGGTGTTGCATTAGAACCAAAATTTACAGTACCTGATAGCCCTCAAGGTTTTTCGCGGCAAGCAAAGCCGAGTGAAACCTGCGGCCGATGATGCCCAGTTCATTGGCTACATCCACATTTTCCTGAGTGTCGTCAAAGAAGATGGTCTCCTCCGGACGCAGCCGGTAGTTGGCAAGCAGCTGCTGATAGATTTCTACACCCGGCTTGAGGATATGGGTCTCAAAGGAGGTTACGCCGCCGTCAAACAACTTCATGAAATCCCGTTTAGAGACCTCCGCAAAGGTATCCTCCGAAATATTGGAAAGAAAGTACAGACGGTACCCTCTTTTTTTCAGCCGCTGCAGCAGGGCAACGGAGTCCTGCTTGGTACGCAGCAGATCCTGCCACTCATCCAAAACCGTCTGGGCCTCAAAAAGGTAACCGGCTTTTTTTGCCTGAGAGAGGTAAATGTCATTCGCCTCTTTTCGGCTAATCAGGCCGGCGTCACTTTTCAGCCAGGTCTCGCTGCCGAAAATATCGTTGTACAGCACATCCTCCACGTTTTTGTCGGCGAACCGGTCCCGCAGATAGGCACGGGGATTGTAATCCAACAGCACACCGCCAAAGTCAAAAACAATGTTACGCACTGCCTGCCAGGGACGCTCCGGCAGGTTGTTGCCATTGCGAATATAATCTATCACATCTCTTAGGGATGGCATGATTTTTTTGGCCAGGGCACGGGCACCGGAGGTGGGTGGGTCCATATCCGGTATCATAATGGAGGGGCAACCCGCCCTGTGTGCTCCGATAATACCGGCGGAGGAATCCTCCAGCACCAGGCATTCCTCCGGACGCAGGTCAAGCTTATGTACCGTTTTGGTATATATTTCCGGCTCCGGTTTGCTGCTTACGACTGCCTTACCGGAAACCGTCACATCAAAATATTCCGCACAGCCGCTGATCTCCAAATACCAGGCAGCCACCTCGCTGCTATTGGTGGTCTGCACCGCCAAGCGGTAACCGTTTCGGCGCAGCCACACCAGCAGCTCCCAAAGGCCCGGCTTGATAGGCAGGCCGCGAGTACCTATCAGGGTGTGCAGCTCCCGGTACATCTGCCGTTCCAGCCTCTTATAGTCGATATGATCACCGAAAATACTTTTCAAATAACTTTCCCGATCGGCAGAATTGCGGGTACGCAGCTCCGCAAGAGTTTGTGCGGTCAAGGGAATCCGTGCGTGTCCCACTGCCTTTTTCCAGCATTTTTCCACCAGCGGCTCGGTGTCATACATCAGACCGTCCATATCAAAAATAACTGCGCGAATCATCCTGTTCCTCTCCTATCCGTCCCTGGACAAACTTCTACGATCTCTATTATATCAATATCATTAAAAAAAAGCAACACAGTCACAACCCCGGAGCTTTAAAAGATCCGGTTTTTTCTTTCCGCAACAGCAAAGCACTCTGCCGAATAGCCTACTCCCATCGGATTGCCACACGGATACGCAGGGAGAGGTCGGTCGCAACATCGCCGTCCATTGAAGTCTTTAACAGAGAAAAATCCGGTACATCCACTCCGCAAAGAGATAGCTTTGAGCGCAGCGCACCGCAATTTTCCGCAAGCTGCCGGGCGACGCAGCCGTATAGCGCAGGGTCGGCTATCCCCTGCTGCACCACCCCCCTGCCGGTAAGAAACAGGGTAAGCTTTCCGTCCGAATCCGGCTGCACCCGGCAGCGTAGCCGGGTAAGTTGTACCAGCGCCCGGGTGCCATCCGACTGACTGACTGTCAAATTCAGCCGGCGCTGACGGCTGCGCAGCAGGCCGTAATATTCCGCATCGCTTTCGCTGTAAAAGGCAACTGCATCCTGTCCGCAAACCCGGATACCCACCGGTACCGCCAGGGCTTTTCCCTGTTCGGTTTTTAAGTTGATGATCGGAACCACCGGTTTGCCGGGGCAGGCGGCAAGCTGCATCAGGGTTGTTGCGCAGCCGAAGCTTTCCGGCAGTTTTTCCGCAGCCGGGATAAAACTTGCCAAAGGAGCGACGTCATTTAATGCTTCAGCACCGTTTGCCCAAACCCAGATGTTGGGGTTTCGGTAAATGCCCGAATGGTCAGATAAAGCCTTAGTAAGCTGCGCAAGACCGCTATCCGCAAGCCTTTCCCCCACAAAAAGTAATCGGTTTCGGGCAAAAAAAGGCTGCTGACCGTCTGCGCAAGCTGCCTTTGTCATAGCACCCACAGGGGTTTCATCTTGTGCTGAATGCAAAATGATGGGGTCTGAACCGTCCTCCTTAGCAGCAAAATCCCGTACCGCCACAAGTGCGGTATAGCCTTGCTCCGTCTGCTCCAGATAGACAAGACACACCATGGCACGGCGGCTGATGGCGACCGACTGGGAGGAGCAGCCTGTCAGAAAGGAACTGGCCACCACCGTCAGAATCAGTAGGAGCTTTTTCACTTGATGCGCGACCTTCCTTTCTTTTGGGTCAGAGTCATCATTATCAGCAGCATGACCGTGGCAACCGTCAGCAGCCGGGTACCGTCCTGTTGCCAACTGTTGTTCCAATAAATGCATCCCGCTAAAATGACCCCGCTGACCAGACCAAAGCGGATACGTGCAGGGCAGTCCGGCAGAGATTTTCTGACAAGGTCTTTTACTGTACAGCAAATCACACCCACCCTGACCGCAAGGGCTGCCAGCCATACCGTATGATAAAGTACGCCCGTGTAAGCCGCGTTCTGCCCACCGCTTTGCAGGGAAAGCCTGCCGAAAATCTGGGGTGTGGTGGCAAAGCCTTCGCCCAACGCCATACCTCCCAGCAGACTGAAAATTACAATGAACACGGTTCGTATCAGCATTGCCTTACGCAGCGGTGGCACTGTTTTTTTGATGTTCTCCCCAAAGCCATCCTGTTGCCAGCAGACCCATAGCAATTCCTCGCCGCTAAAGGTGTATTGCAGCAACAGATTCACAGTTTGAACGGTATTCTCCTTATCCGGGGTGACAACCGGCAGATTTTGCCGGGTGTAGTCCCCAGTCAGTGCCAAAATAATCAGTGAGAGCATCATCAGCAAATACACTGGCTTTGCCATCCGCTGCACTGCAGCAAAGCCGCAAAAGGCAGCGTACCAGCCAAACAGCACCATGCCCGCAGTCAACCACCAGAACACAAAGTGCTGGCTGGTCACCCCGCGATAAAACCGGTCTGCCTTGATAAAGTCGTATGCCGCGGTGATAGAAAGGCATAGGGTAAGCAGCCCGCACATCACCCGGTTGGCAGGCGGCTGCAGGCCTTTCAACCAGCCTATCACAGCAAGCTGCAGCAGGGTGCCAGCTGCCACAATACAGATCAGGGCTGCAGGCTGAACGCCAAAGGGCTGGGAGGAGCCGATCACCATGCGGGAAAGATAGCAGATTACCAGCAGAGCAAACTTACCCTTTTGTCCGGTTTCTTTTTTCATCTTAGCAATGCTACGCTACACCTCCGTTGTATCATCCGCCCCGCGCCGAAAAGGCTTCTGTGTAAAATAGTCTCTTACAGTAAAAGGTCTTTTACCTGTCAGTTTACGCCAGCTGGTACGCAAAAAACCGTCCTGCCACGCACCGGGACTGCCGGGCAAAAACGGAGCAAGGTACGGCAAGCCAAGCTGGGTCAGGCGACATAGATCTGCCAAACAAAAACAGGAAAGCAACGCAATCCCTACAGGACCCATCAGCCCGCCGGTCAAAATAAAGCTGAGCCGCAAAATAATACCCTGTTCGTAAAGGGCGGGCACCACATACGAACAGAGGGCCGATAGCGCACACGCTACAAGCACCGGCGTGCCCAGTAACCCGATCTGCACGGCAGCATCCCCCACGATCAACGCAGACACCAGGCTGACGGCGTGACCCACGCTTTTGGGAAGACGCAAACCGGCTTCCCGGATGATCTCCAGCAGCAGGTTGACCAAAAAGGTCTCGCAAAACAGTGAAAAAGGCGTGGTTGCCTGCGCCGAAGCGATTTGATACAACAGTGTACCCGGCAATAGCTCCGGCGTAAAATCCGCTACTGCCAAAAACATTCCCGGCAGCAAAACGGATAAACCAAAGGCAGCGTACCGCAGCAACCGGATAAAGCAGGTGAAGTACGGTCGCTGGGCATAATCATCCATTGTCTGAAAATGCTCGGCAAAAAAGTAGGGAAAAATCACCGCAAAAGGGCTGCCCCCAACCAGAATAATCACCTTACCCTCACACAGCTTTGCCACGGCGGTATCCGGTTTTTCCGTAAAGCCGACACTCGCGAATAAACTGAACGGGCCGCCCACCAAAAACGGAACCAGATATCCCCCATCCAAGATCATATCCATATCGGTCTGTTTCAGCCTGCTTTGCAGGGTACGTAGTAGTTTGGGGGGACATTTGTCTCTGTGGTAGAGCAGAGCAACCTCTGTCCCTGTGGAGCGACCCATCGGCATAATCTGACAGCACAGCCCCGGCGCACGGATCAAACGGCGCACCATACTGATATTGGTGCGCAGATGCTCCACAAAGCCCTCGTGGGCCCCATGCAGATTGCCCTCCCCTGTTGGCTCGGCCACCGAGCGCCCTAACTGCTGCTGGGTAGAAACCGTCAGTGCCCGGTCTGAACCCTGCAACATTAGGGCCGTACAACCGCTGCAAAGCATGCCTGCCAACGTTGCTTTATCCGTTACAGGGGAGGGGTCCACCGGTATGACGGTATCCTGCAGCAGATAATCCAGCAGCTCATCGGCATTGGACCAGTTTTCAGGCAGCCTGCTCCAGGCGCCGGCGGCCATCTGCCACAGCTTTTCCAAACCGGAAAGCCCTTCGAACATGCACAAAACGCCCTGTATTCCCCCGATGCATACCGGTTTACAGTAAAAATCAGCGCTGGGCAAAAAACATTCCTGTAACCATTCTACATTTTTTTGCAGGTCGCTATCCAACGGCTGCATGGAGCTTCCCTCCCTTATTTTTTTAATACGCTACTGACAGTATCGGTTTGCGGGAATACTTTTATGCAGCGCGAACCAAACTAATCATATAAAAACAGAGAGGAGACGCGTTATGCTGATCTTGATTTTACGCACCGTTCTGATTTATTGTATCATTGTTTTTTCCATGCGGCTGATGGGCAAAAAGCAGCTGGGGGAGCTGCAACCCTCCGAGCTGGTATCCACCATACTAATATCCAACCTTGCCTCTATCAGTATCGAATCGCCCGAGATACCGGTTGCGGGCAGCGTGGTGCCGGTTCTGATGATCGTCTCTCTGGAGATACTGATCTCAGCCTGGAGCGCCCGGTGCAAAAAGGTGGCAAGCCTGATCTCAGGTAACTCTAAAATTATTATGTACCGGGGTAAAATTGATCAGGATATGTTGCGGCAACTGCGGTTTTCGGCGGATGATCTGTTGGAGGCTCTGCGTGAAAAAAACATTTTTGAACCTATGGATGTAGAGCTTGCACTGGTGGAGACCAACGGTACTATCAGTGTCTGCAAAAGGCCCGGGGCGCAGCCGATGAGGTTAGATGACCTGCAGCCGCCGGAAAACAGTGGCTGTGATACACCGAGTGACAACGGCAAAAGCGACATCTCGTTTAAGGGGCAAAGGCTGCCACAGCAGCGTCTGCCCAAGTTGCCGGTCATTGTAGACGGTGGGTTAGAGGCGGATACACTGCCGGTACTTGGCTTAACCCGAGGGGATATTGACCGCATTTTGGAAAAAGAGAGCTGTACGTTACAGCAGACCCTGCTGCTGCTTTGCTCCCCCGAAAAGGAATACTATTTTTTGCGCCGAGACACCGAAAAGAAAAACGGATAAGGGGGATGACGAAACAATGAAACGTGTTAGGGCAGCCTTTGCAGTATTGATACTTTTAGCAGGTTTTTCGATCTGGGGACACTTTACGGTAAAAGTCACCACAGATACGGTAGAAAGCGGTCTGCTGCGGTTACAGCAGGCCGCTTTGGCAGAGCAGTATGATAAAGCCGATGCCATTGCTCTTGAGCTGGTAGATTACTGTACTCAAAGAGAAGAGCTGCTGACTTTATTCATCAAACGGGATTTGGTCAGCAGCCTGCGCATCAGCCTTTGCGGCCTGCAGGCATATGCCAAAAAGGAAAACCTTGCCGATCTGATGCTGGAATTACAGCGGGCGCAAGGTCAGGTACACGCCCTACACTGCCAATATTATTCAATGGCATAGCTTAGGTGGAAGTATTTTTCATTATGCCTCACTATGCCAAACGGAAAACAAAAAAAAGAGATTTCCCCGAAGAACGGAGATATCTCTTTTGCGTTTTCTAATGATAAAAGAGCAGACTAAAAGTGTCCTCCGCCCCCGCCGTGACTACGACCGGAAGAGGATGTGTGGGTGCTGGAACTGCCCGAAGGGGGATCCCGCTCTATTTTGACACGAGAGACATGCCTGCCCATAAACTGATCAAAGGAGCGGGTCATTACCAAGCTGCCATCCACATAATAATCGTTGGCGGCAGCCTTACGGCGCACCGTTTTTAACTGGCTCTTTAGTACGCCAACAGTAATTAACGCTACGGTCAAGCCAAGCAGACCGCCGATAATCAGGTTGCTGGGGTCAAAGGTTTTTACCGGGGCAGCATAGTTCAGATGTTCTAAATTGTCCCGGGAGTCAGCAGAATCCAAACTGTATTTATCTCCGTTTTGCGCACGGAGTACCAGGTCTTCTACGCTGTCACAAAAGGCGTTTAAGCCGCCGTCATAATCCCCGGCAGAAAGGTACGGAACAATGGTATCCCCAATGGATGAGATATCATAATCCGTCAATGCACGGACGCCAAAGCCGCAGGTGGAAATCCAGTATCCGCGGTTTTCATCCATATGGATCAGCAGCAGACACCCGTCGTGTTCTTCGCCCCAACCATAGCCGTTGTAATCGTAATAATCATCGGCATAGGCCATAGGGCTGCTGCCACCCAGATTCTCTGTAGTGACCACCACAATATCAAAGCTTAGTCGACCGCTGACCTCATCTAACTTTTGCTCCAGCGTGACAGCCTGTTCCGTGGTCAGCAGACCTGCGCTATCCACCAGGTTATCCTGCTCCAGCGCCAAAGCCGGTATGCTCAGCAACGCAAAAGCCGATGTTAGTGTCAACAACATGCACCGTTGTAATATCTTTTTCATCTTCATTATTATGACCATTCCTTATTCGGAATTGTGCCGTCCTGCTTTGCAGGATATTTCTGCGAAGCAGTTGCAGTGCCCGCTTGGCATTGCAAGGCACAAAACGGGGTTGAAAATTTATTTTTCAACCTTACGCCCCCCTACCGCAACAGATAACTCAAGAGGGTGAAAACAGCGGTGGCAATGGCAAAGGTCAAAAGAAAGGTCCGGTTTTTTTTGGTGGTATCTACCGGCAGATCCCCCACAAACTTGCCAGTCTGTCCGTTCATGGCAAAGGTGTAGGGTTTTCCCTTGTAGGTGGAAGAAAGCAGGTAAACCGGGTACATCGCATAGGTGACCGATCTATTTGTCACCTGAGCTCCGCTACCTGCACGGTTAACACCGCCAAACGGGTCCCGGTATTTTGCGGTATCTGACAGACCCCGAACCGCATCCTGTACCGAACCGAAATCCATCTGCGTGACCGAACCGTACCCGTTGACTGTACCCCGTAAAATCTCCTGTGCGCTGACCTGCACCCGCTGGTCTACACGGGGGCGGCATGCCGCGTCATCCACATCGTATTTATCGGCAAAATATCCGGCAAGGTATGCGGTACGGAACGGCACCGCCTTAGCGGTGTCGAACGGCTCAATGGATTCCATCAGATCATCTGGCATTTTAGAGGAACCGTCTACCGGAATATGGCAAAACTGCATATTCCCCTGCCGAAAAATATCGTACACGGTAGTTTCGGTATACTGATAGTTTGCATCGCTCCAACAACGGATATTCTCCCCGCGGTAACGGGCATAGGCATCCACCTTGGTATCGTACACCCAAAAGGGAACATAAATGCCTTTGATCTCGTTGATGTGGTTTTCATCCTTAAACTGGACCGGAAGCAAAAATTTGTTTTTGATAAATTTGCGATAACGGTCCTGCGCGGCCTTTTGATCCAGCTGAAAAGGAATAACACAGTCCGGCTTCAACTTGCCCTGAAAGCGTGCCTTGACCACCACATTATTGCCGCAATAGGGACATTGAGTTGCCGCCGTATTGGCGTCACCGACAATCTCGCCGCCGCAGGACTGACAGATAAAAACATTTAGGGCAGTCTGCTCCTGTTCGGACCAATCCTCCTGGGGGGCATTGCTCCACGCAGAAACATCCTTAGGCTGGTCGTCTGCGGTGGTCTCTTTTTCCAGACCGATATCATTCTGCTGAAAATCCGCAAGTTCCATCACGCTGTCGCAATAGGGACATTTCAGCTTTTGCAGGGTGGAATCAAACTCCATTTTTCCGCCGCAGGCCGGGCATTTATACTGTAAAATTTCCGCCATGATATCCCTCTGCGTTATGCCTTGTCGTTATCGTCAAACGGGTCGCCGCACTCCGGGCAAAACTTGGGGGGATGATGGGGATCCTCCGGCTGCCAGCCGCATTTATCGCAGCGGTATAACGGCTCCCCTACGGGCTTTTTGGCGCCGCACTCAGCACAGAACCTGCCCTTGTTGACAGCACCGCAGCTGCATTTCCAGCCTTCGGCAGGCTTAGCTGCGCCGCACTCGGTGCAGAAGTTTCCGGCAGCCACCGCGCCGCAGGTGCATTTCCAACTGTTTTGCGAAGAAGATACTTCGGCAGGCTTTTGCTGCCCCATGGCATACAAGCTCTGGGCAGTAGCGGCGGCATTTTGTCCGCCTGCCATATTCATCCCCATAAAGCCGGTCATAGCACCGGCGCTGTTACCCGCAGCGGTGCGCATGGCATCGGCCTGAGCGCCGGTCAATGTGGCGGCAGCCATGGTCGGATCCCGTAAAACCGCCGCACGCTGGGCATTTTTGATCATCTCGGCGTCTTCCTCCGGCAGGGTAACACTGCCAAAGGCAACGCTGACAACCTGCAGACCCCGTTTTTCGCCCCACTTTTTAGAAAGCGCCCGGTTCATAGCGTCTTCCATCTCGGTGTTATGGGCAATAATCTGGTTGGGACGAAGCCCCAGCTCACTCAGCCGCGCAAAGCCGGGCTGCAGTGCGCTGATGAATTCGGTCTTCAACTGGCTATCCAACTGGCTGCGGTCGTATTGGCTGCTGACATTGCCGCAAACATTGGTGTAGAACAACAACGGATCGGCAATTTTATAAGAGTAGACGCCGGAAGCACGGACAGAGACATCGATATCCAGCCCGATATTGGCATCCACCACCCGGAAAGGCACAGGATTGGCCGTACCAAACTTGTTGTCGGTCAGCTCCTTGGTGTTAATGTAATACACCCGCTGGTCCTTGCCGGTGTCACCGCCGTAAGTAAACCGCTTGCCGATTGTTTGAAAGGTCTTAAGCAGACTGTCGCCAAGATTGCCGGAGAAAACGCTGGGCTCAGAAGAGTTATCAAAGGTGAATTCGCCCGGCTCGGCGCAGACCTCTACCACCTTACCCTGCTCCACGATCAGCATACACTGGCCGTCCGCAACGGCAATACCGCTGCCGCTGGAAATGATATTGTCACTGCCCTTGGTGTTGGAGGATCGGCCGCTGAAACGCTTTTGACCCTTTACCATCAAAACATCTGCAGGTATGGCGTCACAGTAGAAAAACTCTTTCCATTGGTCAGCCATCACGCCGCCGGCTGCACCTATAGCTGCTTTTATCAAACCCATTTGAATTTCCTCCTGCTCATATGTGTTTCAAAAATTCCGATATGCAGTTTTTTCAAAATTGCACAACTTTACTATACCATTTTTGCGCTATGTTTGCAAGAAAAGATCTGCTTCAGATTCTCAAAATTGTAGGATGGTGGGTTATAAAATATCATTACCTTCCAGCCTTATTCATTTAATGATTTATAGTAGAGCATACAGTGGCAGTAGCCTTCAAAATTTGGGTCGGCAATCTGTTCCCGAAACTCTTTACAGATGCATTTTGTCTCTTGCGTCCGTTGCAGCCGACAGGGGCAATAGCCGCCAGTCCTTTTCAGTCCCTCTTTCACTGTCCGGACCACTTCCTCGTCTTCGTTCAGTCTAATCTTCATACTCGCACCTCCAGTAGTGCCTCTAAATATTCTCGCAGGGTTTGCTCACTCATTGCCCCTATGTGGATCTGATACAGATTTCCCTGCTGATCGACCAGCAGAGTCATTGGGATACCCGTTACGGAATATGCGTTGGCCGCGCTGCCGTCGGTATCAAAATAGATGGGGAAGGAAAAGCCCTGCTTTTCTGCATATTCCAACGCACCGTTTTGTGTCTCCCGCATGCCGTCAGGCAGATCCAGCATGACAAAGTTTATCTTATTCCGATATTCCTGAAAAAGCTTATCAAAAGCCGGAAGTTCCTGTACACAGTAGCCGCACCAGGTCGCCCAAAAATTGACAACAGTCGGTTTGCCTGCAAAGTCGGAAAGCTTCACAGATACGCCTTCGGCGTCATATACGGTAAAATTCGTGGCTGAAATTCTCTCCTGTTCCCCGGCGGCGCTCTGTGCGGGACTGTTGCCGTAGCCTTCCTGAAGCTTTGGATAATAAATTGCCAAACAAAAAAACAGCATCGCAAATAAAGCCGAAAGAATCAGCACTACACCTTTTTTCATCTACCTTCACCCCTACTTCCATGACAGCAATTTGGGAAACAGCCCAAAAGCCATCAGCAGTCCAACCAATATCAGAAAAATACCGCACACGGTCTGAACAACCCGGTAGTGTTTTTTTACAAAAGTAAACGCGGTCTTTAACTGATCTATCAGTACTGCTGAGATGACAAAAGGAACACCTAACCCAAGGGAATAAACCGCCAAAAGTGCAAGCCCCTGCCAAACACCCCCCACCGAGGCGGCAAGCATTAGGGCAGAGCCGAGAAAGGCGCCCACACATGGGGTCAGGCTGACCGCAAACACCATGCCGAAAAGAAAAGAGGAAAATGCGCCGCGGATATTCTGCCCGGTTTTCACGCCCTTAAAAAAGGGGATCGAAATGATATCCAGGTAGGATAAACCGAACAGGATGACAATAAGTCCCGTCACCAGATTGACGGCAGTCTGATGCTCTTTCAAAAAAGTCCCCACCGTCCCGGCAAGAACGCCCAACAGACAAAACACCAGGGAGAATCCCCCTACGAAACTCAATGCCCGGGGAAGAATTTTCTTTTTTTCGTTCTCTTCGCCTGCAAAATAACTCAGGTAGATGGGAAACATCGGCAGCATACAGGGCGAGATAAAGGAGATAAAGCCTTCTAATAATGTCAAAATATATTGCATTCCCTGTCTCCTTTTGTTTGCTCTCGTTATAGTATTACCAAAAATGCATTCCATACCGCCTGACAAAGCCTTTTCAATTGCATTGTATCCAATTACCGTATGCAGAAGAGATCACAAGTGAAACCGTATCCCCTGTCATATTTGATTATAGCACAAAGCTCAGGTTTTTTCAGCATATCTTTTGAATCCTTTTGTTCCTTTTGCGCTGCAACTATGCGATGCTGGTCCTCATGTCTGCGTAGCTGATCCTGAACAAAGCGAAATCATTGCCGATAGCAGTATCATTTTGTCCGAAAAAAATCAAAAAGCCCCCTTTGTCATACGACAAAGAGGACTTTTTGGGTGTGATTAACACTCCTTTTAACAGGAATATAGTTAATCTTTGGTTATCACATTACCTTCACTATCAGTAAACTTGCCACAAACAATTTGTATTAAATCAATTAAGGCCCCTATACCAAAACAACCGCCAGTTAATAACCAAAGAATACCTGTTCCTGTTTTACCAACATAAAATCTATGAATACCCAAACAACCTACAAAAATAGCCAGCAGTAACGTTGTTAACCAATCTTTTTGAGATTTAGCCACGATTTCCCCTCCTCTCCATCATATTAACCGATATCGGTCAATATGATTATACACCATAATCGGTTAATATGTCAATGGGAGGTTTTAAACAGATATGATTTCTTATGAAAAATTATGGGAAACTATGAAAGAAAAAGGCGAAACACAATACTCGCTCATAAAAAAGTATGGTATAAGCCCTGCACAGATTACAAGACTAAAGCGTAACGAGAGCGTTAGCACACACACAATCGAGATGTTTTGCAAAATGTTGAAATGCAACGTTGAAGACATTATGCAATATATTGAAGATGAGATCTAAATCGCAAAAAAAATCCTACCACTTTCGTGATAGGATCTTCGCTTTGGAGGTGCTGACCAGATTTGAACTGGTGAATGACGGTTTTGCAGACCGTTGCCTTACCACTTGGCTACAGCACCGTATGGAGCGGGTTACGAGACTCGAACTCGCTACCTTCACCTTGGCAAGGTGACGCTCTACCAGATGAGCTAAACCCGCAGACATCGGCTGTACCGTTAAGTGCAGCCGTTATTTA